>JBMLTP010000264.1:0-11816 GCA_049239885.1 Crocinitomicaceae bacterium
AAAACAAAATTGGTTCAACTTTGAAAGGAATTGGACCAACATACATGGATAAAACGGGACGAAATGGTCTTCGCGTTGGAGATATTTTCTCACCTAATTTTAAAGAAAAATACGATGCGCTAGTTGAAAAACACGTTGGAATGCTCAAGCATTACGAAGGTTTTGAGTATGATATTAAAGCACATGAATCCGCATGGATGGAGGGAATTGAAGTTCTTCGCAATTTGCATGCTGTTGATAGTGAGCACTACTTAAATAAAGCGCTGCTTGAAGGTAAAAAGGTATTGGCTGAAGGCGCACAAGGAACGATGTTGGATATCGATTTTGGCACTTACCCATTCGTTACTTCTTCGAATACGGTTACAGCTGGAACCTGCACAGGCTTAGGAATTGCTCCTACTCGCATCGGAAAAGTCATTGGGATTTTCAAAGCATACTGCACACGAGTTGGTAGTGGTCCCTTCCCTACTGAGTTGGATGATGAAGTTGGCGAAGCAATTCGTAAAGAAGGTCGAGAATTTGGTGCGACAACAGGTAGACCGAGACGTTGCGGTTGGATTGATTTAGTGCAAATGCGCTACGCCATTATGATTAATGGAGTTACTGAACTTTCAATGATGAAAGCGGATGTTTTAAGCATCTTTGATTCAATTCAAGTTTGCACGCACTACTTGGTGAATGGCGAAAAAGTAACCGATTTTCCTTTTGATGTGAACGACCTGGATTATACACCAGTTTATGAATCATTACCAGGATGGAATTGTGACTTAACACAATTGGATGACTATTCAAAAGCACCTTTAGAACTTAAAAAATATGTTTCTTATCTGGAGGAAAAACTTCAAGTTCCAATTAAGGTTGTTTCAGTAGGTCCAGATAGAATTCAAACGCTTTCAAACGCTTGATTAAAAATAAACATATCTTAAAATGTGCGCTTTTCACAGGCGCATTTTTTTTAAGTGGGATTTTATTGAGTCAAAAAAACCTTTTACAACTGCTTCCTGGATCTGAAAAAATGTATTTCGATAAAAAGACAGGACTGCATCGCTTGGTAGGCTCCGTTAGTTTTAATTACCAAGGCAATACCATGTTTTGTGATTCAGCTCATTATCAAGAAAAGAACAAAATCGTTCGGGCTTATGGTAATGTACAAATTAGAAAAGATGATGTAAATTTATTTTGCGACTCACTTTATTACGACGGAAGTGCCAAATATGCAAAGCTATGGGGTCACGTACGTGTGCGAGACAGCGAATACAAAATCACAACTGACTCGCTCGATTATGACGCAAAGAACGGGAAAGCTATTTACCGCAGATTTGGAACAATTGAATCCATTATTTCAGACGAAAAAATCACCAGCAGAACTGGATATTTCTATCCAAACAAGGGAAGCTTCTTCTTCAGTGGAAATGTCAACTATAAAAAAGAAAAATTAGCCATCACTACTGATACACTGCAGTTTTCTTATGAAAAGCAAACGAGCTATTTTTATGGGCCTACAAAAATTATAAATGATACGGTTACTATTCTTTGCAAAAAAGGCTGGTATAATGTCCAAAAAGAGGAAGGCGTGCTTTACCAAAAAGCAGAAATTATTCAGAAAAATTCGTTGATTCGCGGGGATACACTTTATTATAATGGTCAAAAACAAGCTTACGAAGGAAAAGGGAATGTCTTTTACAAAGACTATGAACAAAATATGGTTTTCCAAGGAAATCGCGCATATTCAAGTAATGAAAAACACTATGCATATTTAACAGGAAAGGCCATGGCTTTCAAAGTCAAAGACAAAGACACGATATATATTCACGCGGATTCGCTTCATCTTTATAGAGATACATTGAATAAAACGAAAGAAATAACTGGAAATAGAAATGTCAATATTTACAACAAATCCATTCAATGTATTGCAGATTCTGCGTTTTATCTTCCAAATGATAATTTACTTTATTTGCGATCAAAACCAATTGTTTGGGCGCAAAATACCGAATTGAAAGGAACGAAAATGGATGTTTTTCTGAAAGACACTTTGGTTGAAAAAATTATTGTTTCCGGAAATGCAAACGCAATAATGGAGGTAGATTCAGGTAATTATTACAACCAAATTGCAGGAAAGGATATGATCGCCTGGTTTGAAAACAATGAAGTTGTACGAACAGATGTGCAAGGAAACGCGCATACAATTTATTTTCCTGAGGAAACAAACAAAACGGACTCAAGTTTTACAAAAAAACGAATGGGAATGAATCGTGTCGTCGCCTCTGATTTAAGAATTTACCTTGATAGTGGCGAAGTGAAAGGCATTACTTATTTCGATAAACCTGACGGAGTTTTCTACCCGATGAATCAAATAAAACAATCCGAACAATTCATCAATGGATTTTCATTGAATCCTGCTTTAAGACCAAAATCGGCATTGGATTTAATCAAATAAAATTTCTATTATTCCATTACTAAATATAATTTCTCAAAAGGATTTAAATTTAATTTTGATAAATTACAATGAAAAAACTAGACTTCTCCTTCAAGAACAATGAACCGACCAATAAAGGAAGCATTCTCATATCAGATCCATTTTCGGATGATGTTTATTTCGGACGTTCAGTAGTTTTAATTTGTGAACACAACGACGAAGGAACTTTTGGTTTTGTTTTGAATAATTACATTGACGTCGATTTACATCAATTAGACGATAACTTTCCGAATATTAATGCTCGAATTAGCTTTGGCGGACCTGTTTCGAAAGAGAACTTGTATTACATCCATTCTTTCTCTGATATCACAAACACACTTGAAATTCGCGAAGGTCTATATTATGGCGGCGACTTCGATGAAATCACTGATCGAATAAAAAATGCTAAAAATCCGAACAAAGAAATTCGTTTTTTCATGGGTTATTCTGGTTGGAGTCCGAGTCAATTGGACGAAGAAATTAAAAACGAAAGTTGGATAACAGCAAATAATATCTCAACGGAAGATGTATTAGATACGAAATTAGACGATTTATGGAGAATTTGTTTAGAAAAACAAGGACAGCGTTTTCAATTAATGACCAAATTTCCACGTAATCCAATGGATAATTAAAATTTGAATCTCAACACGTTTTAAATAGAGCGATTGCCCAATTCTATGTATTTTTGAAATATGCATCTGATTTCAGACTTTTCACTTTGGTTTTTAATTCCAATCGGACTGTTTTCAGTTACATTAACTTTTTATTTTTATAAGAAGGAAGGTTGGTTTGGCGATTTAAAACCATTTCAACAAAATATTTTACGAGTTCTTCGTTTTTCATCCTTGTTTTTAATTGGAATTTTGTTGCTCGGGTTAATTCTCCAAACGATTAACTACCGAGATGAAAAACCGATATTCATCAACTTGATTGACAATTCAAACTCGATGATGAATCACAGGGATAGTAATTTGGTGAAAAGTCAAATTGCTTCGTATCGTGAAAAGCTAATAGAAAAATACGGGGAAAAGTTTGAATTGATTAATATGTATGTTGGTTCAAACGTCTCAAATCAGAAACTGGATTTCTCTGAGAAAACTTCCAACCTCGAAGCCGGATTTGAAAAAATAAATTTTGATTACTATAACCGAAATATTGGAGGAATAACTTTCATTTCTGATGGGAATTATAACGTGGGGACTAATCCTGCTTATGCAGCAGAAAAAATCAGCATCACCCCTATTTTCTCATTGGCTGTTGGTGATACGACTCCTCGAAAGGATCAACTCATTAAAAATGTTTCAGTTAACGATATCGCATTTCTAAATAATGAATTTCCTGTTGAAGTTGATTTGGAATCGATTAAACTCGGTGGAAAATCTGTTAGTGTAAGTATTTTCGAGAATGGCAAACAAATTGCTTCACAATCAATTACTTATTCTAATTCTAAACGAGATTTCAAACAGGTAAATTTCACACTCAAAGCGAATAAAATTGGATTTCAAACCTATGTGGTAAAATTGAAATCTTTGGATGGTGAAAGCACCTTAAAAAATAACCAACGGACTTTCTACGTAGAAGTTATCGATTCAAGAAATAAAGTGCTATTGTTGGCGGGAGCGCCTCACCCCGATATATCCGCACTAAAAGAAGTATTGGATCAAAATGAAAATATTGAATCAGAAAGCGTCTTAATAAAAGATTGGAATAAGAACCTGGAAAAAACGGATTTGGTCGTATGGCACGAACCTGGAGCCAATTTCGATGCATCAATTCTTCAATTACTGCAAGAAAAACGAATTCCAATTTTGTATATTTTGGGACCAAATACGGAGGCTGCTGTTGCGACTAAATTGAATCTGGGTATTTCAGGAATGAAAGGAAACAAAACGGATGATATTCAACCAACCCTTGCTTCAGGATTTAATGATTTCGAATTATCGGAGAAAGTAGCTGAAGCACTTGATTTCTATCCACCCTTAAAAAGTAAATTCGGAACACTCAAAGTGGAAGGGAATCCGCTGGTTTTATTAAATCAACGAGTTGGACCGGTTAAGAAATCTGATCCCTTGTTGTTTTTTGTAAACCGAAATAATTTAAAAACTGGGATTCTCTATGGCGAAGGTCTCTGGCGTTGGAAACTAAACGATTTTATCCGTTCCGGAAATCACGAAGCATTTAGCGAATTGTTTTCAAAAACAATGAACTTTTTGATGGTTAAGCAACAAGAAGCTGGTCTTCGAATTGAGTTTCCAAAACGGTTTTCAATTGAAGAAGATGTAATCGTGAATGCATCATTTTACAATTCAGCTTTAGAACCCATTACAAAACCAAAAATAGAAATGAAGTTAACTGATTCGAACGGAAAAGTTTTCAGATCGCAGTTTGGAGCAAATGGAAATGGATATAAACTTTCATTAGGTAAGTTGAAAGCAGGAAAATACAAGTGGTACGCAGAAACAAAATTCAATGGAAAAACTTACAAAAAATCGGGAGTTTTTATTGTTGAAGACATTGAACTTGAAAAAATTGAAACAGCTGCCAATCATGGTGTTCTCAAACAAGTTGCTAAACAATCAAATGGAAAATTCTACTTATTAAAAGATTACCAAAAATTGATCAACGACATCGAAAAACGAGGAGATATTACAACCATCAGCTTCGAAGAAACGGCATTCAATAAATTAATCGATTACGTAGTGGTTATTTTGTTTTTGATCATACTTCTTGCTAGCGAGTGGTTTTTACGCAGGTTTTTGGGTAGCTATTGAATAAACTGAGAACTGATAGTTGCTAGTTTTTAAAGTTCCTTTCACAATTAATCGTTCCTTTTTTAACCATTTATAATTGTCAACATCGATAGCGCCATTATGTCCAGAACCGCATGTAACGGCAAAATATAACTCAGTGAATTTGTAGGCTTCTGATACAAAACATATCCTGCAAAAAACACATAACCAAGATACATTCCAGGATAGCTAAATTCAAATAACCCCAATATTTGAACGATTGAAATAATCCCTACCCAAGGTAGCCTCATTTTGAGTTTTTCTACAGCACTCCAACAAATAAAAACGACAATACTTAATAGTGTATAAATTATCTTAAAGTACTCCAAATAATTGTTATCCAAAAATTTCTCCATCTCGATTTCATTCAAATAAAATCCCCAAAGAATTGGGTTCATTAAGAGTTTAAAAACAAGCGTTGTGAAATAAATATAGAAATACAACTTTCGAAATGTAATCAAATCTTTACGATTCCAAAAAGCGAATTGAAGCGCGATAATTATGAGAATAAAATCAAAAATTGGAAAAGGAAGAACAAATGAATTATATTCTAAATAGATGTTCGTCGCATAAACAAAAAGGGTCAGAATTACTAATGAAACCGCTCTTTTTTCTCTATACATTACATTTTCAAAGCTTCATAAACATAGTCAAATGTGGACAGAATCTCAGGTTTACCATCGATAACAGCGATATTGTGCTCAAAATGGGCACTTGGTTTTCCATCTGCAGTCACTACTGTCCATTTGTCATCCAACGTCTTTACCTGTTCAGTTCCCATATTTATCATGGGTTCGATAGCGATTGTTAAGCCATTTTGAATTTTCTTCCCGCGACCCCGACGACCATAATTAGGAACTTGAGGTTCTTCATGCAACGATTTTCCAAGACCATGTCCAACTAATTCCCTAACTACTCCATACCCATGGCTTTCCGCATGATTCTGTATCGCCCAACCTATATCTTCAATACGATTCCCACTTGTGCATTGTTCGATTCCCAAGTACAAACATTCTTTGGTTACCTCCAATAGTTTTTTGACCTCAGGATCTACGTCTCCAACCTCAAATGTGTAAGCGTGATCGCCATAATAACCTTTGTAAAGCGAGCCACAATCAACTGAAACTATATCGCCTTCCTGAAAAGGGCGTTCAGTTGGGAGACCGTGAACTACCTGTTCATTTACAGAAATCAAAAGTGTACTGGGACAACCATACAAACCTAAGAATCCAGGAATAGCATTTTGTGAACGAATATAATCCTCTGCTAAACGATCGAGCTGTTTTGGTGTTTTACCTGGTGCTATCTGTTTAGCAATTAAACCAAGTGTTCTACTCACAATTAGCGCCGCTTCGCGCATGATTTCTATTTCTTCCTTTGTTTTATATCGAATCATGAATTTACCCAAAAATGACATGCCCACAAAGGTAGTTAGTTATATGCAATAATCGATGTATGAATTATAAAACTGAATAATTATTGTCGACCTAGTTTTCCCTCTTTCCAATCTTTAATTAGTTTTGCCCAGGAATATGGATTCAACAGGTTGTTAACTGGCAGTTGTCCGTTGGTATACAACTTTGTGTAGCGTTGATTTTGAGCATATCCATGTGCAAGTGACGCATCGCTATCCAAACGAGCAGCGATAAATGCAAGTGATTCGCCTGAAAGTTCCTTTTGAGCTCTTCGCATCGCATCGTCATACGGCTTCATATTCACAAAATAATTCGCGAATTCATCCCTCGATGGCCATGGATAAACAGTAACCTCTGGTAAATTAACAGTATCGCGCTGCAACATATGAATGATGCTGTATCGGTTATCTTTGAGTGTGTCCGGCACAATGTAGGTAGAAGTCTTGTATCCAAAATACGAAAAACAAATTGTATCACCAGGAAATGATACCATTGAGAAAAAACCGTAATAATCTGCAAAAACTCCCTTTCGTATTGATTTGTCGTATACCGTAATGTATGGCATTGGAACTAAATCTTCTTCAGAAACAACCACACCCGATAACTGTATCATTTTGGATGTATCGATATCCTTGCGCTGAGCGAAAAGGCACGTACTTAAAAAACTAAAAAAAACAAATACCGTTGCTTTCATTGTTGATTTCCACAACAAGTTTAATGATTTTCAGTAAAAGAGTTCATTTATTGAGCTTATTTAACATTTGCCACTTTTATATTCTTCCTAAAAATTCCATGTTTTTTCATACTTTTGCAAGAATTTATTAAAAAAATAGATTCATGTCCCTTAACAATTTGAAGCAGATCACGGAAGGTTTAACTTATGACGACGTTCTATTGGTTCCTGCATTTTCAGAGGTTCTGCCCAGAGATGTTCAATTGAAAAGCAGATTTTCTAGAAATATTTCCTTAAACACGCCAATTATTTCGGCTGCGATGGATACAGTAACCGAGGCAGGATTGGCGATTGCAATTGCCCAGCAGGGTGGCATTGGTGTTATTCATAAGAATATGAGTATCGAAATGCAAGCAATGAATGTTCGGAAAGTAAAACGTTCTGAAAGTGGAATGATCATCGACCCTATTACATTACTTGAGAACGCTTACGTCAAAGATGCACTTGAATTAATGAAAGAAAATAGTATTGGAGGTATTCCTGTTGTGAATGAGGACAACGTATTAAAAGGAATAGTTACCAATCGCGATTTGAGGTTTGAAAAGAATATTGATCGTCCTATCCGAGAGATTATGACGTCGGAAAACATTATTACAACAGGAGACGGGACGGATTTAGCAACCGCAGAGGGAATTCTTCAGGAAAATCGCATTGAAAAATTGCCAGTTGTGGATAAGGAAAATAAACTTATCGGACTTATTACCTATCGTGACATCATTAAAGTAAAAGAGCATCCAATCTCCTGTAAAGATCACTTAGGCAGATTAAGGGTTGCAGCCGCTGTAGGCGTAACTCATGATACGTTAGATCGAGTTGCTGCATTAGTTAAGTCTGGCGTTGACGCAATTGTAATTGATACGGCACACGGGCACTCAAGAGGTGTAGTTGATAAATTGAAAGAAGTAAAAGCAAAATTCCCTACAATTGATGTTGTTGTTGGAAACATAGCCACAGCAGAAGCTGCCAAATATTTGGTTGATGCAGGTGCGGATGCCGTGAAAGTGGGAATTGGCCCAGGCTCAATTTGTACAACACGGGTTATAGCAGGTGTCGGTGTTCCTCAGCTTACTGCTGTCAATGACGTTGCTGCGGCACTAGAAGGCACAGGGGTTCCTGTAATCGCTGATGGCGGAATTCGTTACACGGGTGATATTGTAAAGGCAATAGCCGCGGGTGCAGATTCTGTAATGCTTGGCTCAATGTTCGCTGGAGTAGAAGAATCTCCAGGAGAAACCATTATTTATGAAGGACGGAAATTCAAGTCTTACCGAGGAATGGGTTCAATCGAAGCCATGCAACTTGGTTCAAAAGACCGTTATTTTCAAGATGCTGAAGACGATATTAAAAAACTAGTTCCAGAAGGAATTTCTGGAAGAGTTCCTTTCAAAGGAAATTTGATGGAGGTAATGTTTCAAATCATTGGAGGTTTACGAGCTGGAATGGGCTATTGTGGCGCTGCTTCGATTGATAAATTGAAAGGATCGAAATTTGTCAGGATAACGTCCGCCGGAGTAAAGGAATCTCATCCTCACGACGTTACAATAACGAGAGAAGCTCCAAATTATAGTTTGAAATAAATGTTAAAAATGCTCGTTTAATTTCAGGAGCGTTTAATTTTAAATAATCAGAAATACAAATACATGAAAAACGTACTTTTTATAATTTCACTCTTTTTTTTAGGACTAAATGTCTATGCTCAGGAACTTATAGTTGGACCAGCGGATCCTGTCGTAATGGAAATTAATGGAAAACGAGTTACGAAAAGTGAATTTTTGCAGATTTATTTAAAGAACAACAATGATCCAAAATATGACAAGGCTACCTTGGATGAGTATTTGGAAATGTTTAAAAAATTCAAATTGAAAGTCGCTGAGGCTGAAGCCTTGGGATACGATACAATTCCAAAACTGAAAAAGGAATTGGAAGGTTATAGAAAGCAATTAGCCAATCCATATCTAATCGATTCAGCTGAAAATAAAACACTTGTTTTGCAGGCATATGAACGGACAAAAACTGAAGTTAGAGCATCGCACATTTTAATTAAAGTGGATCAAAATGCCAGTCCGAAAGATACGTTAGCAGCATACAATCGAATTTTAGGTTTGAAAGCGCGTATTGAAAAAGGGGAAGATTTCGCTTCTGTCGCGAAAATGAAAAATGGCTCAGAGGATCCATCAGCAGTTAATAACGGCGGAGACCTTGGTTTCTTTACCGCATTTCAAATGGTTTATCCATTCGAAGAAAAAGCATATACGACTCAGGTTGGATCCATTTCAGATCCATTTAGAACACGCTATGGTTATCACATTTTGAAAGTTACCGACAAGAGACCGGCAAGAGGAACAATCAAAGTTGCACACATTATGGTGGCAACAGGAAAAGATGCCAGTCAAGATGCGATTGCCAATGCAGAAAAGAAGTGTAATGAAATTTACGACAAATTAATGCAGGGTTCCAAATGGGAAGAAATGGTAGCTGCCTATTCCGATGATCCTGGATCAACAAAGAAAAATGGAGAATTACCCGCATTCGGGTCGGGAACTTCTCAACGTATGGTTCCTGTATTTGAAGAGGCCTCATTTTCACTTACAAAAGATGGTGAGATGAGTAAACCAATTAAAACAGAATATGGATTTCACATCATTAAACGATTGGAATGGAAAGATATTCAGCCTTTTGAAGCAATGAAAAAGGAACTTCAAACAAAGGTTAACAAAGATGAGCGATCCAAAAAAACGCAAGATTCCTTTGTAGAAAAACTAAAGAAACAATACAATTTCAAATTACCGAAAACGAATGGCCTTGAATGGTTTGAATCAAATCTAGATACAAGTTATTTCATTGGAAAATGGAAATCAGATAAATTAACAACAGATTTGGAAATTTTTAATTTGGATGGACAATCATTCACACAAAAACAATTTGCCGCATATCTTGAGAAATCTTATCGTGGCATCAAAAAAGATGAGAATAAGAAAGTAATTCAAAATCAATATAAAAACTGGGTTAAAACTGCGATTTTGGAGTACGAAGAATCGAAGCTTGTTTCGAAATATCCGGATTTCAAGGCTCTTGTTAATGAATACCACGATGGTATCATTTTATACGAAGTCATGTCCGATAAGGTTTGGAATAAAGCAAATAAGGACACAGCAGGACTTAAAAAGTTTTTCGAAGAAAATCGAGACAAATACCTTTGGTCAAAAAGATTGGATGCTGAAATTTATGAATGTAATTCTGCTGAAAATGCAAATTTGGTTTTCAAAATGATGAAGAAAAAATCGAATACATCAAAGGAAATTATCGAAAAAGTTAATGCAACATCAGAATTAAACTTGAAAGTTAAAATCAATAAATTTGACCCTGAGCAGACTTCCTATCTTCAAGGTCGAGCTTTTATAGTAGGAAGAAACAAACCATTCTCACATGAGGGTAAGCACTACGTTGTAAAATTGGTAAATGAACTGCCAATTATGAGGAAAGAATTTAATGAAGCAAAAGGAGCTGTGACATCAGATTATCAGAATTTCCTAGAGAAGACATGGTTAGATGAGCTCAATAAAAAATATACAGTAAAAGTTAACTATGATGTTCTTTATAACCTTGATAAAAAATAAGGAATGTTAAATAAAATTCTTTTTACTGTTATCCTTCTTCAATCAATTTTCGCTTTTGGACAGGGAAAAGTAATCAATAAGGTTGTTGCTCAAGTTGGTGACAATGTAATTTTACTTTCCGATTTGGAGATTCAAAAATTACAAGCTTCATCTGAAGGCAACGAAATGAATTTCTCCAAAGAATGCGGCATATTGGAACAACTTTTAATTTCAGAACTTCTACTAAATCAAGCAATTCTTGATAGTTTGGTAGTAACGGATCAAAGTGTGGATGCTGAAATGGAAAACCGCCTGCGAATTATTGAATCCAAAATGGGCAGTAGACAAAAATTGGAAGACTTTTATGGTAAATCTACTGCCGAAATAAAAAATGAATTTCGTATTCAAATTAAAAATAAAATGCTCGCTCAAGAAATGGAGCTTAAATTGACGAAAGATTTAACTGTTACACCTAAAGAAGTAGCAACATTTTATGCATCTATACCGAAGGATAGTATTCCATTCATTAATATGAAATTGGGTTTTCAACAAATCGTTAATTATCCTGAGATAACTAAATCAGATAAAAAACGAGCCTATGATGCCTTGGTCGAAATCCGAAATGAAATTATAAACAACGGAAAAAGTTTTGAAACCATGGCCAGAATTCATTCCATGGATCCTGGAAGCGGGCCATTGGGAGGGAAAATCGAAGCTTCCAAAGGTATGATGGTTCCACAATTTGAATCTACCGTCTTTGCTTTAAAAATTGGAGAAATATCCGAAATAGTTGAAACAATGTACGGTTACCACATTATCAAATTGATC
>JBMLTP010000265.1:0-2921 GCA_049239885.1 Crocinitomicaceae bacterium
CTTTTTTGAACATTTCCGCCAGTTTGTCCGCTACTTTTTTCGTGATGTGGGCTGAAATTTTCTTCACATTTCCATCGCTTTGCAAGTAGGATCGAGAAACATTTAATGGTATGTCCGGAGAATCAATGACTCCATGCAATAATGTCAAAAATTCAGGAACGATTTCAGCAACGCTATCCGTAATAAACACCTGATTGGAGTATAAATTGATTTTATTGCGTTGAACTTCTACATTTTCTTTGATTTTTGGAAAATACAAGATTCCAGTAAGATTAAACGGGTAATCAACGTTCAAATGAATATGAAACAATGGTTCCTCAAAGGTCATCGGATATAACTCACGATAGAAGTTTTTGTAATCCTCATCATTTAAATCTACAGGAGCTTTCGTCCAAGCCGGATGTGTGTTGTTAATTTGATTTGGGACTTCAATAGCAACGCGTTTCACCTTATCATTTTCATCCTTTTCTCCTTCCGGAGAATCGATGTATTCTGTTTTATTTCCAAAGAAAACTGGAGTTGGCAAGAATTTACAGTATTTGTTGAGAATATCGGAAACGCGTGCTTTCTCCAAAAACTCATTTGAGTCTTCAGCAATATAAAGAATGATGTCTGTTCCGCGACTTTCCTTCTCAATTTCAGTAATTGTATACTCTGGTGATCCATTACTTTCCCATTGAACAGCTTGTGATGCATCGTGTCGTGACAAGGTTCTGATTTGAACTTTCTCAGCAACCATAAACGCGGAATAAAACCCGAGTCCAAAATGACCAATAATTTGCTCAGCACCTTCTTTGCCTTTGTATTGCTGAACGAATTCCTCTGCACCTGAAAATGCGATTTGGTTGATATACTTATCGATTTCATCAGCAGTCATTCCAATTCCGGCGTCACGAATGGTAAGTGTTTTCGCATCAACATCCAAAATCACTTCTACTTTCAAATCACCTAGCTCACCTTTGAATTCTCCGTTTGAGGATAACACTTTTAATTTTTGGGAGGCATCAACAGCATTTGAAACTAATTCACGTAAAAAGATTTCATGATCCGAGTATAAAAACTTTTTAATAATTGGAAAAATATTTTCCGTTTGCACATTGATTTGACCAGTTCTCATAGTATTTATTTTTGCACTTACTTGACAAGTCTTATGCCAGCAGGATATTTCTGACAGATTGTCGCATTAAAACACATATTTTTTGACGAATTGGCGAATTTCTTGCAGTCAAAAGTCTTATTTTTGCCGAGCATGCACGTTTTTCATTATTTGTGGCCATTTTTTTTCATCCTCTTTTTTCTATGGTTGATTGGTCGACTGAACTATTTCAAAACTACACAATTAAGTGCGTCATCCTTGCGTTTTGCTTTCTTGTTGAAAGTGTTTTCTGGAGTCGTTATTTTTTTACTTTACACCTATTATTACCCAGTTAGAAGAGATGCGGATACCTTTAAATATTTTGACGATAGCAAGTATTTGTATGACGCATTGTGGACAAACCCAGGTGACTTTTTTAAAATGTTATTTGGAATCAATTGTGAGAATGACTATTTTAAGTCGAATTATTATTCCAAAATGTTCAATTGGTATCGAGCCTATGACAATGGTTTGTTAAATGACAATCGTTTGGTAATTCGAATTAATGCAATTTTTAGAATCGTTTCTTTTGGAAATTACCACGTTCATAGTCTGCTACTTAATTTTTTGGCATTCATAGGTTCATTTTCTTTGGCGCGTTTGTTTTTTGAATATTCGAAAAGTAAATGGAAAACGTATTTGGCTGTTTTTTTGATTCCGTCCGTCGTTTTTTGGAGTTCAGGTATTTTAAAAGAATCCGTTTTACTTTTTGGATTGGGATTATTCGGATGGAATTTTCATAAGTTAATGTTTGATCGATGGGAATGGAAGCGAATTCCAATTCTCGTTTTTCTTCTAGCAATATTACTCGTAATGAAATTATACGTTTTCATTGCGTTTGTTCCAGCTGTAATTGCTTGGTGGATTTCAAAATATACGAAAAGAACAATTTTAGTTCATTTTTCAATGGTCATAAGCGGTGTACTTTTTGGATATGCGCTTGCCTGGACGATTCCGGAATTGAATTTCTTGAATATTATTGCCGATAAACAAAGGGATTTCATCAATCTTTCAAAAGCATTAAATGTGAACAGCGCTATTGAAATGAGTTACCTAGAACCAAATCTTTGGTCATTTATCAAAGCAACGCCAAATGCTCTGCTTAATGCTTTCACAAGACCATGGCCGACGGAAGTAAAGGGAATTTTGTTCATACCACCATTATTGGAAAATCTGTTCATAATTGGAATTTTGATTCTATCATGGTTTTATGGCAAGCGAGTAGGTGCACGGGAATGGAAATTCGTGGTGTTTTGTTTGACATTTTCAATCATATTGTTTTTGATAATTGGTTTGACGACCCCAATCATTGGTGCGATTGTGCGCTATAAAATCCCTGCCATTCCATTTTTAATGATCGCGGCATTGATGTTTTTTGATAGTCAAAAGTTACCCAAGTCAGTCACTCAAAATAAATTACTTCTATGGATAAATTCGCGTTTGTAACTGGTGCAACTTCCGGTTTCGGAGAAGCTACTGCTCGCTTGCTTGCTAAAAATGGATATTCTTTAATTCTGATGGCTCGTCGCATGGAGCGTTTGGAGATTCTAAAGCATGACTTATCTTCCGAAAATTGCAAGGTTTACATTTTACAGACGGATGTCAGAAATGAAAATGAAGTAATTCAAGCTGTTAATTCACTTCCGGATGAGGTAAAATCAAATATTCGCGTATTAGTCAACAACGCAGGTTTGGCTGTGGGTAGAGGGCCGATTGAATCAGGAATTTCAGATGACTGGGAACGAATGATTGATACCAATATTAAAGGGTTGTTGTATGTCACCAA
>JBMLTP010000266.1:0-19318 GCA_049239885.1 Crocinitomicaceae bacterium
GTAAAGGCGATTTTTCTACTATTGGTTACTGTCAATTAGATTCACCTCTTCACATTACAAAAAGAAATGAATTACCAATCTTGACGCCCCGATTCGACTATGAAAAAAAAGGAATTGAGGATCCGAGAATTGTTAAAATTGATGAACTTTACTATCTTACCTATACTGCTTTTGATGGAATAAACGCCCTTGGCGCATTGGCTATTTCTAAGGATCTCAAAGAATTTGAACATTGGGGACTTATCACGCCATTGATGCTTGAAAATGACGATGAATCAACGAACTTTGAACGCATCGCGAATTCCTACTCGGATGAACTTGCCATTGACAATAATGTAGAATTCGTTTGGGATAAAAATGTGTTGTTTTTTCCTAAAAAAATCGACGGAAAGTTCTATTTCGTTCATCGTATTAAGCCAGACATTCTATTTGTGATTGTTTCCGACTTAAAGGAAATCAATGTTTCATTTTGGGAGAACTACCTTTCCAATTTACCCAATTACCGTTTAGACTGCGACCCCGTTCACCTTGAAAAAGCAAATTACTTCGGTGCAGGCTGTCCTCCTATTGAAACGGAAAAAGGATGGATTTTCATTTATCATGCAGCATATGAACGAAATGGAGAATTAATCTATAAGGCACATTGCATTTTGTTGGATTTACACAATCCGTTAAAAATAATTGCCCATCTCCCCTATTGTCTATTCGAACCCGAATACGAATGGGAAATCGAAGGAAATGTAAAAAATGTCGTTTTTCCAACTGGATGTCTTTTGAAGGACGATTTGATTTACATCTATTACGGTGCAGCTGATTCAAGTATCGCATGCGCTTCTTTCTCGTTGACTGAGCTATTTGAATCCTTTATTTACCTCAAAAAAGAGAACGAAAATGTCAAATAAAGAACTATTTATTCAACCCGAAAATTTTACCTCCAACCCGTTTCGCCTATTAAATGAAACGGAACAATTGGAATTACTCTTAATCTCATCCTTTCCAGAACGTCAATGCGGTATCGCAACATTCAGCGAAGATTTCAGAAATAGCTTACTTGAAAAATTCGGAGGAGTTTTGAAGATATCCGTTTGCGCTATTGAAAATGAACCTATTACAGATAAATTTGAAGATCCAATTACTCATATTTTAGAAGCTCACAATCCGACGAGCTATCTGAAACTTGCAAAAAACATAAATCGAAACTCAAAAATTCGGGGAATTATCATTCAGCATGAATTCGGATTATTCGGAGGAAATTATGGCGACTACCTGCTTTTTCTTCTGGAGCACATCGAATTACCTGTTTTTGTCACCTTTCATACCGTTTTACCTAATCCTTCAAATGAAAGATTGGAAATTGTTCGGAAAATATCGGAACGCGCCACAAACGTCGTTGTCATGTCAGAAAATAGCGCAACTATTCTTCAGCAAGAGTACAAAATAGAGCCCGCAAAAATTGAGATTATCGCTCATGGAGTTCATTTAACCCCATTGAGAAACCAAAATTATCTTAAAACTAAATACAAACTAGCTAATAAAAAAGTATTGTCCACATTTGGACTTTTAAGCGAAGGAAAAAGTATTGAAACGGCACTTTACGCAATACCGGAAATAATAAAAAATCATCCTGAATGTGTCTACTTGATTTTAGGAAAAACACATCCCGAAATCTATAAACGTGAAGGTGAGAAATACAGAACTTTTTTACATGAATTAGCGGACGAACTAGGTATTTCATCCCATGTTTTATTCGTTAACGAGTTCATTACACTGGAATTGCTTCATGAATATTTGCAATTGACAGACATCTACCTTTTTACTTCCAACGATCCTTTTCAAGCAGTGAGCGGAACATTTGCCTATGCAATGGGATGTGGTTGTCCTATCATTTCAACAAAGATTCCACAGGCAAAAGATCAATTGAAATCAGCAGGAATTTTAATCGAATTTCAAGATGCCTCTCAACTTGCTCAGGCAGCGAATTACTTACTTCTAAACCCGAATAATCTTGCTCAAATGAAAATCAACGCGCTTCAGAACACGCGACCTTCATCCTGGCAAAATGTCGCAATTCAATACATGACTTTGATTGAGGAGGAGCTCGCTTCTGAGGAAATCAAAGAGCTAAAATTCAAAATACCAGAATTCAATTTTAATCACTTTTTCAATACGACAAGTCAAATTGGCATCATACAATTTTCTGTTGCGGAATTACCTGATTTAGAATCCGGATACACACTTGATGATAATGCCAGGGCCTTAATTGCAATGTCGGAATATTACGAACTCACAGAGGATAAGGCAGTACTTGAATTAATTGACATCTATTTTCGGTTTGTAGAGAACTCCCAACAAAGCGATGGAAAATTCCTCAACTACGTTAACCGTTTTAATGAATATACGGATCAAAACTTCAAAGAAAATCTTGAGGACAGTAACGGTAGAGCAATTTATGCTTTAGGAATATTCATGTCGCACCAAAAATTACATCGACAAAAATATTATTCAAGAATTGAACACCTGGTCGAGAATTCAATGGTTCATCTAAAAAACTTGAATTCACCTCGCGCCATTGCATTTACAATCAAGGGATTGTATCACTATAACCTTATTATAAACAACAAATCTACGTCTAGGACAATTCTTGAACTAGCCGATATATTAGTTGATTACTACACCAAAGAACGTCAACCCGAATGGCATTGGTATGAAAATTCGCTAACTTATGCGAACGCGATAATTCCGGAATCATTGCTTTATGCCTATTATGTTTCCAATGATTCAATATTCAAGGAAATCGCTAAAGAATCCTTTGATTTTCTTTTGGACATACTGTTTACAAAAAGACACATTTCAGTTATTTCAAATCGCACCTGGTATTCCAAGGGTAAAGAGGTTCATCCTTTTGGCGAGCAACCAATTGATGTGGCTTATACGATCATCGCATTGCAAGAATTTGGAATTTGTTTTGAGAATCACAAATACTTGTCATTTATGAAAACCGCTTTCGAGTGGTATCTCGGACACAATCATTTGGGCCAAATTATTTACAATCCCATTTCAGGAGGCTGTTATGACGGATTGGAACATGATCATATCAATATCAATCAGGGAGCTGAATCAACAGTAACGTATTTAATGGCAAGAATCAGCATTGAAAAAGAAATTCGCAAACAAGTTGAGGTAATTGAAATACTTGAAATTGAAAACACTTAATCAGAAAAAAATATGTATAAAATAGAAATAAACAACCGACGGAAAATCAAATCCATTCAAAACGAATTCAACGAGTTTTTCCCCCATTTGAAATTGGAGTTTTACAACATGCACCCATCCTCAATATACGAAAAGATTAAAGAATATTTAGATCATAAAAAAATGCTTGAGAAATGCAGAGATGCAAATAACGATGGATTCTTATTCATCGATGAGGAAATGAAAGCAAATGAATTGAAAACGACCTTGAAAAACGATTTTGGGCTTAACGTCGACATTTTTCATAAAATCGGAAAGGAACAATGGTCGAACGATCCGATTCCTAATGATCAACTCTTAAAAGAAATCAATTTTGAAATTCAGTAATTAAACAAACCAATTTAATTTTTACTAATCACAATTAAACTTACAATTATGGCTTTAAAATTTTACATCAAAAACATGGTCAGTAACCGATGCAAGAGTCAACTTTCGCAAATTTTAGAAGATATGGGAATTGCGCATCAAAATGTGGAACTAGGTTCAGTTGAAATTCTTAGAGATTTATCTCTTATCCAAGAATTAGATTTTAAAAACAAACTGAAAAACTCAGGTTTGGAATTGATGGACGATCATAAAACCATTTTATGCGAGAAGATTAAATTGGTCATCATTGACATGATTCATTATTCAGATGAAAATATCAAAGTTAATTTCTCGGTTTTTCTCAGTGAAAAATTAAACCACAATTACACGTATCTATCCAATGTATTTCGTTCAATTACTGGAATGACAATCCAACAATTCATTATCATCAATAAAATCGAACGTATAAAGGAATTATTACTTTACGGTGAATTGAATTTATCTGAAATTTCCTACAAATTGAATTACAGCAGCATTGCGCACCTTTCTAATCAATTCAAAAAAATGACAGGGATTACGCCTTCGAGCTTTAAGAACATGGAATTGGCTCCACAACGAATTCCATTAGAGGAAATTGGTAACGCATAAGAAATCAAATATTGTGTAGAAGCTTTGTGGTTGAATCGGATGACTGCAAAGCTTTTTGTTTTTAATAAATCCTGTAGCTTACATTTCGACCATTTCCTTGTTTTTCAATCAGTCCTTTTTGAAGTAATTCCGATAAAATGCGTTTTACGGTTGGTGAAGGAATTGCCAATTTTTCAGCGATCTCTCCTGATTGAATATTCGGACGATTCTGAATTATGATGTAAATCGCTTTTTCCTTAGGCATTAACTGAGTTTCTGCTCCACTTTCATTCAATTTTGCCATCAATTGAGATTGAATATTTGAAAGACAATTCAAGAAAAAGTTAATCCAAACTGTAATATCTTCATTCGGTCTTTGCCCCTGACAACCTCTTAATGCCTGATAATATTCATTTTTTCTGTTTTCAATCTCGTGTTCAAAACTCACATATTGAATCCATTTATATCCACTCTTAAGTAATAGAAGGGCTGAAAGTAAGCGACTAACTCTTCCGTTTCCATCTTGAAAAGGATGAATGCTTAAAAACTCATACACGAATGTTGCTATTTTTATCAGAGTATGTACTTCTTTTTCAGAGTTATACCATAAAAATAATTCCCTCATTTCATCTTCCGTGGCAAAACCTGCGTCCGTAGTTTGAAAAATGATTTGGCGAGAACCATCCGGAAAAGTTGCTTCTACTGCATTACTATGTAGTTTATACTTACCCCTGTGCCAATCGTCCTTGGTGCTGAATTTAAGTAAATTACTATGCAAACTTTTTAAATGATTTTCAGTAATTTGAATCTCCTCAAAAGAATCGGAAATTAAATCCAATACTTCAAAATAACCAACTACTTCTTGTGCGTCTCTGTCATTAAGCTTTGTGAGATCAATGTGTTGAATTAATGCGTCAACTTCCATATCGCTCATTTTGTTTCCCTCAATTCTATTTGAAGCTCCAACACTTCGAACTGTAGCAATATTTTTTAATTCTTTTAAACCTTGTCCCTCTTTACGTTCAATCGCTGACCAGTTTGCATCAAAACGATCGATATCACTAATTGAATTGATTAATTCCCAATCAATTTTTAAGGTGAATTTAAATATGTTTTCATTCATAATGATACGATTTGATACGCAAATATACGAATATGATACGATTAATAAAAATAAAAATGATACGATTTGATACGCAAATATACGATTGTGATACGATTAATTAAAATACAAATGATACGATTTGATACGTAAATATACGATTCTGATACAAAAAGAACGATTCTTTATTTTGAATAAAATCTTAAGAATAGTGTCTGAAATCAAAAAAGTTGCTGAAATTCTTTCTTTAAAAATTCAACAGTTACTTCTGAGGGCAATTGTTTCAACTGCGCGAGCATTTCGAAAATTTTGGAAGATAAATCCAATCCGTTAGAAGTAGGACTCATTTGTTCACCCGCCGCATTGATAAGTTTGATTATATCTTCTTTCGAATTTTTAATCATTTGCCAACCTTCTGGAGAAATAAATAATTGTTGAGCCACATTATGGTCGTATTCTTCTCTTATGGATTTGATGAATTCCATTTGCAAAGCTCTTGCCGGCAAACCTGGGTTGTGTAAACGCATCACCAAGCTATTTGGATGAATTCGTTCCATCAATAAAATCGCACGCTGGTATGCTTCTAGTCGAGTTGGCAAGAAATATTCTTGACGTTGTTTTTTTAATTCGCCTTGCAAATAAATCAATTCCTTCTCACCTTGCTTTTTCAAAAACAAATAAACAACGTAAACAAGCGCTGCAGAAGTAACAACCAAAATTCCAAGAAAAACAACCAATTTCATAGTTCACAAATTTTTGACAAAGATAAAATTCAAAATTGAAGTAAGGTTACGAAAAAACAATTTCAAATTAATCCATCGGATTAAATAGATTCGTAAACTTCTTAATTCCTTTAAAGGTAAGACCAAAAATCAGAATGAAAAGTGCGAAATACCCATCATTTGGATTCAACTCAATTTTATGATTAATTACTGACTCTTTTAGAATAAATAAGAAAAGAACTGTTGTCATAGATGAAATCCAGCCAGGATATTCGTTTTTAAATACAATTCGCCATGAAAACGGAGCATTTGAAGGGGCAATGTTTCGAAAGTCTGGAAAGAAAGTGGGAACTTTTTCTGACCATTTTTTGAATTTTTCGCCGAATTGTCGTTCAAGGAATTGTTCTTCAGCGAACATGATTCGCTCATAGTATACCCAGAAAATAAAAATGAAAATAAAAATGAACCAGATGTTTTCCAAAAAACAAACCAATCCCAACCAAATCAGTGCATTTCCCAAATAAAGCGGATGACGAACCATGGAATAAATTCCAGTTGTATTCAATTCATTAGCCACTTGATGACTGCGATTTCTCCCTGATGATTGCATGTGTCTTCTTCCAACTGTCAAAATCCGAATAACATGTCCAATAGCGACTAATGAAAATGAAAAAATCCATATTATTGGCCGAACGAACACATGTTGATCTAAAACTTTATACGGAGTAAAAATTGCTACCGGAATGGCAAATAAAAATAGAACTAGCGGTAAATGTCCGCGGTATTTAAATAGAAAATTACCACTTTTTTCAAAGGAATCGATTAGCGTCATTCAAAAAAAATTCTTATATTGCAGTAAATAAGCAAAAGTAGTACTTTAAGCCTATCCCATGAAAGAAAAATATGAATTGGAATTTATCTTGAATTCTTCTCCGCGAATTCTTGAAAAAATGTTCTCCTCTCCTGATGGGTTGGGTGAATGGTTCGCAGATGATGTAACAGTCAAGGATGATGTCTATACATTCAGCTGGGATGGAAGCAGTGAACAGGCTCGTTTAGTTAATCACAAATTGCAATCGCGCATTCGATTTAAGTGGCTTGCGGACGAAGAAGATGACGTTGATTCGTATTTTGAAATTGGTTACAATATTGACCCGATTACCAATCAAGTTGCTTTGAACATTACGGATTTTGCAATTCCTGAAGATAAAGAAAGTGCCGTATTGCTTTGGAATCAGCAGGTCACCGATTTAAAACGCATTCTTGGCGCCTAATCGCATTCTCGTCAAACGCAAATAGCTACCTTTGTAAAAATTCCAAGACTTGAAACGTCTTTATTTATTCAGTATTCGATCATTTGCGGGACCGTTCGTCATCACGTTGATTATTTCAATGTTCATTTTAATCCTTCAATTTTTTTGGGTTTACATTGACGATTTAATGGGGAAAGGACTGGGGGTTTTAGTTATTTTGGAACTCCTTTTTTATGTCTCTGCAAGTTTGATTCCTCTTGCATTGCCTCTAGCCATTTTACTTTCATCCTTGATGACGTTCGGGAATTTATCTGAAAACAATGAGTTGACAGCACTCAAATCAAGTGGATTATCGCTCTATCAAATCATGCGACCATTAACATTCGTGGTAATCGGAATCGCTTTTTTCACATTTTATTTTGCGAATTATGTCATTCCAGTCTCCAATCTCAAGTGGCACTCATTGATCTATGACATTCAAAACACCAAAATTTCAACCGTATTAACACCTGGTGTCTACACAAAAGATTTTGAGGGTTATGCGATCAAAGTAAAAGAAGGAAAAGATAGTATTTACAAAGGGATTACAATACACGATCATACCGCACCGAGCGAAATTAAAACCGTAAAGGCAGAAGAGGCTCGCGTATATAAATCCGAAAATGGCAGGTATCTCTTTTTTGATTTGAAAAATGGACGGATATACGAAGAGATGGATATTCAAAACCCGGTTTTCGCGCCAAATGGTATGCCACTTGGGAATAGAAATTCATCCAGACCTGCTCGAATTTCTTCATTTGAAAAAGGTATTTACAAATTGAATATCTCAGGTTTTTCTTTGAACCGGTCTGATGAGGATATTTTCACTGACAAATATGAGATGATGAACGTATTCCAAATTTCAGATGCAATGGATTCCCTAAAAATAAAAAAGGAGAAAATCTTAAATCAATTCGCCATTGGGTTAAAAAATCAACACGTAATAATTAATCGTCTTAAAGGATTAAAAAATCAAGTAACGGATAGTTTGAGCCAAAGTCAAGTTAAGGAAATCAAATTTGATAAATTACCTAAATCTGAAAAAATAAACACCTATAACTCCGTTATTTCCGGTTTATACAACAAAAATGAAACAATCACCAATCAAATCGCTTTTTTGGAAACTACGGATAATGAATCGAACCTTTATTGGATAGAATTCCACCGCAAGTTCGCTTTGACCTATGCGATCATCGTTTTGTTTTTTGTTGGTGCCCCGCTCGGTGCAATTATTCGAAAAGGAGGCCTTGGAGCACCTGTGGTAATTGCAGCACTCGTTTTTATGTTGTATTTTATTTTGGTTAGTATCGGAGATAATTTAGCAACAACAAGGGTGGTAGGTCCATTCATCGGAATGTGGATGTCTGGAATATTCTTTACGCCTATTGCAATTCTCATAACTTGGGCAGCTGCAAATGACACTCAAATATTCAATAAGGACGCTTGGTTAAAGTTGCTTAAATTGAAATTAAAGAAATAAGGTTATTCGTTGCTCTTTACATTTCGCAACGTCGGCGTCCAAACACTGGATTTTACACCAACCAAATACCTAAAAAAACCGATTAACAGCGCCAAATTCATAAAATAAAAATGAATGATTAGGTTCGTTATTCTTGAATTGAGTTTAAAGAAAGAAAGTAATGGGCTTAGGAATAGAACGACTTGAACAATAACGATTACAAGCATAAAAGAATAGTACGTCGCAAGTATAATTGAACTAGCGAAAGAAAAGATTAAGAAAAAAGGTGTTAACCAGCGTAATACCTTATGAGACCAAAACGCGAAAGCTAACTTGCTCCAAATTGGAAACAATAAATGTTTGAAGCGAACCAAGTTTTGAAAATTCCCAATTGAGATTCTAATTTTTCGTTTAAATTCCTCACTAGCCTTATCTGGAATATCTTCGAAACAGATCGCGTTTTCACGAAAAACAACTTTTCCATTTTTTTCCAAAACCTGCATTGTCATGAAAAAATCGTCCATGAAAAAATTTTTAGGAACTGGATCATATGATGAACTTCTGATGGCATAGCAACCTCCCTCTGCACCCATAACCAAGTCCCAAAGTTCACTTTCAGCGAGTTTAATGCTATTTTCCCTATCTATGTATGATTTCTCTATGTTCTCAAAGGTTGATTGGCTCTTCGTTCGTTTAAGAATATTTGCGCAAACCATTTTTATTTTGTCGTCTTCAAATGGAAGTAATAACTCGCTTATCGTATCCTTGTGAAAAAGTACATTCGCATCAGTTAGAATTAAAACATCGTGATCACATTTTTCAGCTAATTTATTAATGATTGAAGCCTTGCCTGTTCGTGCTGCAAAATTAACAAGGTGTAGATTTTCAAATTCCGATTTTAGATTGATAACAATGTCATTTGTGGAATCAGAAGAAGCATCAGAACCAACGAATACGTCAAGATTCACATTATTGGGAATGTTATTCAAAACGCTGGCAAGCTTTTCTTTTATAATTTGTTCTTCGTTATACGCTGCAATCAAAACCGCGACTTTATAGGTTTGTTGGGAGTAGTTTTTTCGCTTGGTTTTAATTCGACTTAGAACTTTAAGCAGGGCAGGATATAAAACATACGTATGAAGTACCAATGTTACGCTTAACAATAATATGACCCACGCAATAATCATTTAGGATGTTTGAATCAATTGATTATAAAAAGCAACAAGCTTTCCTGCAACCGAAAGATAATCGAAATGATCTCTTGCAAAACTATAGGCATTTTCTTCTAAAACGAGTCGATCATTTTCATTCTTCAATAAGCGGATGACAGCATTTGCAAAATCGAGCGAATTATCGTGAAGCAAGATATTTTTTTCATGAACGGCATTAATTCCTTCAGCTCCAATTTGTGTTGAAACAATCGCCTTTCCGAAACACATCCCTTCGACAATTTTGATTCG
Organism: Crocinitomicaceae bacterium; assembly: GCA_049239885.1. GTDB lineage: Bacteria > Bacteroidota > Bacteroidia > Flavobacteriales_D > Crocinitomicaceae > UBA952. The sequence goes on from JBMLTP010000266.1 coordinate 10,221, forward strand.
CATTCCGCTACCAGATAAAACCGGAACAATCATCACATTGAATTGATTGTATATTTCAGCAGCATCAGGGACATTTTCACGAACAATAATTCGTTCATTTGCAAGTAGTTTGAATCGTTTGGGAATGTTTCTTCCTGCAATAACAAACTTTACTTTAGGAACTTGACTACTGATGACTGGCCAGCACTTTTCTAAAAACCAATCAACTGCCTCTTGATTTGGTATCCAATCCATTGATCCGAAGTGAAAAATAGAAAGAGGGTTAAAATCTGTTGAATTAGTCTTAGGATATTTTTTAAAATCCACTCCCGTTATTGCAGAATGAATTGGTGAACTTGAAAGTTCAGATATGTAAACAGCGTCAGCATCCGTTATTGGAACAATAGCGTCAACCGACCCAAAAATTTCGTGTTCAAAATTTCTAAGTCGCTTTGTTTGTATTCCCAAATAAAATTTTTGTAGCCAAGATTTTGACATTTTTATATGTCTATCCCATATAAGATATTCAATGTTGTGAGCGCGAAGAACAATCTTAGCTTTAGTAAACCTGCGAATTAATGGGATATAGGTAGCCATAAAAACTCCCTCTAATTGTACGATATCAAAATCAGTTTCATTCAATTTCCATTCAAGTTGCTTCTCAACTTTGCGATCATAAAAACGCGAAACAAAATAAGATTGATTCGAAAACAGGTTTGAAATGGCACCTAAAATTGTAGGATTGGTATCTAAGTAGATAGACTGATAACTTGTACTTTTTGGAAATCCTTTTAATACTTCGCGATCAGATTTGAAGTGCTTTTTTGTGTTTAAAGAAAAAAGATGCAAGTCGATTCCACACTCTTCGAGACCTTTCGCCATATTGTATATGGCGATACTGCTTCCATCATTAGGAGGAAAAGGAGCCTTATTGCATAAAATTAGTACTCTCATTATTCTAATTCCTTTGAATTGTAAATCCTCTAATAGAAAAGAATAAAAATTCTGACGCGAAGATAATGTTATATTCTACAAGAAACTTTTATATGGGTTAAGAAAATCAGGTATTTGGAGAAACAAAAAAAGGTCACATCATTTACATAACTTCTTTATTTCTATTCATTCGCTTACTGAGAATGAAACATCAACTTGTTTTTGAATCAGGAATTAAAGATCTCTTCCACTTTCTGAAAAAGATATGAAAAAATCTCTTCCAATTTTTTTCGCACAAGAATAGGATGAGCCATCTTTCCCAAAAAACCCAATGGCAAAACATACGAAACGATATCTGTCATTTCTACACCCCCTTCAACTGCTTTAAAATGATGTTCATGGTGCCAAATCGTGTATGGTCCTTGACGCTGCTCATCAACAAAAAAAACGTTTTCTTTCACCGTTTTTATTTCAGTCACCCACGACATCGGAATTCCCAATAATGGACGAACGGTATAGGCAATCATTAAACCTTCGTACATTTTCTCGGGAACTTCCGTTTTGACCTCAAACCCCATGTAAGGCGGTGTAATTAATTTTAAGTTTTTGGGAGATGAGAAAAAATCCCAGCAGGTTTTAATATCTGCCTTGATGACTTGGGTTCGTTTGAGTTGATACATGATTTAAAAACAATGGTAAAAGAAGAAAGTTCAGGATTCTACCCTTTTCAATCCAATCGCAACTCGTAATTGGTGCTTCTCCCTCCAGCCGCTTCCTTTTGAAGCAGGTCTTTTTCAATCAAATCATTGATATCTCGGATCGCTGAATCCTTTGAACACTTTGCAATTTTTGCCCATTTAGAAGATGTGAGTTTCCCATCAAAGCCATCCAACATTTTATTGAGCAGTTTTTTCTGTCGTTCATTCACTATAACATTTGTGTGTGTTGTCCAAAATTGAGCTTTGCGAATAATACGCGCCAAAAGAATATCAGTTGATTTCAAGGAATTTATCAAGCAGTTCAAAAACCAAAGGATCCAATCGGTTACGTCCATGTCTTCGCCTTTCTGTGTTTTTTCCAACATTTCATAATACGCTTTTCTTTCAACTCGTATTTGCGCGGACATACTATAAAAACGCTGGTTGCTTTTATCTGCTTGCGCCAATAACATATCTGTCAATGCGCGTGCTATCCTTCCATTTCCATCATCGAACGGATGAACGGTCACAAACCACAAATGAGCCACCGCTGCTTTAATAACTAAATCAACTTTTGGATTATTGGTATTGAACCAATCCAAAAACTGATTCATTTCTTTCTCAACAAAATGGGAATCGGGTGCTTGAAAATGCACTTTTTCTCGACCCATGGCTCCTGAAACAACTTGCATCGGACCGGTTGTATCATTTCTCCAATCACCGACAACTATTTTATATATACCACTTCGACCGGTTGGAAAAAGCGCTGAATGCCAACTGAATAGTCTTTCGGAGGTTAGTGGTTCAAAGCAATTTTGAGTAGCATCAAGCATCATTTCCACCACACCATCCACATTTCGTTCAGAATGAACTGCACCTGCTATTTCCATACCTAAACGTCTTGCTATCGAAGAACGCACTTGCTCTGGACTCAAAAAATCACCTTCTATTTCGGATGTTTTCAGAACATCAAGTGTCATTGTATCGAGCAATGCTTCATCCCTTAATTCAAAACCCAAGGATTCCATTTTACCAATGAGCCTTCCTTGCAAATTTCGGGCTTCACTCAACGAACTCATTATTTCGTCATTGTTCCAGACAAAATTAGGCCAAGCGCTTTTTTGATAGATGTAAAATGACATTCGTTGCGTTTTATGCTACGAATATACAACTTATTTGTCGCAAACAAAATTTATTCGTTGCATTTTATACGTTGATTAATGAGGTTATTCGTTGCAGAAGAATTTAAACCTTCTTCAACCCTACCCTTTTCCGCGCAACATCAACCTCCAAAACTTGAACCTCCACATGTTGATGCAAAGCAATAAATTTAGCAGGATCGTCTACATAAGTATCAGCCAAATTCGATTTGTGAATCAATCCATTTTCTTTAATTCCAATGTTTACAAAAGCTCCGAAAGCCGTTACATTCGTTACAATTCCAGTCAACGTCATTCCCACTTTCAAGTCATCAATGGTTTTAATGCGGTGATCAAATTCTAGCACCTTCGCCATTTTACGTGGATCACGTCCCGGTTTCTTGAGTTCATTGATAATGTCATCAAACGTGTAACTGTCAATTTGCGGAAAATCAGTTTTCTTTAGGCTATTTAACAACTCGAAATTACCGATGAGCGATTGAATATCTACCTTGGAATGTTTCGCAATGTCAGCTACAAAACGATAACTTTCGGGATGAACAGACGAATTATCGAGTGGATTCCTTGCATCTCGAACACGCAAAAAACCTGCAGCTTGCTCATACGCTTTATCTCCCAATCGTTTGACGTTTTTTAATTCTTCTCTGGATTCTATCTTACCATTTTCAGTGCGATACGCCACTATGTTTTCTGCTAAAGTCGACCCAAGACCTGAAACATAACTCAATAAATAAGGCGACGCGGTATTCAAATCAACCCCAACGGAATTTACAGCTGAAACTACCACATCATCCAACGCATCTTTCAATAAAGTCTGATTCACTTCGTGCTGATACTGCCCCACTCCTATTGACTTCGGATCGATTTTCACCAATTCAGCCAACGGATCCATCAATCTTCTTCCAATGGAAACAGAACCACGAACCGTTACATCATAATCCGGAAATTCTTTTCTAGCAATAGAACTCGCAGAATAAATGGATGCACCATCTTCTCTAACCACATAAACCTCCACTTCTTTGTTGAATCGAATATGTTTAATCAAAGCTTCCGTTTCCCTTCCTGCCGTTCCGTCACCGATAGCTATCGCATCAATTTTATACGATTCAACTAATTGAGAGATTTTGGCTTTCGCTGCTGCACTTTCATTTTGTGGCGGATGCGGATAAATGGTTTGATTCATTAAAAGTGAGCCAGATTCATCCAAACAAACGACTTTGCAACCTGTTCTAAAACCGGGATCAATGGCCAAAATGCGTTTTGAACCGAGTGGCGGCGCCAATAACAACTGTCGCAAATTGGTAGAAAAGATTTTAATGGCTTCTTTGTCCGCTTTTTCCTTCGCCTCATTCAAAATTTCATTTTCAAGCGACGGACACATCAATCGTTTGTAGGATTCCTTGCATGCTTCGGAAACAATTACACTGCACGCATCATTTCCTTTGACAAAAAATCGTTCCAAGGATTCAATGGCTTCTTCCTGATTTGGTTGCGATTTCAATGAAATAATCCCTTCGCGCTCGGCTCGAATCAACGCCAACAAACGATGTGAGGCACATTTATAAAGCGGTTCAGAGAAATCAAAATAATCGCGGTATTTCGCTCCTTCTTCATCTTTACCTTTGACTAATTTAGAAACCAAAACAGCTTTTCGCTGAAATAACTGCCGCATTCTGGAACGAGCCACTGTGTTTTCGTTTATCCATTCAGCAATGATGTCTTTAGCTCCTTCTATGGCCATATCTTCATCCATAACATCACCTTTAATAAATTTTTCTGCCAAAACCTCCGGTTGTCCTCCTCGCTGTGATATTATCATTTTAGCAAGTGGCTCCAAACCTAATTTCTTCGCTTTTTCACCTTTTGTCAGTCGCTTTTGTTTGTATGGTAGATAAATATCTTCGAGTAAAGTTGCTTCAAAACAAGTTGAGATTTTCTCATTTAATTCAGAAGTCAGTTTTCCTTGTTCTTCAATCGCATTCAAAATCGTTTGCTGTCGCGCCGTAATTTCATCGAATTTCTTCGCTAAATCTCTGATTTGAGCAATTTCAACTTCATCCAATCCACCGGTCATTTCTTTACGGTAGCGCGCAATAAAGGGAATTGTTGATCCTTCGTTTAATAATTGAAGCGTGTTGGAAACAGAATTTGGATTTAAACCAGAATTAGATAGAATGAAATCGATTTGTATCATTTGTTTAGACCTTTACTTTTCTTTCAAAAATACAATTATTAAGGCTTTTAAATTTAAGAGAATTTGTTTTTGCCATACCAGCTAATTTTCTCCAGATTTAATTTTTGATTTATTACTTGAATTTAATTTTCAAAATAGCTAAATTAATTCAATAGTAAGTAACGACCGGAATGCAGCGCGTTTTGGAACCCTGATTTTAAATAAAGGTAATTGGAACGGGAAACATATCAGGTTTTGGATATACCTTAAGATCGACAAAAGAATAATCCTGATTATTCTTTTATAGGAATCAAACCTCTCAGCCCCATATCTACAACATTCTCAAATGGACCTGGGCCAACATCCCATTTTCCGTTACCATTGGAATCAGTCCACTCAAAACTATTGTTCGTAGAAAGTGACATTTTTAGCGTAATATTTTTGGTTTCATTACCCGTAATGGTTAAAGGGCTTGCAAATTGGCCTGTTACTACACATGATCCGGGAGGTATAGGTGATGTGGATGCCAACGGATTAGGAACAGTTGTTCCAGCACTTTGACCCGATTGAACTCCTGAAATAGTCTCAAATGCCCAAAAACCTTGTGATTTATTAGCATTTACAGCAAGTGATTGATTTTTCACGAGAAAAGAAGTAATGTAATTATTGTAACCCACAAAACTCGCAATGGTTCCGGTGAAAGGTAAATTATTATAGTAAAATTTAACATCATAATTTTGATAAGAAAGAGAAAGTCTTACCCATTCATAATTTCCAGTTGGGATATCCTTTAATGGGATTTCTAAGAAGATTTCACCTGGCTTTTTAACAATTGCTTTCGAGAAATCAATTGCTGTGTTTCCACCAAGTGAAGTTTCTGCTGCATGATACAATTTCACTCCACTGCCTAATGCCGTATAAGCATTTGGGGCTAATTCTAAATAGTGCGCTGAAATCGAATTAAATAGGGGATGTTGCCCGGCATTACCCGCAGGAATAACAGTAGGAGTGCCTATATTTCCTAGTCTAACTTGAGTAGAATCAACAACTAATTTAACAATCAGTTTAGGTTCTTCTGGATTGACTTTATTTTTCTTGCAAGATATCACAAGAGCCAATAAAACAAATAAAAAACAATATAAAAATTTCATTATTTATGATTTTGGACAAATGTAAAAAACATAAATCAATTTACAATAATTCTACACCTGTCGTTTCCTTTCAATGGTGCTCATTCTTTTAATATTTTAAGCGTATTTGAAACAGATTTTGGATTTAAACAAGAATTAGAAAGAATGTATTCGTGTTATTGCATTTGAAATAAGAAAAATTGAAAAGAATTATCACATATCTCCTCCCTCTGAACCGGGAAGTTTGGATTTATTCGACATTTCCAATTTACCAAATTTGTAGGATGCCGTCAGGAAAATCCGTCGTGTCAACCACTTAAATTCTGATTCTTGGTAAACTCCTGGACGATCCACCTCAAAATAAAAGCCTTGCTTATTAAAAATATCAGTTATACGAGTTCCAACAGCTAATTTCCCTTGCATAAATTTCTTTTCAAAAGCCAAATCTATAGGACCTTGACGCTGTGCGATTCCTTGGACGGTAATGCGACGACCGTTGTAAGTCACACTCAATTGAACACTTGCTGTCTTGTTCCAGAATTCAATTGCAGTGTTGTATTTGAAATTCATTACATAGCCTTGTCTGTTTGGCAATTCGGCAAGATTGGTGATATACCAAATATAGTTTCCGTTCCATGAAAAGGTATTTCGCCACCACGAGTATGGTTTGTAGGTGATAACTAATTCCTGTCCCAGTGTTTTTGTTTCCGAAATATTTTTAAATGTGACGGCTGAAGTCCCGTTTTCATAAAATTCTTTAAAACGCGTTATTACACCTTTGTTATGTCGATAATACGCACTGGCTAAAATTGACCATTTCTTTTTATCCATTGAAAATGAAAAGTCATATGAATCAATATACTCCGGCTTCAAATACGGATTACCTCTTCGCAAATTAAACGGATCGGCATAGGTCGTAAACGGATTCATATCCGCCGAACTTGCGCGCGTAATTCGTTTGCTGTAACTCAAGCCAATCTCTGTTTTCTCGGCTAAGGAATAACGAATGTGTGCGGAAGGGAAATAATTGAAATAATCATTAACAATTCGAAGCGTATCCGTTAATAAATTTGGGATTTGATAGGCTTGCTCCAATCGAATTCCTCCTTGGTATTTGAATTTACCGATTTGCTGACCAAAAATTCCGTAAACACTGTAAATCTGCTCGTCGTAACGGTAATTGAAATTCGCCAAAGTATCTTCAAACCATTGATTTGTAACACTATCCTGCGTTTCTGAAATCGGATTCACGGCTTGCTGAGCTATGATTGCTTTTGCTCCAGTTTCCATTCGGGCATTAATTTTTGGAAAGGTATACGTGTAATCAAATTGGAGATTCGTAATGTTATTCTTTTCGTTGTTGAATAATTGTTGATTCAAATCCCTTTTGTTACTCAAACTTGAATCAGGGTTGTAATAAATGCTTTGATAATATCCTTGAATCGATTCATTTCCGAAAGATTGACTAAAATCAAACACATAATTTCCACGATCATCTTTCAAGTCGTGACGAAAGTTCAAATTCACATCGTAGTTTTTCTGCTGCGTTGGATCATACGAAATTCGTCTCCATAGATCAGTGTAAGTGGTTGGCTGAGTATAAACATTGCTCCATAAATCTCCAGTGCGATCCCTCCTACCTACATTTCCCGTAGCCGAAAAAGCAAGCGTATTTCTTCCTTTCAAGAAAAAATCTGCACCCAAGCGAAAGGTATTACCAGCATTTAAATCTGTACCCGTTCGATTTTGGTCAACCATCAGGCTAGTTCCAGTATCAAATGTTTGTCGAATGAATGAGGTGTTATTTCTGTAACCATCCAAATAACGGTAGTTGTAAATTCCATAAACATTGACCCAACCATTTCGGTAACTCAACGATGCATTTCCTTCGGCTACGTTTCCACCCGTTAAATCGCCTGAACCGAGATTAACCGAAACGGAACCATTTAATCCTTTCAACTTATTCTTTTTCAATACGATGTTAATTATTCCAGAGGTTCCATCGGGATTGTATTTTGCGGAGGGATTCGTCACAATTTCAATTCGCTCCACTGAACCAGCTGGCAGCGCATCCAATAAGGATTTTCCATTTCCTCCGGATAATGAACTTGGTCGACCGTCAATTAATATTGTTACGGTTCCTTCTCCTCGCAACATCACATTTCCATCTTGATCCACTTCAACCGAAGGCAAACGGTTCAAAATATCATTGGCCGTTCCTCCTTTTACCGAAAGATCCTCAGCCACGTTGTAGATTTTTTTATCAATACCAGTTGTTAAAACGTCTGATTTACCAACTACCTTGACTCCTTCAAGCGCCACCTCTTTTGCAGGGCTCAATTTTATCGTTCCGGCATTGAATAATTTTGTTGTTGCTGAAAAAATAACTGGGGAAATAAATTGCGTTTCAAAACCCGTTAAATTGATTTTCAAAATAAATGAACCAAAAGCTAAATTCTCCAAATTGAATTTCCCATCGGAATCCGTGTAAACACCTGTTAGCACTGATGAATCTTTTGAAGAAAGAAGTTTTATGGAAACATATTCCAATGGTTTTTCTGTACTCGAATGAATAACGCGACCAATTAGAATTCCTTCCCCATTGTTAGTTTTGTTTTGAGCACGAACAAATGAGGATAAGAATAGGAATGATATTAGTATGTATTGTGCAGTTCGCATTTTGTCTGCAAAGCTAAGCATTTCAAAGAATAAATGCAGATTTACAATTTACAGGAAAGAAAATCTTGATTAACGATAAGTCTTGAAAAATTATCATTTCGTTTGTCGAAAAATTACTTACTTTTGCGATTCAAAAAAAGAATTATGTTAGAAAATTTAAGTTTTGACCTGATTAAATCAAAATTTAATTCAGATAAGAAATTCAAATTAGGAACTTACATCGCAGGTGGAATTATTGGGTTGCTATTGGTTTTTTTACTTTATAGACAGTTTATGTGGGTACCTGCTAACGAAAAATCAAACGATGGTTGGTGGGTTGCTATGAACTATATTTCAAAAGATTCCA
>JBMLTP010000267.1:0-11621 GCA_049239885.1 Crocinitomicaceae bacterium
CCAACAACAACGAGGCTTTACCAGATGGCTTGGTGGGACTTTACGATAAGGAATTATTTCCTCCTACGATGAAATGGAAGGAGCGTAGAGAACTTCTTCATTTTTTCTTGGTCTTTGCGCTTGCCCAAAAGGAAATCTCAGCTGATTTTGCTGCTGAAATTTTGGGAGATGAGTGGTATGATCACGCTGATGAGAATTCTTCAAAAGAAGAAAAACGCCTACAACGGGTAAATGAGCTAATCCAACTCCACAGCAAACGTTTCAGTTCTGCGGGTAGTGGGAGGTACCGTTTGTATCACGAGCGGTTTAGGGTGTATGTGTTGCAGAAGGTGACTGAAAAGGATATAGCTCAATTCAATAACAAATTTATTGCGCTTTGCGAAAAAGCTTTGGAGGTTAAAAAAGAAAAAGACATTCCGGAAAAGGAAAGCTATGCCCTAGAGTTTATTACAACTCACTTTTTTATTGTCGCCATGCAAGGTGAAACAGAGTGTTTACATAATGAACACGCCGCGGCACTCAAAAAATATGCCTACGACCAACAGTTTTGGGAAAGGCAGATAAGTTCAACACAAAGATACGTGTTGCCCAAACTTAGTCTCGAAAATTTAATTCGATGGGCGACCAAGTTTGATGACAAGCGAATTATTTTCGAGACAAATCTTAAATTAATTGAATTAGCTAACATCGAAATCAAACGAACATCCCAAGATTCTTTAATTGAATTGGTCAAATTGGATTTTGAATTAGCAATTTCTAGAATTCAAGATTTACAAATTGACGCGAAATCTAAGTTTAAATTAATCCTATCTGTTTTTCAATATTTCCAAGAACACGATTTAGTTTGCCAAAATGCAAAAAACGTTTTAAAGCTAATTCAGTTATTGAAAAATGATGAATCTTTGCGCACAATCACGTTGCAAAGTAATGATATTTTTCCTTTTATTTTAGACTGGTATCTTAATGAGATTTCATTGGAAATAATTTATGAAGATAAAACTAAGTTTTTACATCGTCTTGAAAACTTCGCTGAATGGTGGATGGAGCATCATTTAGCCAAGAGTTCTGATTTTGAATCTTTACTTATACATTACATCAATAATTACCAGGACACTGAGAATATTTGTTTTAAATTATTTCAATACTATATAAATACTAATATCAACAGATGTATCGAGATTGTTTCCAAAGAGAATGAGGATTCTACAATCTTGCCTCAATTTTATTTCGAATTACTTGAATATTATTTAGAATCAAATTTTGAAGAATGTAAGACCATATTTAATGATAAAAAATTTAAATCAAGTAAATTTTATTCTTTGTTGAGAGACGGTTGGTATGAGTCAAGTAAGAAACGATTTATTGTGATCGCCAGGATTTTTACAGAAAAATCATTTCAAGAAAGTGGCAAACTGGATTTTGATCTTTGCTTCGAATTGCATAAGAAGGTTGATGCTGAGAAGCAATTCGCAAATATATGTGCAAAATATTTTGACACCTCATTTGCCTTCGACCTAATACAAATAAACTCTTCGAAAATCATTCAATATGACGAATCTTCTGATTTCTGTTATTTGGATGATATTAATGCAGATTTTTTTCTGAATTTCCTTAAGGCGAAAGTCAATCAAAATGTATCAATTAGACAACTAAGATTCGTTTTTGGTTATTATCAAACGCAAAATGGAATTTATCCAAATTTGCTGAAAGCAATTGAACAAATTGAAGTAAAATTCCAAATGCGGATGATTCCTGAGAATGTGCTATTATTATTTATTGAATATTATATCTGGTTAGCTGAAATAGCCATTGTAATTAGGAATCTTGGAACCGCCGTTCAACTTTTAAAAAAATCAGGGTATTATCTCGATGAGTTAAGGGAGTTTTCACCTTCCCTTGAATTTCACATTTTAAAATTCTCTAAACAATTGGCGCGCAACTTTTTTACAATTGGGATCAAAAACAGGTGGGTTAATTGTGTTGAAAATATTGACAAAATGTTGATGCGATTCAATTGCTGGGAAAATAATTTAAACCTAACCACCTCAAAAAATGAGGTTACCCAATTGCCTGAAAATAAAATTACGAGCACTAAAAAGACGAAAAAGCAACGTGTGCTGGATTATTTGGTGGCAAATAATTATACGAAATACAGCAAATTTTATTTTGAACAAAAGAAAACTCTTCAAAAGAAAAACGTTAAAATAATTGATGAAATAAATCAATTAATCGAGAGTGAAAACCATACGGATTTACTGCTTTTAGATTTTTTAATTCTCGAAGCAGTTAAAAAAACTGACTTATCTTATCGCCAAGTCCAAAGTGTTTATGCTACTTTCAATACTCAGGAATTTCGCAAAATTTTTATTGATTACTGCATTACTGAGGGCCCTTTAAGTTGCGATTATTTCGAAGCACTTAAATTGATCAACTCCTTTGAAAATAATAAATTGAAGATTTTAGCTCTTAAAGAAATAAAAGCACATATTCTTCCAGGAAACTTAACAATTAATGTTTTGATAGAGTTCTATAAGAATACTAAATTGAAGAAAGATGAAAGAGTTGATTTACTTAAAAAATTCATAATCTATCACTTAATCGATAAAGCAAATGAAGTTGAAATTAAAATTGATGATGACCACAGTATTAATCTGAATTCTATTATGGGATTAATTTGGAATCACGATGAAAAAACAATCGATCAACACTTATTTGAACTAGCTAAAGTTTAATATTAATGCTAAATTTCACATTAAATCTTTTGGATTTCACTAACCTCAAACAACAACTTTATAGATGCTCCCAAAAAATAATCCCACCAACCCTTTCCTCACCAGTCACGATGACGACCAACCCGGCAGCAAACAATTCTTGGTTTTTAACGAATCTGAGAATTACCACTTGGAAGGACAAACCCACGGTAAATTAAGCCATGCTATTAAACATTACGAAGAGTTTGACAAGGTAGGAATGAATGAAATATTAAGTGCTGCTTTGATTTATTTACAATCCATAAATACAATTTACCTTAAAAATATAAAAGGCGAATTGATTGCTTCTGGTCAACAAGCTGTAAATAAAATCACATTGAATGCTGTGCATAATACCTTTGATTTGATTAATGATAAAATCATGAAAGGCATTGCGCTGGTTTCTGAAGAAGAAGAGCTGAAAACCCAATATTTAATTCCTTTGGAGGAAAAATACGATTCACTCATAGCTAGTTATTTAACGGATCATTTACCTGTGCAGGATGTAACCGAGAATGAGCTCAATTTGTTATATGCTTCGGGAAAAAGAATATATTTTGAGGGAATTTACGAGGAGGCATTGTACAATTATATCCTTGACTTTAGTACTTCGGGTATGTTGGTGCAATCGGCTGCAGAGAAAGGGATTTGTACCCTTTTTAGAATTGATAAACAAGGAAATTGTTTGAATGAAATAAAAACTTATTTCTCAGCGAATGTGCACATAACCAACCCAGTGCTCAACACCTATTTGGCTCTCTAGTGGGTAGTATACGTTTGCTGTAAAGTGTACTTTCGTACTTTTCCATCGACCATGGTTACGATAACATTTTCACCGGACCAATTCGCCGCAACGGTAGTCCCACCCGACGTGTTAAGTGTAAGATAATTGATTTGGGATTCGTAAAGCCTTACGCTTCCATTTTCGATCTTGATCACGCCGTAATTTTGGTATTTTTTATCAAAAGCCATAATATAATCATTAAGTTTTAACACCACCCCTTCCAATCTGGGTGCTCATCGGTTGGATTTTCCGATCCATATTCGATTTCATCACCATAGCCATTCACTCGAATGTATTTTTCATCCAAAAGATCGACGAACCCGATATATGTTTCTCTCATCCCTTCCTCCTCGTCATCGAGTTCATCCAAATTGTATCCACTAGCAAAAAAGTCATCCTCCCAAATGGTTACCAAGTCATTGTCAGGATGAAAATGAGCAACATAAAAATCTTCTGGATACGAACACATGTTATAATCCTCAAGTGTCACATATCGAATTTCTGAGAATTCAATCTTTTCGTTTTCTAACGACTCTTTTGAAAAGCCAGTGAATTTTTCCTCACTCAATTCTGGAACATATTTCTTAATTACAGAAATGGTGTTTTTCATGAAATCTTCTTTGTTCATCATCAAAAAATTAAATTATTGATTAAGATTTTGCAAACTTTTGAAAAAAGAGGTCATTTCCATTTTACTACACATAAAACCATCACCACCTTCCTCGCTGTCGCCATATTCCTCACTGTATTTTTTAAGTTGCCCATTTTTTAGTTTAAAGTCAGCGCAAAACAATGCTGAATCACCTAATCCAAAATCGATGGTACTTTTAGGGAGTTTTTTACTCAAGAAAAAGGAAAAAATCAATAGGTCTAGAACAATTAATGGACTGTGAATGTATACCTCGTCTTCAAAAATATATTCATTAAGCTCGTAATTACTTGAATATTCATTACCATTAATCGCAGAACCAGTAGTCAATTCAAAAATACCTCCTGTTGTGAAACTCAAATAATACTTAACATCTTTAAAAAATAGCGGCTCTTTGTGATCTAAATTTAATTGAACCTTTGAACTTTTTAAATCGTTAAGAACCTCCTCATATGCCGAAAGTATGACATTTATTTTATCTAAATCCTTACCAATTGCTTTAACAGACGTAAGCTCATATTTTTCTGAAATAAATCCTCGATTTGCTTGATACATGTCGATTCCGTCGACCTTGTAGCTCAAAGCAGCAGAACAATCATATCCCATAACTTCAATTTCTTTAAAATTATATAAAATTTGCTAAATTTATTGCAAATATTGAAAGTTGAGCGAACTAAACATATACATTCTTATTCTTATTGTAGTGGTGATTTTCGTCAATTCATCATTTAGTTTTTTGAAAAGTTCTAGTGTTTCCTTTGATCAAAACCTATTAATCATTGAGAAATTAACTACCTATTCTACAAAACCCAAAAACTATAGAAATACTCCGAAAGGATATGCTACATTTGGATGTATGGTTCAAGGAAGCATGAATAATGAATTAGCCACGTTTGAATATAAGTTTCCATTTATTGATAATCGAAATGTAACGTTTAAGTCCGAAATACATGCTAAAAATATGTCTTCAACGGTCAGCGGTTTTGGAGCTCACAATTCATATTTTGCAACAGTAAATGATTATGGTCGTTTACAATCCACAGATCATTCGTTTCTATTGCAGAACATGAATAAGGATGGATTTTTTTATAGATCACCAAAATCCTATGACTATGGTGTCAATTATAATGAAATCATTGCACAATCAAAGGATTTGACTCTGGAGATTGCACGATTTATTAAAAATGAATTATCAGAAATTTACACCTATGAAAATTGTGTTGCAGCTGCCTTGAATTTTGTTCAATACATACCCTACGGTCAGCCAGAATTTGATGCGGGTGAGTATACCTATTTTGGAGTTTCCATTCCACATGAATCTTTTGTGATTTCTTATTGTGATTGCGATAGTAAATCGGTCTTGCTTTGTGGAATTCTTCAGCATTTACTTGAATTTCCGGAGGACAATTTGATAATGGTTTATTGTACGATGGAAAAAGAACATCACATGATTGTTGGTGTTCACGGTCTAAATTATCCTGGGCAGAGACATGTTCATAATGGCAGAGAATATTTATTATTGGAAACGACGGTACCAATATCTTTGCACGAACAGCGCAATAATAAGTTTGATAACATTCATGTTTATAATCTTGAGATTGTATGATTGCGTTTTTTGAATGGTTTGCGTCTTTAGAATCCCATCAAGCATGGATGCTTTTTGCTGGTGTTTCCATCCTTATGGCAATTACACCCTATTTTTCCTTGTTGAAGCGGTTGACTTGGCTCTTTTTTTCTCGAGAGAAACCACAAATTATTGATTTCAGTTGGAGAATTTCACCTGATTTTTTGATTTTTGAGGATAAGGAAAAACAACTTTATTACCAAAGTCAATCTAAGTATGTTTTTCAAGGTTGTCCCATTATTCTCTCTTGGAATGTGAAAGGTGCTTATCGAATTGATATTCTACCGGATTTCAAAGATTTAAAGGAAAATAGCCTTATTACAATTGTAAAACCAGCTGGAAATAACTTCACCTTGGTTATCTATACCTTAAAGGGTAAAATGGAAAAAAACATCGTTATTTCTGATGACCAAGTAATGCGCTTGAATACTTCAAATTTAGGAGGAGCAAACGCGTTTATGCAACCAAGAAAAAGAATTCGACCATCATCACTAAGTAAAGATTTACCAATAAAATTGCATGTACCTAAATATAGTGGGTTAATTTTCACCAAACTTTCACGATTAAAAGGAAGACTTCTAAGAATTGATAAAATTTCAAATATTGAGCCTGCTAATAAACGGATTCAATACAAAAGCGATCTGAATAGCGATAAAATGCAACTAAATAATTACATTTATAAGCAGAAAATTGTAAAAGGTTTTGATTTTAAGCCTTCAAAATATAACCAAGTATTAAACCAGAATAATAAAATAAAATAAGTATGAGTCAAGAAAGTAGCAACATCGGCATGAATGAACTTGTAAATTACGAGAAAAATAGCTATTCAAAATGGATGAAGGGAATAATGGAATTCCTATGGAAATGCGGGGGTTCGGATAAAAAAATTCTTGAATTTTCCCCGTATTCAGATCACATCAAGCATGCAGGAATTGGCGGGGTCGTTTTGGCAACAACAGTAATGGCAATGATAGCAATGGGCTTCGCGATGCATACTATTTTTGCAAGTCCAGATCCTTCAGGCGCGCTAGACCCAATTACTGGAGAAGTTGCGCTTAAAGGAAATTGGTTAATTACTTTACCAGTTTCCGTCGTTTGGGGGTTAATAATTTTTAACTTGGATAGATTTATTGTTTCAACTGTTAAAGGTGATGGAACGGAAGCAATTACTATTTGGAAAAATGGTAAAAGTGAATTGCTTACAATGATACCAAGATTGTTGATGGCTATTATTATAGGTTTGACAATTTCTGCCCCTTTGGAAACATTCATATTTAAAAGAGAGATATATAGAGAATGGAAGCTATCAATGGATCAATTAGCTATAAGTAAGACATATGAAATCAAGCAAACCGAATCAGTTAGAACAAAGGAAATTGATGAAGCACTTGCAAAACTTGAGAACGATTTTCAAAAACAAGCTACGATTGTTGAAGACTTACGTAAGGCTTATGTAGAAGAAACTACAGGCCTGCGAGGAGGGAGGGGTGAAGGTCCAGAAGCAAGGGCAATAAAAACACAACTTGAAAAGGAAGAAAAGAACCTATCCATGATTGATAATCAAAGAGATGAATTAAGAGTTGAACTTGCTAAAAAACAGAAAGACACTAAAAAACAACAAGATGAAATGAAAAAGAAAATAACCGGTGAAAAGCCCGGTTTTCTTGATCAAATTATGATGCTTGAGCGTCTTTCTCACAATGGAAAAAGTGTTCCAAAGTTTGACCCTGTAAAAAATGAGGTAATCAAAGGTAAAAAAGATGAAATATATGGAAAAGCATCGGCGCCAATTTGGCTTGTTCGATTTCTCTTTATGATTGTCGAAATTGCTCCCGTCATATTCAAATTTATGTTGAATAAATCTTCTTACGATTGGATGCATGACAATGTATCTCAAATTTTAGAGGCTAAGCAAGGTATTTCTTTAAAGGAGGTAACAGATGAAAATAATAACATGCACCGTTATAGAGAGAATTATAATGCCATTCGTATAGCAGAAGTTGCCAGGCACCAGAATGAACTTGAAAAGGAAAATTCCAAACATGCCATGAATCTATACGCTGCGAAAGAGAAAGGTGAAATGGATAATGACATCGATAAGTTTATCAAGAATGATTAAACCTAATTAGTTGTAATTAGGATGCAAGGCCCGTTCATCGTTCTTGGCGAATTCAAAGGATTGTTTAAAACAAGGCAAGGTGCTCCGTTGGGAAACACGGAGGAATTGCCTGTAGACAATACGCATAAGGTTCAAGTGTATCAAGGTGCGTTGGATCAAGTTGAATTTCATGCTGATTTTGAACCAGATACTTACCGCAAACTAAGGAGTTTTGTTCTCCTGAATGTGCCAAATGTAACGATTAAACCCGGTCAAAACGGTCCTTTTACTGGTGAACGACTTTATACCTTTACACAATTAATTCTTATTGATCCTAAAATCCTCAAAACATATGAAATAAATGGCGAAACGTATGGTGAGATTGCTTCAAAGGCCTATGGAAAAACATTTAGCGAACCGCAATTAGGTCGATTAAAACCAGATCCATTCGATAATACGGGTTACAGTATGCAAGATCAATGGTGGCGCAGTCGTTATGTTAATGATGGAATAAATGGTTGTGGAACTTTACTCAATGGATGTTTGGCTAATTTTTGGAAGATTCTTGGTTTTCTTTTCTTACTTCTTTTACTTTTGGGTCTGATGAAAGCATGCAATTCCATCGCTAATGATGATAAGGCATGCTCAGATGCTGAAAAAGCACGCTTACGGAAAGAGCGTATAAAACAAGAATTGGATAGTACAAGAAGAGAATATGATTTAAATCTTCAGAAAGCATTGTCCAATATTTCAACCATTTATTTTTATCATAATTCAACAGATCTTCATGCTAATTCAACAGGGATGAATGGAACTTTGGATCGTTTGAGTGAAGTAATGCGCAATTATAAAGACAAAACGTTCGTTTTGGTTGGACACCATGCTGGAAGAATAGAAAACAAACTTATGGACTCATTAAGAGCTGAAAAAGTAAAGTCTATTTTGATGCAAGATGGGATCAACGGATCACAGCTTATAACAAAAAGAAGATTTGATAAAGACGCGAAAAATTTGCCTTTAGATGATTTCATGGATGAAAACGGAATTAGGAAATATAACAAAAATATGTCGGTGACGATAGAAGTAAAAAAATAGATTAAATGTCGATTGGTGCATATAAATATTTAGTTAAAGGAACGTTTGAAGGAACATTTACCACACTTCAAAATGAACCTTTATTGACATCTTCCGAGCTACCCAAAGGTGATGAACACAAAATCAAGATTCATAGAGGAATCATTACCAATTCCGAGGAAATTTCAGAAGAAGAATATCAAAATGCCTTTGGTACCTTAGCGTTTAATGAAATTAACAAGATTGAAATTCAAAAGAGCGAAAAATGGCCATTAGAATATGACCGAATTTTCACGTTGAACAACGCAAAAATCAAGGATTATCATATTACGGATGTAGAATTTCTTAACGATAAAACAATCGCGACCATCAAGGGTACAATTTATTCAAAAGTTAGTGAAGGAAACTTTAAGTATTTGAATTTCACGAATAACGAAAATTCAAATGATACTAAAAACAATCAATGGAACGATCAAAGATGGAAAAAAGATTGGGGATTAGGAACAGGAAATAATGGATGCTTACCAAGTGTTCCAAATTTTAATTCCAATGGTTGCGGAGGGTCGGGATGTTGGACATGGTTGAGGTGGTTGCTTATAATTCTGCTAGTATTGTTTTTACTTTGGCTGATAAGTCGCTGCACGGAATTTGGCAACAAATTAGATTGTTATTACAAAAACTGGAAGGAAAATAGAGAAATTAAAGACTTGGAGGAGGCCAAAAAAGAATTAGAGCTTAGTATGGATAAAACCAAGAAAACAATTCAGCCATGTGGTCAAATAAATGATCCCAATGGCAAAAATATACCTAAGTCATATACATTTGATTTGGGTGAAACGAGTGGAACAGTTCGAATTAAATACAACATGTATCAAATTCCTGATCGGGTAGAAGTTATTTATGATGGAGAGCTTGTTGCTGTTACAAATGACAAATACTTTGAGCCAGTTATAGTGAATAAGAAAAAACATAATTTGGATTACCTCATTCCGATGGGATTTGCCCAAGGAGATTCCATTTTGAAATATGACTACAACTATAACAAAAATAAACCCACTGAGCTTTTGATCCGCGTAATTCCAAGCAGGGAATTTGATCAAACAGAATGGACCCTAAATATTTTTTGCCCATGAACCTAGGTAAATTATTTTTTGGAGTTAGAAATGAAGTGCTTATTAATGTTTCTTCTGAAGAGGCAAATAGGCAAGTATTTATTTTTAACATTCTGGGTTATATGCTCCTTTTATTGAGTTTATCTTGTGTAGGAGCTGGAATCATTTACGGGTTAATAATTTTTAATAATTGGGGTGTTGCCATTTTTACAGGTGTATTTTTAGGTTTCATCTGTTTTATTCTTTTACAGCTGTTACTTTTTCTTTCAATGCAGACTCGATACAGAAAAATAAAGGATCAACTTTCAAATATGGAGACCTTGTATGATAAATATAAAGGTTTAGATTTTAAAGGATTGTCGGATGAGGAAGCGGTTGAAATGGTTACGAATATGAAAATGACTTTGAGCAAAGATTCTGTAAAATCAGAACCATCGCCCTTTCATTTTTCACAAATAATTGTTTCGGCAATGATAATTTCTTTAGTATTATTAATTTCATTTATTGTTGCGAATGGGTTTGAGGTATTGATGTTTCGAAGCTCGATTAATAAATCGTTTTATGAAATAAAAAGTTCTGAGCAAATCCAAAATCTAGCCAAGGACTATAAAATCTCAAAAAACACAACACATTTGGAACAAAAACTTGACGCAATTTGGACATTATCGATGTTGAAGGAACAAAAAGGGAAAGAATTTAAAGTGGTTAATTGTTACTCACTATTGATGACAATTGACATAATGAGCATTGGGCTAGGCAAGACTAAAATATTGATAGACCTGCTTTTCGCTGCAATTTTCCTGATTCCCTATTTGTTAGTCAAGAAAAGTGATGAGTTTGGTTCAGGCGCATTTTTGAAAGAAGCGACCATTGATGGAATAGGAACGTCATTTTTAATGTTTTTACTTTCTTCAAGAAAAATACAAAAAATTGAAAACAAGATTAAAACGGAATTCGATTATCAAAAAGCATTGGGAATTAAATGAGAAACCAAAAGAATTTTTTCAAATTTGGCAATTTTGCCTTTTGGGTTATTCTTGTAATAATTGCGTTGAATTTATTTCCATTTCTTAATGATAAACTATATCGACAAGAACATTTATCCGAGTGGTATAACAATTTTGATACTACACAAATCAATATTGAAGAAGAGGATGAATTGAAAAAAGACGAAAAAGATACGACCGAAGAAAAACAAAACGATAAGGATAACAAACAAATGACGAATTTCAAGTGGAATTGGAACGATTATGCCGGGAGAAACTGTTCGGTAAGTTTCAAACTTGAAAATGAAGAGTTTGAAAAATCGAAACGATACAGAGAAACTTATCCAGCACTTTTTTTTGAAGGAAATCTTTACTCCGATTTTGTTAAACAATGTGATAAACCAATTTCAATAATCAGTAAAGCGTTAAAATTGGAAATGGATAAAAGGAATTTAAGTGGAATTGACAGATTAAATTTTGTTGTATCTGCGATTCAAACTCCTCCATATACCTATATTGAAACGAGAAATTGTAATCAAGGAGG
>JBMLTP010000268.1:0-3356 GCA_049239885.1 Crocinitomicaceae bacterium
ATTTCACATAATCAAGCGAATCGAGTGGAAGGATGTTCAACCATTTGAAACGATGAAGAAAGAACTTCAAAATAAGGTAAATAAAGATGATAGGTCTAAAAAAACACAAGATTCTTTTGTGCTAAAATTGAAGCAACAATACAATTACAAGAAATCGGCAAAACAGCCAGCTGATTTAAATTGGTTCGTTGCAAATATTGATTCTTCCTTCTATCAGGGTAAATGGAAATGCGACAAATTAACAACAGACAACGAATTATTTAATTTGGACGGAAAATCTTTTACACAGAAGCAATTTGGAGCATTTCTTGAAAAAGCCTTCAGAACGGCGAAGAAAGACGAGTTTGCGAAATTAGTTGCCAACCAATACAATAATTGGGAAAAAACTGCTATTCTAGAATATGAGGAATCGAAGTTGATGTCAAAATATCCTGATTACAAAGCCTTGGTTAATGAATATCACGATGGAATAATTCTGTATGAAGTTATGTCTGACAAAGTATGGAACAAAGCATCAAAGGATACCGCTGGTTTAAGAAAATTCTTTGAAGAAAATAGAGTTAATTACCAATGGCCAAAACGATTTGATGCAGAAATTTATGAATGTAACTCTCCTGAGAATGCCAATTTAGTGTACAAAATGCTTAAAAAGAAAAAGAATACTTCAAAGGAAATTATTGAAAAAGTGAATGCCACCTCAGAGTTGAATTTAAAAGTTAAGACCAATAAATTTGATCCTGAAATCACACCGATTTTAAAGGGAAGAACTTTTGTCGTTGGAAGAAATATTCCTTATCAATTTGAAGGTAAACATTATGTGGTAAAACTCAATCAGGAATTACCCGTGATGAAAAAAGAATTTTCAGAAGCAAGGGGCGCAGCCACTTCAGATTATCAAAATTATTTGGAAAAAACTTGGTTGGAAGAATTAAAACTAAAATATCCGATAAAAATAAATTACGATGTTCTTTATAATTTGAACAAAAACTAATTATGCTTAAATCATTTCTTTTTCTTGCTTCATTAATTTCTGTAATTCAAATATTTGGACAAGGAAAAGTTATTAATAAAGTTGTTGCTCAGGTCGGTGATAACGTTGTGTTATTATCTGATTTAGAGGTTCAAAAACTTCAGATGTCGTCCGAAGGAAATCAGGTGAATTTCCCCACAGAATGTTCAATACTAGAACAATTGTTAATTGAGGAATTACTTTTAAATCAGGCACTACTTGACAGTTTGGTTGTTACTGATCAAAGCGTTGACGCAGAGATGGAAAACCGTTTAAGAATAATCGAATCCAAAATGGGGAGCCGCCAAAAACTTGAAGAATTTTATGGGAAATCCACAGCTGAAATTAAAAATGAATTTCGGGTCCAAATTAAAAATAAAATGCTCGCCCAAGAAATGGAGGCTAAATTAACTCGAGATTTAAGTGTTACACCCAAGGAAGTTTCGACATTCTACGCTTCTATTCCAAAGGATAGCATACCATACATTAATATGAAATTAGGATTTCAGCAAATTGTTAACTATCCAGAAATAACAAAAGCCGATAAAAAAAGAGCCTATGATGCGCTTTCTGAAATTCGAACGGATATAGTTGCGAATGGAAAAAGTTTCGAGACAATGGCTCGAATCCACTCTATGGATCCAGGAAGTGGGCCTCAAGGCGGAAGAATTGAAGCTTCTCGTGGTATGATGGTTCCTCAATTCGAATCAACTGTTTTTAATCTAAAGATTGGCGAGGTATCAGAAATCCTTGAAACAATGTACGGATATCATATCATCAAGCTAATTTCTCGAAAAGGAGATGATTATGTTTGCCTTCATATCTTAATCATGCCTGAATTTAGTCCTGAGGCCATTAACCTTTCTGCAATGAAAATGGATTCGTGTTATGCCATGCTGAAGGAAAATAAAATAACTTGGGATAATGCTGTTCTTCGTTTTTCGAATGATGAGTTGACCAAACAAAATAGGGGAGTAATTACCAATCCTATAACAGGTGAACCAACTTGGGATATGGAAGATTTGAATGAAGTTGATCAACAAATTTATGTATTAACTGATGCTATGGAGAAGGGGGACGTTTCTCGCCCTAGTTTATACGTTGATATTTATGAAAGAAAACAAGGAGTTCGTATCGTTCGTTTAATGGAGCGTTATGAACCTCATAAGGCAAATTTAAAAGATGACTATGCATTGATTAAACGTGCTACCGAAAACGATAAAAAACAAAAGACGATAACCAATTGGGTAAACAATAAAATTGGAAATGCATATATTCGAATTGATGAAGATTTTCAGAATTGTGAATTTAAGTCGAACTGGATAAATACAAATAATTGAAAATATGTCAGACAAAGAATCAATCGACCGATTAGTGGTTCACTATCAGGAGTTAAAAAACGAGATTCATAAAGTGATTATCGGTCAAGATGAAGTTGTTGATCAAGTTTTGATATCAATTTTTTCGCGCGCTCATTGTTTGTTGGTAGGAGTGCCTGGTCTTGCAAAAACGTTGTTGGTTAATACAATTGCACAAACACTTGGATTAAGTTTTAATCGTATCCAGTTTACACCCGATTTGATGCCCTCAGATATCGTTGGTTCTGAAATTTTAGATGAATCGAAAAATTTTAAATTTATAAAAGGACCCTTATTTTCAAATGTTATTTTAGCTGATGAAATAAATCGTACACCTCCGAAGACGCAATCAGCGTTACTCGAGGCGATGCAGGAACGCAGAGTTACTGCCGCTGGAACAACATATACATTACCATCACCATTTTTTGTTTTAGCTACACAGAACCCTATTGAACAAGAAGGAACTTATCCTTTGCCTGAGGCTCAATTAGACCGTTTTATGTTCAATATCTGGGTTGATTACCCTTCGTATGTGGAAGAACTAGCCATTGTGAAATCAACCACGACTGATTCAAAAATAGAGCTAAACGAAATATTAAACGCTGAGCAGATTATTGAATACCAAAATTTAATACGAAGAATTCCAGTTGCGGACAATGTTTTGGAGTATGCTGTAAAATTGGTTGGTAAGACACGAATTAATTCCGCAGATGCACCGAAAATAAGTAAGGATTTTATTACTTGGGGAGCAGGTCCAAGAGCATCACAATATTTAGTTGTAGGTGCTAAATGTCATGCAGCCATTCGAGGAAAATATTCACCAGACATTGAGGATGTTAAAGCTGTCGCTAAAGCAATTCTCCGTCACCGCTTGGTTCGAAATTACCGCGCAGAAGCAGAAGGTTACTCCATGGATCGAATTATTGAAGAATTGTTGTAATTTTGTAGTGTGAAGTATAGAATTGTTTCCATAATCTTGTTATTAAGCG
>JBMLTP010000269.1:0-12082 GCA_049239885.1 Crocinitomicaceae bacterium
TAAGCTCAAATTCGCAATAGGACTGGTTTACGATTTTCACATTTTTCACACCATGTTTATCAACCAATTCTAACAAGGTATTCTTTTTGTTTATGACCGCTCTTGAACCAGAATTCCAATATATTTCAGCAGCAATTAATGCTACTCCAAGAATGGCATAGATCCAATAAATTGAGAATGGGTTTTTTCTTTTATTTTCTGACATAATTCCGTTTACTGTATGTTTGGTATATCTGTTCTATTTGCGTCTGCCCAAAGGTCTTCTATATCATAAAATGAGCGTGCATCTTTGTAAAAAATATGAGCTACAACATCGATGTAATCCAATAAAATCCATTCGCTGTTATTCTTTCCTTCTATGTGCCAAGGTTTTTCTTTCAACATTTTTCGGGTAAATCTCGTTACTGAATTACTGATTCCATCCACTTGTGCGCTTGATTCTCCGCTGCAAATAACAAAAAAATCACAAACCGCACTATCCAAATGTCTTAAATCAAGCACCACTATATCCTTCGCTTTATTCTCCTGCATTCCTTCAACAATTGTTTGACACAATAGTTCGGATTCAGTAATTTTCTTAGTTTTTCGCATTTATTTATTCTTGAAACACAAATCTAGTTGATAAATTTTAATTTTGGGCTTCCCATATGAAACAATCAAATTCCATAGTAAACGTTTTTGGAAGAGAAATTATACATTTATCGCATGTTGACTCTACCAACAATTTTGCTGCCACATTGATTTCAGACCAACTTTGTCAAAATGGAACGGCAATTCTGGCAGACTCACAATCCTTTGGCAAGGGACAACGTGGAAATGTTTGGTATTCTGACCCAGGAAAAAATTTATTGGTTTCATTTATTTTAAAACCCGACAAACTGTCAGTATCGAAACAACATGAATTAACTTGGATAACAAGCATTTGCATTGTTAAAACATTAGGAATATTTAACATTGAATCTCAAATAAAATGGCCGAACGATATTTTCGTTGGAGATAAAAAAATCGCTGGAGTTCTAATAGAAAATCAATTGACTGGAGGATACATTTCTAATTCTATAATTGGGATAGGTTTGAATGTAAATCAGGTACATTTTGGCGAAATTGATGCAACAAGCATACACATCGAGTTAAACAAAGAAATATCCATTGAAATCCTTTTTAATGAGTTGTGTAATCAAATGAATTCGCTTTTTGGAGAAATTCAAAAAAGTGAAATAAATCTTAAATCGGAGTATGAATCGCTTCTTTATCGAAGAAATGAACTGTTTTTTTATGAGGATGAAAACGGAAAATTTGAGGGTAAAATAACTGGTGTTAATGAAAATGGATTCCTTCAAATTGAAGTTGGAAAAGAATTAAGGGAATACGGAATAAAAGAAATTCGCTATTGCTCGAAATGACTTTTTAATTTTTCCGACATGTAATTAAACAAAGCGGAAAGAGGCTTCTCAACCATCATTTTTAGAAAAGCGTTTACCTCACCGTCAAAATGTATATATCCATCAGTTAAGGAGCCATTTTCAATTAAATGAATTGTCAAATTAAACGGAAAAGGCGTTTTTTCACCAGACTTCAAGAATAACTTATCTTCTTTACTACCACTCTGAACAAGAGAAATAGTTATTCCTCCTTGAACTTTAAATGAACAAGAATGCTGATCAGCTTTAAAATCAGAAATTTTATCTTGAGGTAGAATGAACCATAGATTTTCAGAATTTGAAAGAAAGCTAAGGATTTGTTCCTTAGAAGCTTTTACAGAAACTTGATTGCTTTTCAGTTCCATTATTCAACACTTTGCATCCAAGTAGACGGATTTTCTCTCCAATTTTGAAGATCAGTTAAATCATTTTCACTGATATAATTCGATTTGATTGCTTGTTCCACTAAAGTGGAGTAATCAGTAAGCGTTAAAAATGGACAACCCGCTTTTTTAAAGCTATCTTGAGCAATTTTAAATCCATAGGTGAAAATCGCTGCGAGACCTCTAACTTCCAAACCAACTTCCTTTAATGATTCTACAGCTTTTAAACTACTTCCTCCAGTTGATATCAAATCCTCTACAACCACAACGCGCTGACCCTTTTCGAAGGAACCTTCTACCAAATTTCCCATTCCATGTCCCTTAGCGGCGCTTCGAACATAAATAAAAGGAATACCTAACTCTTGAGCAATTAAAACTCCTTGAGGGATTCCACCAGTGGCAACTCCAGCAATCACATCCGGTTTACCAAACTTCTGCACAATGTATTCCGAAAAAGCCTGTCGAATATGCGTTCTTGCCGTTGGATAAGATAGCGTGACGCGATTATCACAGTAAATTGGCGACTTCCATCCTGAAGCCCAGGTAAATGGATTATTTGGTTGCAATTTAACCGCTTTAACTTGTAGTAAAATCTCTGCTAATTTGAAAGCGCTATCTTTGTTTGGAATCATGTCGCAAAAATATAAAGTTTTCTTGGAAGAAAAGGTAATTTATTTCACGGATATTGAAATGGAGGATGTTCATAAAATAACTAATTCCATTTCCAAAGATTACTCTTCATTGCATCAATCAATTGAAAATGAAAATCAAATTATTTCTGCAAATCCATTAAAAACAATGACTAATTTCTTCGTTGGATATAAATTTATTGAGGCAGCAGGTGGAATTGTTAAAAGCGAAAATTCATTTTTATTTATAAAACGCAACGGACTTTGGGATATTCCAAAAGGAAAAATTGAAAAAAAGGAAACACCTGAAATCGCTGCCATTCGTGAAATTCAAGAGGAATGTGGAATAACAGGCGAATTAATCATCAGAAAAAAAATAATTGATACCTATCACACATACAAATTCAAAAATAAATCGGTTCTGAAGAAGACACATTGGTATTACCTTGATTATTTTGGAGACAAATCAACTAAACCTCAATTGGAAGAAGGAATTACAGAAATTCAATGGCTACCTCTGAATCGTTTTTCAATAATTGAATCAACTACGTATCCATCGATTCGTGACGTACTAACAGAGTTTGGGAATTCTTAATTTTCTGTTAAAGAAATTGCTATTCGAAAAATAAGTTTTACTATTGTTCTATAAATATTTCAATATGAAACACGCATTTTTTTCTTTCGCTCTTATTTTAACCGGAATTTCATTTGGTCAAAATTCAGAAAAAGCCTCAAAAACGGCAAAGCCGACGTTGAAATTTACAACACTCGAAATTGTTCGAGATTCTATCCCTTACGATTCAAAAGACTTATTTATTTTCGAATTCAAAAACAACTCTAAAAAACCAGCCACAATTCAAGGAGTTCAAACCAGTTGTGGTTGTACAGCAGCAGAAAAACCAACAGAAGCAGTTAAGCCAGGTAAGAAAAGTAAAATCAGTGTTTCTTATGATACAAAGCGCGTAGGCCAATTTACGAAGACAATTACGGTCACATCTGACGTTTCTGAGCCTATTGTTTTGACTATTAGAGGAACTGTTTTGCCTCAAAAAACAGAGCCGGTTAAAAATTGAATTAACATATGGAAGAAATAAAAATAGGCTCTCAAATTTGGATGAAGCGAAACTTGGATGTGTCTGTTTTCCAAAATGGAGATGAGATTCCTGAAATTAAGTCTGACGAAAAATGGAATGACGCTTCACCAATACTTGTTGGAGAAAAGATTGCAGCTTGTTGCTATTATAATAATTCTTCAAACGAAAACTTAAAATACGGTAAGTTATATAATTGGCAAGCTGTAATTGATGAAAGGGGATTGGCACCCAAAGGATGGAGAATTGCAACTGGCCAAGATTGGGTCCAGTTATTTGAATTTTTAGGTGAAAACATTCATAGCGCGATAAAAGACCAAAACGATTGGAATAGAAATGTAGGTTGTTTAGACAGATTTCTAGTAAGGTTTACAAAAATAAAAATACCAGATTATCCTTTGTTAAATGAAAGTGGCTTGACCATTTTACCTGGAGGACTAAGAACGGAAGTTGGTAGTTTTGGAGGTGTTAAAGATTACGCAAATTTTTGGTGCGCAAGCTTAAATAAATGGACTGACGAACCCTATGATTTAATAATCAATCCCTATGCGTATAATTTTTCTTCTTCTTACAGAAGAGGTGAAGGACGATCCATTCGATGCGTAAAAATCGAATAGTTCTTTTTCATTACAAACACTTATGGGTTCCTTTTTTTGATAACTAAAATGAACGGATCGTTTAAGCTCTATCAGTTCAATGCTTATCTTTGCAAACATAATTAAAAGCATGGAAATCCCAAAAACATACGAGCCTGGTAAGGCAGAAGAGAAATGGTACCAACATTGGTTAACTAAAAATTATTTTCATTCCACACCGGATGAACGTGAACCATACACAATTGTCATTCCACCGCCAAATGTAACAGGGGTTTTGCACATGGGACACATGTTAAATAATACGATTCAGGATGTATTAATTCGTCGTGCTCGAATGCTTGGAAAAAATGCATGTTGGGTTCCAGGTACGGATCATGCCTCCATAGCTACTGAGGCTAAGGTTGTTCAGAAATTACGACAAGAGGGTATAAAAAAATCGGATTTAACCAGAGATGAGTTCCTAAAACATGCCTTTCAATGGAAAGATAAACATGGAGGGATCATCCTTGAGCAATTGAAAAAATTGGGAGCATCCTGCGATTGGGAGAGAACCCACTTCACGATGGATTCAGAATATTCAGATTCAGTTATTGATGTATTTATCGACCTATTCAAAAAAGGAAAAGTTTATCGCGGCGTTCGGATGGTAAATTGGGATCCGGAAGCGTTGACTGCAGTTTCAGACGAAGAGGTTTTATACAAAGAAGTTAATTCACGTTTATTTTTTGTTCGTTATAAAGTTGCAGGAACAGATGATGAATGGTTGACAATTGCGACTACACGTCCTGAAACAATTTTGGGAGACACTGCCATTTGTATAAATCCAAATGACACTCGCTACAAACATTTGCATGGAAAATCAGCTATCGTTCCACTAACAAATCGTGAAGTCCCAATCATTGCTGATGAATATGTTGAAATGGAATTCGGGACTGGTTGTTTGAAGGTAACACCAGCGCATGACATCAACGACTATGAATTAGGGAAAAAATTCAATTTAGCAACAATTGATTTATTCAATGATAATGGAACGCTGAATGCACATGGCTTGCACTATGAAGGAAAAGATCGTTTTGAAGTTCGCAAAGAAATCGAAAAAGAGCTTAACGATAAAGGATATTTAGTGAAAACGGAAGACCACATCAATAAAGTTGGTTTTTCAGAAAGAACGAATGCGGTGATTGAACCTAAATTGTCATTGCAATGGTTCGTTTCCATGAAAGAGTTAGCTCAGCCAG
Source organism: Crocinitomicaceae bacterium (assembly GCA_049239885.1). Taxonomy (GTDB): domain Bacteria; phylum Bacteroidota; class Bacteroidia; order Flavobacteriales_D; family Crocinitomicaceae; genus UBA952. The sequence continues at coordinate 5,359 of JBMLTP010000269.1, forward strand.
CGTTAGATAATGTGATGAATGGAAATATTCAGTTTCATCCGGAGAAGTTTAAAAATACATACCGTCATTGGATGGAAAATGTCAAGGACTGGTGTATTTCCCGTCAATTGTGGTGGGGACATCGTATTCCTGCGTGGTATTTTGGTCCAGGAGCGAATGATTATGTTGTGGCTAAAACCGCTGAAGAAGCGCAATCGCTAGCCAAAGAAAAAAGTGGAAAGGATATTTCATTAACTGATTTAAAACAAGATGAGGATGTTCTAGATACCTGGTTCTCAAGTTGGTTATGGCCGATTTCTGTATTTAATGGCTTGACAAGACCTGGGAACGAAGAAATAAAGTATTATTACCCGACAAACGACTTAGTAACTGCGCCAGAAATTATGTTTTTCTGGGTAGCAAGAATGATAATTGCGGGGTATGAATATTTGGGTGATTTGCCGTTCAAAAATGTTTATTATACTGGAATTGTTCGCGATAAACTAGGTCGTAAAATGTCTAAATCATTAGGTAATTCACCTGACCCGATTGATTTAATTGAAAAATATGGTGCAGATGGCGTTCGAGTTGGAATTTTGATTTCGTCTCCCGCAGGAAATGATTTGCCATTTGATAGTTCGCAATGTGAACAAGGACGAAATTTCACAAATAAAGTATGGAATGCTTACCGATTGGTATCAGCGTGGGAAGTAAGGGAATTGGAGCAACCTAAATCATCCATAGTGGCGATTGAGTGGTTTGAAAATAGGTTCCAAACTGTATTAGCTGAAATCAATGATTTGTTTGATAAGTTCCGAATTTCTGAAGCATTAATGGCGATTTACAAATTGGTTTGGGATGATTTCTGCTCTTGGTATTTGGAGATGATAAAACCGGGTTACGAGCAACCGATTGATTCAAAAACCCTAGAAGCAACGAAGGATTTCTTTGAAAATATATTAAAGTTAATGCATCCGTTTACACCTTTCGTAGCAGAAGAATTATGGCATCAATTACGAACAAGACAAGAAGGTGACGACATCATCATTGCCAAATGGCCAGAAGTTCAACATGCGAATACAGAGATATTAGCGAAGTTTACCCTTGCAGAAGAAATTATAATAAACATTCGTAACGTAAGAAAGAATAACAACATCGCTAACAAAGTGAAGCTTGAATTATTTGTTCGAAAAAACAAGGAGACAGACACTTCTTTCGATTCTGTGATCGTGAAAATGGGCAATTTGTCCGTGATGGAATACGTTTCTGAAAAGGTAAATAATGCCAATTCATTTATTGTAGATGGGAATGAATATTTTATTCCATTTGGAGATTCGATTGACATAGAAGCTGAAAAAACAAAAATTACGGAAGAACTAATTTACACGAAAGGCTTTTTGAAAAGTGTACAAGGTAAATTGAAAAACGAACGATTTGTGGCAGGAGCACCGGAAGGAGTTGTGGCCGTAGAACGTAAAAAAGAAGCGGACGCTTTGGCTAAGATTGCATTGTTGGAAGAGAAGTTGGCTTCGCTAAATTAATTTAGAATTTAAAATGTAGAATGATTAATTTCCGTTGTACATTTTCAATTTTTACTGATCCCATTTGACCATGGTAGCATTTTTTTAACGTCACTAATACGATAAATTTTATTCACAATCAATTAAAATCAAATGGAACAAAACAGAATTCAAGCAATTTTAACATTAGACATGGAAAACATTCCTGCTAATTTTCAAGAAATAATAAAACACGAGCAAGAAGTTGTTGCAAAGTGGAAAGAGGAAGGGATCTTGGAAAGTTTGTTTTTAAGACAAGGGCGAAATGGTGCAGTCCTAATTTTTAAAGGTGTTGACGAAGAAAAAGTAAAAGAATTAATGATGACGCTTCCATTGTATCCACTTAGAAAAAGTGTAGAATACTTTGGTTTGATTAAACAGTTTTAAGGCAAAGTTAAGAGGTAAAAGTTAAATGAGTTCTTACTTAACTTTTATCTCTTAACTATAAATCTTAAACTCTAAGCGTCTATCTTCGCGTATTTCGCGTTTTTCTCAATAAATTCTCTACGAGGTGGAACATCATCCCCCATTAACATGGAGAAGATTTGATCGCATTCAGCCGCATTTTCAATAGTAACTTGACGAAGTGTTCTGCTCTCTGGATTCATAGTTGTTTCCCAAAGCTGCTCTGCGTTCATCTCTCCAAGACCTTTATATCGTTGAACGTTTACGGAAGACTCGCTTCCTCCGCCCTTTAATTCGCTAATTAAACGATCGCGCTGATCTTCGTTCCAAGCATATTCGGATTTATTTCCTTTTTTCACTTGATATAATGGTGGAGTTGCAATGTAGATATATCCGTTTTCAATAAGTACCTTCATGAAACGGAAGAAGAATGTCAAAATCAAAGTTTCAATGTGAGAACCATCCACGTCGGCATCACACATGATAATGATTTTGTGATATCTTAATTTTTCCAAGTTCAAGGCTTTAGAATCTTCTTCTGTTCCAATTCGCACTCCAAGAGCCGTATAAATGTTTTTAATTTCTTCGTTTTCAAATATTTTGTGCTGCATTGCTTTCTCAACATTCAAAATCTTACCACGAAGTGGCATAATCGCTTGAAAATGCCTGTCTCGACCTTGTTTCGCTGTTCCACCCGCTGAATCTCCCTCGACGAAATATATCTCACAAGCCGCAGGATCTTTTTCAGAACAATCCGCAAGTTTACCTGGCAAGCCTGAACCGGTCAACACATTTTTACGCTGAACCATTTCTCGTGCCTTTCTAGCTGCATGACGAGCGCGAGCAGCTAAAATCACTTTTTCAACGATCAATCTTGCTTCATTCGGATGTTCTTCCAAATACGCAGACAACATTTCAGAAACCGCCTGACTTACAGGAGCTGTAACTTCTCTATTTCCTAATTTTGTTTTTGTTTGACCTTCGAATTGAGGTTCCTGAACCTTTACTGAAACAACAGCCGTCAATCCTTCACGGAAGTCATCACCATCGATTTCAATTTTTTCTTTGGCTAACATTCCTGAATCCGTCGCGTATTTTTTCAAGGTATTTGTTAAACCTCTTCTAAATCCTGACAAATGCGTTCCTCCTTCGTGCGTATTGATGTTGTTCACATACGCCTGAATGTTTTCTGTGTAAGAAGTGTTGTATGTTAAAGCAACCTCAACTGGGATATTTTCACGTTCTCCTTCAAAATAAATAACATCTGAAATTAATGCCTCGCGGTTGCGATCCAAATATTGAGCAAATTCACGCAATCCACCTTCAGAATAATAAGTCGTTTTTGGCGAAACACCATTATCATCAACTGTTCTTAAATCTGTAAGTGTAATCGTAATTCCCTTGTTTAAGAAAGCCAACTCACGCATACGAGCCGCCAACGTATCAAAATTATATTCTGTAAATTCAAAAATAGTCGAATCCGGCTTAAAAGTAACTTCAGTTCCCGTTTCATCTGATTCACCAACAACTTTAACATCATAAAGTGGTTTACCTATACTATATTCTTGCTGGAAAATCTTCCCCTCGCGACGAACAGTAGCTTTTAATGCGATTGATAAAGCGTTCACACACGATACACCGACACCGTGTAAACCTCCAGAAACTTTATACGTATCCTTATCGAATTTACCACCAGCGTGAAGAACGGTCATTACAACTTCCAAAGCAGATTTTTTCTCTTTGGTGTGCATTGCTGTAGGAATTCCTCGACCGTTATCTTTAACAGTTACGGAGTTATCCTCATTGATAAATACGTGAATTGTATTACAATAGCCTGCTAAAGCCTCATCAATCGAGTTGTCAACAACCTCGTAAACCAAGTGATGAAGTCCTTTAACACCCACATCACCAATGTACATCGCTGGGCGTTTTCTAACCGCCTCTAAACCTTCTAATACCTGAATGTTATCCGCTGAATAATTGTCTCTTTTTTCTTCTTCTGCCATAGCTCAATAGTTTTCTCTCAATACATTTTGAAAGGATTCCAAAGATACTACTTTAGAAGTAAAGTAAAGATCGTCAAGGGGGCTTAAAAGCCTTAATTTATTAACAAAGTGTTAATATTTTGATTTATTTTTCAATCCACTCAATGATGGATTTATCATCAGGCTGAGTACGAGGAGAAATTACTTTTTCTAGCTCACCTCTTTCATTCAATAAATACTTTTGAAAATTCCATTGAACCTCATTATCTTCCAAACCATTCTTCTCTTTTGAAGTTAAGAATTTGTAGACCGGATGCATGTCTTTTCCTTTTACAGAAATCTTCGACATCATTGGGAAAGTTACTCCATAGTTTTTCTGACAAAATGTAGCGATTTCCTCATTAGAACCAGGTTCTTGTCCCATGAAATTATTTGCAGGGAATCCAATAATTACAAAATTCTTAGACTCATACTTTTTGTAAAGCGCTTCCAACTTTTCGTATTGAGGTGTCAAACCACATTTAGATGCTGTATTCACGACCATCACTTTTTTCCCTTTCAAAGAAGCAAAATCAAAGTCATTTCCTTCTAAATCTTTTACATTAAATTGGTGTATAGATTGTTTTGTTGTCATAGTTGCTGAAAATAATAAAACGGCTAACGAAATAAAAAGTGCTTTTTTCATATTTGATTTTTAATTGAAACAAAATAACAAAAAATAAGTTCTTAAATGGAACATTTTTTGTCATTCTTCGAATAAATTGTTGTTGTGATTCGACTTATTCTTATTTCTCTTGTTTGTTTATCATCAAACTTATTGACTGCTCAATTTAAATATAGTGGTCAATGGCAAGGAATAATTGTGAAAAACGGAGCTGATTGGCAGGAGGGAAACCCCATTTATTTTGATTTTGAAATCATTAATAATTTGTTGGATGGAAAGTGTAGGATGGAGAACTATTCGAAGGAGCAATTCCGAATTTATAAACTTGGCGGTAAATTAGATTCCAATCGCTATTTAAATGTTGTTCAGAAAAGTATTATCAAAGAATCTTCTAAATCTCCTGTTCCGTGTTTATTGAATTTCAACCTCACCTATAATTTCACAACGGGTTATTTGGAAGGGACTTACGAGCCAAAATGCCCATCAGAAAAAGGAAGAATCATTCTTTACAAATCAAAATTCGACTTCAACGAAAAACCTGAGCCGTTACAAGATCATTCGTGGTTTGATCGCTTTGTAAACGATTTAAAAGAAGGTCTTTCCTCTCCAGAACAGCGACTTGTTGAATTGCGAAACTTCAAATTTGACCCAATTTATTTTGATTACGACAAATATGAAATCAAAAACGAATATCAAGATTATCTTCGGAAAATGATCAAAATGGTGAAAAGTCATTCTGATCTTCGAATCAAAATTACAGGTCATACCGATGCTGACGGTTCAGACAAATACAATGAAAAATTATCCCAAAATCGTGCAAAAGCACTCATTCGCTTTTTTGAAGAAAATGGCTTGGAGAAATCGCGCGTCGTTATTGATTTCAGAGGTGAAAAACAGCCCGTGGATTCAAATAAAACAACGGAAGGAAAACAACGCAATCGAAGGGTGGATTTTACTTTTATATAACGAATCAACGATGAATTGCGAACGGTGAACTAGCTACTCGAAATTAATCCGTTCGCAATTAAATCACTATTAATTTTATTTCATATTTTTGCATCGTCTCTAAGGGGTGCTCGAAAGGGCTGAGATTATACCCATTGAACCTGACTAGGATAATGCCTGCGCAGGGAAGATGACAGTGCTAATTGATTATGAATCACCAAGAATTAGCCCCTTGTTCTTGTTTAAATTTTAACTAAAATGAAGACAAGAATTGTTTATTTAGCGACTTTTTTATCATTTATCTGCTCTCTTACGGCTCAAAAGAAATTAGAGGGAGAAGTGAAAGACAAGAGTAATCTCCCATTAACAGGAGTGAAACTTGAAATTGAAAACACAGACCTCATCACAAAATCAGATGAAAATGGAAATTTCGTTTTTTCGAATATCCAAACCAAGTCATGTGTGCTCGTAGCAGAATTCCCAGGATTCTTGAAAGTTTCAATTCCTTTAAAAGCAAGTGATTTTGATAGAAAGCTGACAATAACCTTAGAAAGCAATGCGAAATCTTTGGAAGAAGTACAAGTTTCCGCAACGAGAGTCGACCAACTTGCCACATCTTCGACGATTGTAAAATCTACAAATCCGTTGGAACGAAAGAACTTCGGTCAGGATATCCCAATTCTCTTAGAGTCAACACCATCCGTTGTCACAACTTCTGATGCAGGTGCAGGAGTCGGATATACAGGAATACGAATCAGAGGAGTTGACGCCTCACGAATAAATGTCACCATCAACGGTATTCCAGTTAACGATCCCGAATCTCACGATGTTTATTGGGTAAATATGCCAGATTTGGCTTCGTCCATTGAAAATCTGCAAATTCAACGTGGAGTAGGTTCGTCGACAAATGGGGCTGCTGCTTTTGGTGCAAGTTTGAACATTAAATCCCAAGACATTTCCAAAAATGCGTTTGGTTCAATTGATAATGCTTATGGATCATTCAATACGTGGAAAACAACCATCAAAGCAGGAACGGGATTAATTAACAATAAATTTTCTTTGGAAACACGTCTTTCACGAATTGTTTCTGATGGCTTCATCGATAGAGCTTCATCTAATTTGCGTTCTTATTATTTGGCAGGATCATATGTAGGAGAGAAATCTGTTTTAAAAGCAATTTTATTTAG
>JBMLTP010000270.1:0-5818 GCA_049239885.1 Crocinitomicaceae bacterium
CCGTCATCAAATCACGTTTCGCGCCGATTGCCTCCATTCCTGCTTCATCGAATATATCGACAGCAGCCAAATGTGCAGCCATTCCAAGAACAGGAGCGTTACTTAATTGCCATCCCTCCGCACCGGGCATTGGTTGAAATCCAGGTTCCATCAAGAAACGTTTTTCTTTGTTATGACCCCACCATCCCGCAAATCTTGGTAAATCCGAATTATTAGCATGATGTTCGTGAACAAACATTCCAGAAACACCTCCAGGTGAAGAATTTAAGTATTTATAACCACACCAAGCGGCAAAATCAACTCCCCAGTCATGTAATCGAAGATTGATGTTTCCTGCTGCATGTGCTAAATCAAAACCAACTATAGCTCCCACTTTATGACCTGCTTTCGTGATGGTTTCCATATCGAAAAGCTGACCGGTGTAATAATTTACTCCACCAATCATAACCAAAGCTAATTCATCGCCCAATTCTTCAATTTTTGAGAGAATATCTTCTAATCGTATGAGTTGTTCTCCTTCCCTTGGGGCAACTTCTACCAAATGCTCATTAGACAAACCATGAAATTTCACTTGCGACTCCAAAGCATATTGATCACTTGGAAATGCTTTTGCCTCACATAAAATTTTGGTTCGTTTACCTTGTGGACGATAAAAAGACACCATCAACAAATGTAAATTAGTTGTCAATGAATGAGTTACTACAATCTCAATTGGTTTTGCTCCAACAATTTTAGCTACTTTTTCTGTTAAGTTCTCATGATATGAAAACCATGGTCTACGCGATAAAAAGTGTCCCTCAACGCCAAATTTAGCCCAATCGTCAAGCTCTTCCTGAATGTAGTATGCAGTTGATTTAGGCTGCAGTCCTAATGAATTCCCTGTAAAATAACGAACTTCATTACTATGGAAAGTCGGGAAATGAAATTTATCACGAAACGAACGCAACGGATCAACCTGATCCAAGCTCTGAGCAAATGCTATAGTATTTTCAAACTGCATAAACGATGGATTATTGCTAAATTTGTTTTTTCGGTACAAATATAAATTTTAAAAAATGATGCTACAAGAAGGAATCGACCGATCAATATCCAATGAGTTATTTCAAGAATCGAAAAACTATTTTCCGGGCGGTGTAAATTCTCCTGTTCGAGCTTTCAAATCAGTGGGCGGAACACCGTTATTTATTAAAAAAGGAGATGGCGCTTACATTTGGGATGAGGATGGGAACAATTTCATCGATTTCTGCTGTAGTTGGGGCCCTTTAATTCTTGGGCACAACGATCCTGATGTTTTCAATTCAATCGTTGAAACATTAAAAAATGGATCCAGCTTTGGTGCTCCCACAAGAAAAGAAAACGAGTTGGCATCATTTATTTTGGAGCGAATTCCCTTCATCGACAAAATACGCTTTGTTAGTTCCGGAACCGAAGCGGTTATGTCTGCGATTCGCTTGGCAAGAGGTTACACTGGAAAAAATAAGATTGTTAAATTCGATGGTTGTTATCATGGTCATGTCGATGCGTTGCTCGTTAATGCAGGCAGTGGTTTGGCGACCTTCGGAACTTCTTCAAGTGCAGGTGTTCCTGAATCATTTGCTCAGGAAACATTGGTTCTACCCTTGAACGACCCAGATGCTCTAAGAAACTGCTTTGAATCATACAGCGGGGATATCGCATGTGTTATCATTGAACCTATTCCAGCAAATAATGGTTTACTGCTTCAAGATAATTTATTTTTAAATGGTTTAAGAGCTTTATGCACAGAATTCAATATTTTACTCATTTTTGATGAAGTCATTTCTGGTTTCAGAGTAGCTTTCGGTGGTGCTTCCGAATTATATGGTATTTATCCAGATATCGTTACGTATGGAAAAATTATAGGGGGTGGACTTCCTGTAGGCGCCTACGGAGCAAAAAAGGAAATAATGCAGTTTGTTTCACCTGATGGACCTGTTTATCAAGCAGGAACACTTTCAGGGAACCCAGTAGCTATGGCGGCAGGACTTGAACAACTTAAGCAATGTTCGCAAGGTGGTTTTTATGTTGAATTGGCAAATAAAACAACTGAGTTTATCGAAGATATTAATTCTTTTTGTGCTCAAAATAACTTTCCGCTTGAACTAGTGTCGATTGGTTCAATTTTTTGGTTTTCATTCAATGGTAAAAAACGCATTTTAAGTTCAAGTCAAATCGATCCAGACATGTCTTCTTTTAATAATCTTCATCGTTATTTATTGAATCATGGGGTTTATTTGGGTCCTAGCGGCTATGAAGTTGGATTTATTTCTAATAAACATGATGAAACCATCCTTAAACTTGCCGCTCAAAAAATCAAAGAAGGTATAAAAAAACTGTTCTAACAAACTTTTACAGATTATAATTGTTAATAAGACAATAATTAATCTTGCTGAAAGATAATTTCAGTATTTTTGCTTATGCCCTAAATCTATCTGGGCTTTAATATTAACCGATTTACTACTTTGATTATGCAGCACAAAGGTGAAATCCTAGAAAAAGCAGTGAGGGAAAGCGGAATGCCGTTGACCAAACTCACTAAAAAATTAAACAAAAGCAGACGTTGGATCTACAACGCTTTTGAAAACCCCAATGTTTCAATAGATTACATTTTGGAAATTGGTAAAATTATCCATCACGATTTTTCCGAAGACATTGCGGAACTTAAAAAATATCGAACGATGGCAGCATTCATGCATCTTGAAAATGTCTCTGAAACAGATAATAACGAGAAGCAAGGTCAAGACTATTGGAAAAACAAATACTTGAAATTGTTGGAGAAATACAACCAACTTTTAGAGAGGGGTCTTTAATTACTTGAATCAAACTATTTCTTTGTAGCTTTGAGCCATGATTTTAATCACTGGTGCGACTGGTTTATTGGGTAGTCATTTGCTTATTGAACTTACTCAATATCACTCGAAAATAAGAGCCAGTTATCGCAGCAAATTAAAGTTAGATCAAGTTGAGAAGTTATTCCAGTTTTACCACAAATCTCTATCAAAAGAGCTATTCGGGAGAATTGAATGGGTGGAGTGCGATTTATTGAACCTTTCACAAGTTGATAAATTATTTCTAGATGTTGAATACGTTTACCATTGTTCAGGAAAAGTTTCATTCTATAAATCAGATTTCAATGCTTGTTTTCGAAATAATCGAGATGTAACCGCGAATATTGTAAATTTCTGCCTTTATTCGAACGTCAAAAAACTTTGTTATGTTAGTTCAACAGCTGCAATTGGCACTAATCCAAATGGTCTAACTTCAGAGTCAGACAAATGGGAAAATGGAAAGACAATTAGTGGTTATTCGGTCTCAAAATTTTCAGCGGAAAAAGAAGTTTGGCGTGGAATCGAAGAGGGATTGAATGCCGTCATAATTAACCCATGTGTAATCCTTGGCCCCGGCGATTGGGATGAGTCCTCTCTAACGATTTTCAAAACAGCGGAAAAAGGAATTTCATTTTACCCAAGTGGAAGAAACGCAATTGTAGACGCAAGAGATGTCGCGAAATCCATGCGTCTTTTAATGGAATCATCAATTCATTCCGAAAGATTTCTTTGCACAGGAGTGAATATCACCTTTCGGGATTTATTCAGTAATTTGTGTTTGAAATTTGGAAAAAAAGCTCCATCTATTTCTGTTCCGCGTTGGTTAACGTTACTTGTTGCTTTCATCTCTGAAACAATTAGTAGAGTTACCGGAAGAAATTCTGGAATTTCAATTGAAACAGCTTATTCCGCATACAAATCAATTGAATACGATAAATCCAAACTTAAAAAAGCTATCGAAATTGAATTTCACACATTAGAGGAAACCATTGATAATGCGATTGATTTCAAACATTTTGATTCATAGCTTGTTTTTTTTTGAAATGAAAAGAAGAGAAATTATTCTTTCCGGAATATTGGTCATTTTCTACACGGTGGGCATCGTTGGCACCCACATTTCTGCATACAAAGATTCATTTTTTGGACTTTCTTATTTCAATCTCCTTCTATCATTCGTTATCCTGATTTTAGCACGAAATGACAAGAATAAAGCTTTTTGTGGATTCCTCGGATTTGCTTTTTTTATAGGAATGTTAGTTGAATGGATTGGAGTGCATACGGGATTATTGTTTGGGGATTATTATTATGGTAAAAACCTTGGTTTCAAAGTATTTGAAGTTCCCTTAGTAATTGGACTTAATTGGGCTATGCTCACTGTTGTTTCGTCTTCTCTTGTTAGTAAAATAAATACGAATGGTCTCATAAAAATTATACTCAGTGCGCTCGCGATGACCCTTTTCGACATGCTAATGGAGCCTGTTGCAATAAGATCTGATTTTTGGTTATGGAAAGATGGTGTAATTCCTTTTTATAATTATGTTTGTTGGTTTCTAATATCGTTAATTTTACAGACGATATACTTTCGTTTAAACTTGGTGGAATCGAACAAAGTACATAATTTATTGTTAATTTGTATGACAATATTTTTCGTTAGTTTAATATTATTTTAACTATGTATTGGTGGGGCCCTTTTGTATTGATTTTAGCTTTTTTTGGAATGGAATTCATGGCTTGGGCGACACACAAGTTTTTGATGCACGGAAATATGTGGTATTTCCACAAGGACCATCATCAAGTTGAAGAAGGATTCTTTGAGAAAAATGATGTATTCTTTTTGATTTACGCGATACCGTCTTGGTTGTGTATCATGTTGGGAATGATGTATCAATATTATGTTCCTGTTTGGATTGGATTCGGAATTGCAACTTATGGTTTTGCCTATTTTTTAGTTCACGACGTATATATCCATCGTAGATTCAAGTGGTTGCGAGATATCGATCATCCTTATTTTTATGCGATCAGAAAGGCACACAAAGTTCATCACAAACACACTGGTAAAGAACACGGCGAGTGTTTTGGAATGTTAATCGTTCCACCCAAATTTTACCGTGAAGCCAAGAAATCCTATCAAAGTAAACACAATCAGTAATGAGCATTTATGGTTGGGTTATCCTACTTTCAATTGTTGGCCCATTTGCTTTAAGTTTCGACAAAAAAGTAAATTTTATTAGCTATTGGAAGCCTTTACTAATTTCAATTATTTGTGTAGGAATTCCCTTTTTAATTTGGGATGAACTTTTCACACAACTAGAAGTTTGGGGATTCAATCCGAAGTATTTATTTGGAATATTTCTGGGTCATTTACCCTTGGAAGAAGTGTTGTTTTTCTTAGTCGTTCCCTATTGCTGTGTCTTCGTTCACGAAGTTTTGAAGGCATACTTCCCGAACGTTAAACTGGATGTTACAGCGAAGATTTTCGGAATAGTAATGTTGGTTTTATCAATAGTTTTGATCATTTTGAATCCAACAAATTATTACACGTTATCCGCTTGCTCATTAACTGCGATATACATTTCAATAGCCCCAATGAGAAAAATCAATTGGTTTGCATCTTTTGCATTTACTTATTTGGTCTGTTTGATTCCATTTTTAATTGTCAATGGAATATTAACAGGAAGCATTACTGCCGAACCGATTGTTTGGTATTCAGAAAAGCACATCATTGGATTTCGAATATTGACAATTCCGTTTGAAGATCTATTTTACAACTTTAGTTTACTTTTTCCGATTATTTGGATTTTTGAAAAACTCAAAGTAAAGTTCCGCAAGAACTGAAATAATTTCATTTTAAAATTTTGTTGAACGAAAATTATCGTTAAATTTGTCACCCCAATAAACGATTTGGGATTTTAAATTGAAAGATTAAGCGAGAATAGCTCAGTTGGTAGAGCACGACCTTGCCAAGGTCGGGG
>JBMLTP010000271.1:0-8065 GCA_049239885.1 Crocinitomicaceae bacterium
TGTTGTATGCTTACAAGCACCGAAATAACTACGGGAAAATTATGTTTATTTTATCCTCCGACAATTACAATGAGGCTTCAAAACGAACGAAATATTTGAAAAAAGTTGCTGGAATCCAAAAGAAACAAATGGCTCTGATTTTGCAACATCGATCTTTGATTCACAAGGAATTAAATCAAATTAAGGAGGAAAAGGAAACGAAATCCAAAGCTTTAGAAGAAAAGAAAATCGAGCGGGAACAAATTACCAAGGATAAGTTTTCGAAAGAGAAGACCTATCAGAAATTCAAGCAGGAGGAGCAAAAGTTATATGCGCAATTGAAGGAAGATGAGCGGAAGAAGGAAGAATTAAAACAAAAAATTAATGCAGCTATTAGGGCTGATATTGCCAGGCAAGAGGCTGAACGAGCGAAAAAAGAAGCGGAAGCATTGAAGAAAAGGGAGGCCGATGCGAAGAAGAAAAAAGAACAAGAGGAATTAGCCCGAAAAAATAAAGAGAAGGAAAAAGGAAAAACGCCTTCTACCATTACAACACCTGAAAAAACTCCCGAAAAAGAACCTGAAGAAACGAAAGCACCAGTTTTTGTTGAAACTTCCGAAGGTTCAGTTGCAGGAAAGAACTTTGAATCGAATAAAGGTCGATTGCCAGCTCCTGTTTCGTCAGGGAGTATTGTGGAAAGTTTTGGACGAAATGCTCACCCAACTCTACCAGATGTATTTACCAATAACAATGGTGTGGATTATGCTTGTTCAAAAGGGGCAAATGTTCGCGCTATTTTCGAAGGTGAAGTAACGAGTGTGTTTAGTATCACTGGTGCTGGAAAGGTGGTTATCATCAAGCACGGGAACTATCGCTCTGTTTACAGTAATCTGAAAGAGACCTATGTTAGCATAGGTTCCAAAGTAAGCACGAAACAGGCCATTGGAAGTCTCATGATAGATGGAAATGTGTCCGTTTGTCATTTTGAAATCCATCAAGTTGTTGGAGGTATTCCAAAGTGTTTGAATCCGCAACTTTGGGTTGGGAGGTAGATTCCTTAATACTTGTTGTTAGGAATCAAATATTCGTTTAAGGCCCTATTATTTTTTTGAGGAAACGGCTGACGATTTAACCTCCAAACCCATTACAATCAACATCGCGCACATACCCCAAATGGGAACAGCTGCTTTGTCGGTATCTAGAAAATTATTCAAGAACGCGTGCGAAAAATAGGTTGTTAATGCAAGGATGATACCCATAACAATTGTTCTATTTTTTCCGTCTGAATTGGGGTATTTATTATAAAGTGTAACAGCAGAGTAAAAGATTGCGATTACAACTATCAAGAATGTCAGTAATCCGAAAATTCCCATTTCCGAAAGTGAGCCTAAGTATTCGCTGTGGGCATTCCCTAAGTCCCCGAAATTGGTAGAAATAATCGTCAGATTTTCCGGTTCTTGAAAAGGGGCATATTCAAAGGCATATGTGCCAGGGCCATAACCAAAAATAGGCCGTTCCTTGAACATGGAAATGGCACAACTCCAACGATTGATTCGCTCCAAGTTCGATGCGTCTGTTGAAACATTTGCTGCACTTTGGAAACGCTCGTTGAAGGATTCCGTTGTGTGCTCGTTTTTATTCCTAGCCAATTCCATTTCGATGCTGTCCCATTTTAAGAACACGATGAATAATCCAATCAAGCCGATTCCCATTAGAAATTTAAAATTCACACGATAATGCACAATTAAACCTACTAAAACTGCAATAATGATACTTAGCCAAGCCGCACGTGTGTAGGAGAAATATAATCCTACAAGAATTAATGTTATTAAAAAAATAAGTACGACTTGAATAAGAATCGAGTGCTTTTTATACCAAAATAAGGAAATGGAAATTGGTAAGATCAACGCTACAATTGCACCATAAATGGTATGATCCTTGAAAAATGGGTTCATTACCCAATGTCCTTCTTTTTCTCCAAAATTATATTGAGCGTGATGGAATAAGGTGTAAACGATCGTGATGCAAGATCCAATTACAAACAACCAAAAGAAAGATATTCGATTTGATTCCTTTCGAAAAAAATAGGTTCCAAAAAGAAGAACAGGAATGAAAAACCACATTCTGGCCAATAAGAATTTAAATGACACCAATACATGTGAACTAGTAATGGAAGAGATGAAAATCCAACAGATAAACAAAAGAACGGTTATAATTATGGGGTGTTTCCAAATACGTTGATCTAAAAAAGGCTTCCGAATTTGAATCGCCGATAAAAGTAACATCAAACCAAATAAAAGTGGTTCTGTAGGCAAGAATAGCCCAAAACTTTGACTAAATTCCTCGATATTTATTGAAAGTGGTGTGAAAAATGAAATCGCCAAAAATAGTTTTTCAGTTTGATAAATGGCAAAGTAAATTAACATCATTCCAATAGGAAAAAATGACAAAATGGGCTGGTCTAACCAAAAAAAGAAAGTTATTAAGCTAGCGGATACGAATGCCGCAATTCCAAAAACAACGTTTTGAGACAGCAGTCGCACTATGCATTGAGTTTAAGTTCTCTTAATCGTTGTCTGATTAATAAAAAGAACACGCCAAAGATAAAGCCACTAATGGTCGATACCAGAACGATAATCATTCGTTTCGGTTTTTCTTTCCGGTCAGCAACAACAGCTTTTTCCACGATAAATTTGTGCGTAAAATTGGCATTTGCATCTGACTCGGCTTGTTCGTAGGAAACACGAAATTCTTCGATTTTGATAATCATTTCATTTCGACGGTGCTCTAAAGCGTCCAACATAGAACCATACTTTCTATTGACGTCAATCTTTACTTGAATTTCAGCTTTTTCACCTGGACTTTTGGAGTCAACCAATGCCTGAAATAGATTGGAACGAATGTCAGTTGAAACAACACCTAAGTTTGACAAACTATCGAGAATAGTCAAAATCGAATCTCTTTCAGTTTCAAGCTGACGCATTTTTCGTTTATTGATTTCAAAAGCTGGTCTTGTTCGCTCATTAATCATTTCGTTTTTTACCGTATCGATGAGATCCACAATGTCATTCGCCATTTTAGCTGCAAGCTTAGGGTCTTTATCCAATACATCTATTTGTATCGAGCCATATTTGGTACGACTAAATGTAAAATGGCCATTGTATTCTTGGTTGAGCTTGTAATTTTTATTTGTTTCATCAGGTTCAATTTCGTAATGCTTCAATAAGTCATATTTTTCGACAATTCGATTCTTAATACGTGCCGATTGTAATATTTGAACCAATTGTTCCGCTTGCTCTTCCTCTCCAAAATCCATTGCTGCAGCTTTTACATTTCGTTGTTCCGAAAATGAAACATTACTTGATGCAGCGGGAAATACAATTGCAGTTGATAAGTAGAGCGGTGTAATAAGTAACGAAACAACCACAGAAATGACAAAAGCAATTCCTGTGAATAGAATTAGCGGTTTTCTTGTTTGCCAAATGAATTGAAAAAGGTTATTTCGTTCTTCGTTGAGATTAAGGTCTTTATTTTCCATAAAAAAATTCAGCGCGAAGTTAGGGTTTTTCTATTAGTTATACTAAAAACTAACTTTCTACGGATTTATTTGAAATTAGGATTCCTTAATAACAAATCTTTTAAATTTTTTAAATCTATAAAAGACAAAAGGAACATGAGGGAAACGCCAAGCAACAGTTGCGTCATAATAAGAAAGTTTCCACTAGATTGCCATTTAGATGCTAAAATCAGTAACGTGATAAAAAGAGAAAAATTGAAAATGGTTTTGAGTGATACGGCTAGTTTAAAGATTTTTAAACAATAAAAAAATTGGATTAAAGCGATAAATGATTGCGTAATGAATGAGGCGAAAGCTGATCCAGCTGCCCCGTATTCAGGAATTAAATAAAAATTAAGTCCAACATTAAGAACAATCCCAAAGGCAGAGGAAATATTGAGAATGCGTAAGTTACCATTAGCGGTTAGTAACGTTCCAAAAATGAAATTCATGCAAATCGCCAAAAACCCGAACATCAGCCACTGAAATGCTGGAACAGATTCACTGGCTTTGTCATAAACTAATCCCAAGAGATAATTTGCATTAAATACGGTAACAAGTACAATTAAAATTGATCCCGACATCAATAAATTTCCGGAAGATTTTAATAAGGGTTTTACTCCATCCTCGTCGCTTTTTAATTGCTTCGAAAACATAGGAAACAACAAACTGGCGAAAATCATCCCAAACATATACAAGGCATCGAGTAATCTGAATCCTTGTGCAAATATGCCTGATTCATAGGCTCCATTCGGATGAATTCGCTCGAGCATGACTCCATCCATTCGTGTGTAAAGTGTCATTAGAACAATTAAAACAGCATATGGAAGACTTTTCTTGATAAACGAAAAGCTGAAATTTAAGTCCCATTTAATAAATGGTTTTTCAACATGTTTTAATAGTAAAAACAACGCGACACAAAATGTGCTGAAATAACAAAAAAACTGAATCCAAACGAAAAGTTCAATCGTCATTTCAATTTTTGTATAGGATGAAAACAAGAACATCCCACCTATTATGATTAGAAGGAATCGATCCAAAACGGAAACCAATGCGTCCAGTTTAAAAAAATGAAATCCAGAGAAATGACTCCTGCAGTATGCCGTTGACATTACAAAAAATTGGTTGATCCCTAAAATTGTCATTATAAAAATCGCTTTTGAAGCATAATTTAAAACATAAGCGAAAAGCATCAACGCCGAAAAATAAATCAAAAACAGAATCAACCGAAAAGTGAAAATCTTTCCAAAGTAGCGTTTGGCAATTTCAGGTTTCTGGGCAATACTTTTTATTGTGTAATTGTTTATCCCAAGATCGAGAAGCATATTCAATATAACCGATAAGTTCAAAAGCGAGAAATACAGTCCATATTCCTCTGGACCAACCCTATTTTGAACGGTCGCATCTATTCCAAACAGCGCTAGCGGTTTGATCAAAAGATTTAAAAAAATCGTTATCAGTAAGCTGGATAGAAACGTTTTTTGCATTCAATAGCTTATTCTTTCACCAAAAGCTTAAATCCAACACCGTGTATATTCATAATTTCAATGTTTGGATCTTCTTTCAGCAGTTTGCGCAACTTTGCGATGTATACATCCATGCTTCGTCCATTGAAATAATTATCGTCGCCCCATACAGCTCGAAGTGTGGCATTTCGATCCAATATTTCATTTTTATTTTTAATCAGAAGGTTCAATAATTGATTTTCTTTCGTAGTCAACTTTTTATCTCCTTCAGCCAGTTTTAAAATGCTCAATTCAGGTTCGTATGGGATTTTTCCGATGAAAAGTTGCTCTTTCACATTTTTGACATCAGGAGCTACACGTTTTAAAATAGCATTCATTCGAGCTAATAACTCTTCCATCGAGAAAGGTTTGGTCAAATAATCGTCAGCTCCAAGTTCAAAGCCTTGTAGTTTATCTTCCTTCATCGATTTTGCAGTTAAAAACAATATTGGAACTTGCTTGTCGATTTCGCGAATTTCTTTGGCTAATGTGAAGCCGTCCATTTCAGGCATCATCACATCTAGAATCAAAAAATCGAATTTCGTTTTGGTTCCAGTGAATTTTTCATAAGCTAATTTTCCGTTGCGAGCCAAATTAACGGAAAATCCTTTCCCTTGTAAATAGGTAAATAACAATTGGCCGAGATTTTCATCATCCTCCGCTAATAGTATGTTTAATTTCTTTTCCATTTTGATTTTGTATTAAATGTTACATTAAATGTTGATCCTTCTCCAAATTGACTTTTGACTTCAATATTCCAATCATATTCCTCACAAATTGATTTTACGTAATTCAATCCTAATCCGAAACCCTTGACATTGTGAATGTTGCCTGTCGGAATGCGGTAAAGTTTATCAAAAATCTTTGGAAGATATTCCTTTTTAATACCAATTCCTTTATCACTAACGCTCAAAACAAAGGTTTTAGTGTTTTTTACTAGGGAAATGTTTATTTCAGGGATTTCCTTGCTGTATTTGATCGCGTTATCAATCAAGTTGGCTATTAAATTGGTAATATGCATTCTGTCTGCATTCAAATAGAACTCATTTCCTTCTGCTACAAAGTTTATGGACCCATTGGATCCTTGAATTCTAAATTGCGCATTCGATATCAAATTTTCGATAAGTTCTTTCAATTCTATCTTTTCGATGTTTGCTTTTATCTCTCCTTTGTCAATTACTGCGCTTTGCAAAATACTTTCAACTAATAATTCCAATCGTTTATTCTCTTGCTGAATCATTTTAATAAATGGAGCTGTTTCACCCTGACTGTTGGATTGAATCATATCTTTATCTCCAAGTGCTTCGCAAGCTAAAGCGATAGTCGAAATTGGAGTTTTAAACTCATGCGTCATATTAGAAATGAAATCGGTTTTCATCTCAGAGAGTTTCTTTTGTTCCAATATCGTTCTAAACATAAACACGAGTGCAATAATAATCATTACTACGAGCAGAATTGTTACAACTAAAGATGCTTTCATTTCTTTAATTATATATGCGTTTTTCTTTGGAAAGTAAATATGTAAATATAAGTTTTCGTCAAGGGAATTGCTCGGAAAGAGATTAGTTTTAGAAGATTTGTCAATCGAAATGTTGCCGTCGTAAGATTTCGGTCGTACGCTAAAATTAATTTTAGTCCCGTATTCGTTGACAACAGCGAATTTATATTCTTTTGGAAGATCTTCTTTGGATAATTCCATATGAATCACCGAATCTAAAAAAATAGGGTCAATACGAGTTTGTGGTGTTTGATATACATTGTCTCTAAAAGCCTGAACCATCATTTCATTGATGAACTTAGCTTTTTTAAAAATTTGCTGAAGTACTTTTTGATTAAGTTGGATGGTCAGTTTTCCTGTATCCGAAGTAGGAATATTAATTCCATGATGTTGCACGAGATCTCTGATTTCCCGAACATCTCTTGCTAAAACTTTTTGTTCAGCAGTAACACCTGAAATTGAGTCATATGCTTTTCCTCGAATAACAAGGTAATTCTCCATTTTTCCGTTAACGAAAAGGCTTGTGTCTTCAATAGCGATTGATTCATTGGCTGAGATCAAATCTTTAAATTCTTGTCTTAGGACATCCTTGTAGTGACCACTAAAATCTCGATTTACAATTTGAAGATAGCGCCTCAAGTCTTCGGCTTTTTCGTGGCGAAAGGCGATTTTGTCCAAACAATTGTGAACGTTGGTTTTAAATTGTGTCGTTTTCCGATCATAAAGCTGAATCATTTGAAACGCCTGTATGATTAACAGACACAACACAGAAATTACGAGTAGAATTGAAGCTAAGCTAAGTCGAATCTTTTTCATTGTAACTCTACGAAACTAAATAATTTTCGAAGAGGATCTTCTTTTACTTAACCTTTTTTAACAACGCTTTAACGAATTAAAGTAACATGCCCAACAACAATTTTACGTTCATCAACTTTAGGGTTTTTATAGATAATTTTATAAGTATAAGTTCCTTCTTGTACGTCTCTTCCATCTAATCCATAAGAACCATCCCATCCCATTTTCACATCATTTGTTTCAAAAAGAATTTCACCCCAACGGTTGAAGATGTACATTTCGAAATTGTATGGATCAAAGCCTGAGGTAAAAATTGGTTTAAATGTCTGATTGTAATTGTCACCATCAGGAGTAAATGTGTTTGGAATATAGAAAATTTCACCTTCTTGGTATTCAATAGTTACTTGGTAAGAATCCGCGCAACCCAAAGGAGATGTTGCAGTTAATGTTACATTGTAACCATTTATCGTGTTTGCAAAAGTATGAGTTGGATTGAATTCGTAGGATGAATTTCCATCACCAAAGTTCCATGTATAGCTGCTAGCTCCAACGGAGTTATTATTGAAAGAAATGCTTTGGTTTGGTTGCGTAAACACATTCGGGCTTGTTGTAAATGAAGCCACTGGTGGATTCTCTACGCAGATATAATCTTGTATTGTTGCAGTATTAGAACATCCGTTTTGAGTTGTAGTTAGAGTAATGTCGTAGCAACCACCTTGAGAGAATGTAAAT
>JBMLTP010000272.1:0-7449 GCA_049239885.1 Crocinitomicaceae bacterium
TGTAAAGGATTATCCCAACTTCCAATGGCGCGGATTGCATTTGGATGTTGCACGTCATTTTTTCACTGTTGAAGAAGTGAAGCGTTTTATCGATTTAATGGCGCTCTATAAATTCAATACCTTTCACTGGCACTTAACGGACGACCAAGGATGGAGAATTGAAATCAAGAAATATCCGAAACTTACTGAAATTGGCGCTTGGCGTGATAGCACAGTTGAGAATCACTATTCAACGAGGCCGAGAACCTATGAGCGTAAACGTTATGGAGGATTTTATACGCAGGAACAGATTAAAGATGTTGTTCAATATGCGGCAGATAGATACATCACCATTGTCCCTGAAATTGAAATGCCTGGTCACGCAAGAGCAGCACTTGCAGCATATCCTGAACTTTCTTGCACAGGTAAACAACAAGGTGTTGAAGGATTGTGGGGCGTTTTTGATGATATTTTTTGTTCGAAAGAGGAGAGCATTTTGTTTCTTCAAGATGTAATTAACGAAGTCGTTGAGTTATTTCCAGGAGAATACATCCATATTGGTGGAGATGAAGCTCCAAAAACTAGGTGGAAAAATTGTCCAAAATGTCAGCTTATCATCAAAGCCAACGGCCTCAAAGATGAACACGAACTTCAAAGTTATTTCATCAAGCGAATGGACACATTCCTTAGTTTGAAAGGAAAAAAATTAATGGGATGGGATGAAATTCTGGAAGGTGGTTTATCGCCAAATGCGGCAGTAATGTCGTGGAGAGGTTTTGAGGGAGGATTGGAAGCCGCAAAGCAAAAACATTATGTTGTAATGTCTCCAGGTTCTCATTGTTATTTCGATCATTATCAAGGAAAAAGTAAAGATGAACCTCTGGCAATTGGAGGATACACATCAGTTGAGAAGGTTTATGAATTCAACCCAGTTCCAAAAGAAATGA
The DNA here is from genome assembly GCA_049239885.1 of Crocinitomicaceae bacterium. Lineage (GTDB taxonomy): Bacteria > Bacteroidota > Bacteroidia > Flavobacteriales_D > Crocinitomicaceae > UBA952. Next base: position 927 of record JBMLTP010000272.1, read on the forward strand.
CTCCCGATGAAGCAGCCTTTGTTTTAGGTGCTCAAGCCAATTTATGGACGGAATACATTCCAAACTTCAAACAACTAGAGTATATGGCTTTTCCTAGAGCAATTGCCTTGAGCCAAGTCTTATGGAGTTCAAACAAACCGGATTATAGCACTTTTCTGTCGACCTTAATAACTAAACACTTTCCATTTTTAGAAAAGTTAAACGTCAATTTTTCAAAGAGTATTCTAAAAAAAACGATTAAGACCGTCAGATTAGAAAATGGCATTGAACTTAATTCTCAAGGATTAGAAATAAAAAATGGTCAGATAAACGAATCAACCAACTCATTTTCAATTATCCGAACAAAACGAAAAGTAAAAAAAGTCCAATATGTTTCCTCAACCGTTAAAGATGAATTGAATCCGAATGAGGAATTTGTAACGATTACAAATCATTTGGGACTTGGAGCAAAAATTAATTACATCACGCAACCAAGCCCAAAATACAATGAAAGCGATGTAATTCTTGTTGACGGCCAATACGGATCAAGACCTTGGAAAGGAAACGAATGGATTGGATTTGACGCAGATTCCATAATTATAGAAATTGACTTGGGAAAACGGACAAAAATCAAAGATATCGAATTAAGTTTTTTACAAGACGACGGAAGCTGGATTCATACTCCCGATATGATTAGCATACAAACTATTTTACCGAAAAATGGGATGAATTCCGGACAAGGTTGTGGTCCATCACTTGACGGTTACGCACCCTGCCCTGAAAAATGGAATTTCGATTTAAATTCGAAAGCCGAAAAAATACGAATTACGATTTATGGAATCGGACAAATTCCAACGGGTTTTCCTGGTGAAGGAAATAGGCCTTGGATTTTTATGGATGAGATTATGATAAAATAAAAAATGAAACGCTTCTTATTTGTATTCATCCTGATATTCAATTTTAATTTCTTAATTCTGGCTTGCGATTGTAAGACTTCAAGTTCAATTGAAAATTCCTTCGAAAATTCCAGGTTTGTCATTCACGGAAAAGTCTTATCGAAGGAATTCATCACCTATTCTGAAACGCTTCTACCGAATTGGTCTGACTCCATCGTTATATGGGCGAAAGATAAAGGTCAATTATTGGATCTTTCAACAATAAACCCGAATGTAACTAGTGTTAAAGTGGTGGTTTTAAAAGCTTATAAAAATCAATCCCATTTTGATACCTTGACAATTTTTACGCCGCGCAGTTCAGCAAGTTGCGGATTCAACGCATTTGAGGTTGGGAAGGAGTTTCTAGTATTCAGTGGATCTGATTTGTTCAAATCTTCCGAATTCAAAAACTACATCAATGAAAATGTTCAACTGAAAAACACGTTTTGGACTAACCAATGTACACGAACAAGGGAAGCAAATCAAGTAGACTTAGATTCGTTGGATTTAATAACAGCGCCAGTCAGAGTTCTAAATCCGAATGTAAAGAAGTGTGAATTCTACATTGATTCATTAACATATGAACGGATTTACACGAATGCTGATATTTTACCTCAATTTAAATCTGGACAAATCGATTTAATGGATTTCTACGAATCAAATGCTTCTTTCCCTCCTCTAGAAAACGAAATCGCTGATACGAGTTTCAACACACAAGTCTCATTCATCATCAACCCGAATGGCAGAATCTCACGCATTCGTTTTGTCAATTCTGAATTAAAATCTGCTGAAAAAGCAATAATCGAGTTAATCAAAAAAATGCCGCCTTGGGTTCCTGGAAAATGTGGGAACAATTTTATATCCTACGAAGTTGTTATTAATTTTCGATTTGTATCGATGAGAAAAGATTAATTCAACTTTATAACCACTCTGCGATTCAAAGACTTACCTTTTTCACTCGAATTATCCGACGCAGGATGAGATTCTCCAAAACTGTTTTTCTTGATGTTTGAGGAAGAAATTCCAAGTCTAACTAGTTCTTCAATTACAGCGTCACAGCGCCTTGAAGCAAGATCAATATTGTAATTTGTTGAACCATCACTGTCACAGTAGCCATTTACTTCAATTTTTGCTCCCTCCGATTTAATTTTACTTAAAACATCCAAAGACTCCTGTGTAATCAACGTATTATCAAAATCAAAGTAGATGATCAAATCCCTTTTATCAGATTTTGGAAGTTGTGAGGAAATATTATCTTTTTTCACTGGTTGAGGAACATCTTCTGAAATTGGTTGAATCGTTGGTTTTATGGCTTCCTCAAGTTGAGAAATATCAGCAAAATAAATGTCTAAATTCCGAATAAAAAAAGCTGATTTGCCGTCAGCAGATGCAACAAATCCCATATCGTCATTGTTTGTATTAAAAGGCGCTCCAATATTAACTGGCATTCCTAATTTTCCATTTCCTTCAATTTTAACTTTAAAAATATCAAGTCCCCCAAAACCACCCATTCCGTTGCTACTATAGTAAATTGTCTTACTATCACCAGCAATAAAAACAGAACGTTCATCGCCGTCGGTGCTAATGCCCATCAATTCAGGATATGACCAAACGTTATTTTTCTTTACACTGTAGTACAAATCCATTGCTCCCCTGTAATCTGCACCACAAGCAACGATGAATAAATTTCCATCAGGAGAAACGGCCATTCCATCAGTGGCATAACCGAAATTAATATTGGATTGATCAGCGAAAAACTGACTAATATTCTTTCCAATACTCCCTTGCTTTTCCCAAACGCCATTAACCAATTTTGCCATATAGTATGGACCGCCAGAACTTTTCCAAGATCCTGCCCAACTTTGATAATACATGACCGTTCCATTTGAACTGAAAGTTGGCTCATCTTCTCCTGAATAGGTATTTATGGAAGGTCCGAGTTCAATAGGCTCTCCCCAAATTCCATTTTCTAAATCAGAACGAAAAATATCACCATTACCACCCAAACTTCCATTCTTCAACTCTCGATCCGACATGTAATAAATGGATTTTGAATTTGGCAAAATACTCAAATTACATTCACGTGAACGGGAATTTAACTGTTTAAGTTCCTGTATTAAAATAGGTTTATCATGCTTAAGAATTTCATACTCTTGAGAAATTGAAATAGCTGGGAAGCTAATCAGAAAGATAACTTTTTTAATTTTTTCCATGTGTTTAAAACCTCTTCTTCAGAAATTGTTACACTGTTATAAATTCTCTAACAGAATTTGAATGGTTTTAATAAACACTAAATTATTTCTTGTAATATCCCCAAAATGCCCCCATCGCGCCACCAAACAAATGAGCGAAATGCGAGATTTCATCCTTTTGAAATGAGGAATAAATCTCTTGTCCGAGATAAAGTAAAACAACTAAAATAAACGTAAATGGAATTTCCTTACCCTTGGCATTTAACAGGGTAACCAAAACGATATACATAAATACGATTCCACTGCACCCCAAGAGCCCATTATCCCAAAGTAAGACATGAAAAATTCCTGTTACCAGTGCGGTAATTCCAGACATCAATAAAAGTTGCTTGTAACCATATTTCAATTCAATTATTGGACCCAACAGCAATAGTATCGCCATATTCCCAATGAAATGTTCAACATTGGAGTGCCCAAAAACATAAAAAACGGTACTCAAATACCATTGCCAACTTCCATAATTAAAATTGCCGTCTAGCACAAAAATAGGTTGTGCTTCCTGATTGGCTAATTTCAATGCGATTAGACCAACGAGACTCATCAATGCAATGAATAAAGTGGCTTTTGACTGAAATGTTATCTTCATTTGCTTTTTATTCTAATTTAACGGAAAGACCATTATCCAGAAGCTGATTACACAAGGGCTCCAACTCATCGTATACTCCGGTTTTAACTGCACATTTACCATTCAAATGAACTATCCACGCGCATTGCTCCGCTTGTATCGGCTCATGATCACATATACGAACCAAACAATTGATCACGTGATCAAATGTATTTACATCATCGTTGTAAAGAACAATATTAAACTCAGATACAAGCTCCTGCAAGGTTGCTACTTCTACTTGTGTTTCAGTTTGACTCATCCTCATTTGTTTTTAATTGAAATTGCAAATTCTTCCGCCTTTTTTATTACTAAATCGCGTTGAAATTCATTTACTAAATATAAATTCAAAAACTCTTTATCTTCCTTTTTTTCAATTCGATAATTAAACTCACAGCGCATAAGCCAATCAGCGAAAGAACCTATGGTAAGTTTATTAGTGACATTCAATTCGATTAATAAACTGGAATCAATTTTTTGATTGTCATTTTTAAAATCTTTAAAGTATTCTCTCTGTATTTTTGAAACTTCACTTGTTTTCATTTTGGGAGACACAATTTTACCAGTTTCCGATTGATACGTAAAAATCCCGATTCGGTTCAATTTTTCCAATTTTGACACAATTTCATCTTCTTCACAAACTAATGAATACTGAATCAATGAATCCTCATTTACAATTCTTTTAAAAGTAGGTAATTGCATTTCAATTGATACAATTGTACCAGAAAGATTTGAATTCGTATTGGGTTCAGTTTTAATAGATTTTTTCAAAATTACAGGTCCATTTTGCGCCAACAATTTATTTGCTTCCGCAATAGAAATTCTTTTTCCTTGGTAATAGGCAACAACATAAGCATCCGCAACCCCTTTGGCAATAGCTTGCGTTTTATGTGTCTTACCATCATTCACACTTTCAAACATTCCTGATGAATAACGAAACTGACCTTTTTCCGTTTTGAAAGTAATCAAATCATCAAATCCTTTCAATTGATCATTCGTTATGGGTTTGTTGTAGACTCCAACTTGAACGGTAAAGAACAAATGTTGATTCATTTCTCCTAACTCCGATTTTTTCGCATTTGGAACGTCTAAATAGTTTTGTGCCGTTTGACTTGTTTGTTGAACCAGAATTTGGGAGTTGTTTTGAGCATTTGAACTTGGATTATTCTGACTTAAAGCGAGAATTAATTCGTTATCAGACAAAGATTTACATTGTCCAGAAATTTCCAGTTCACGACCTTTGGCAAAAGAAATTCGCTTTCCATCACAATACGCGACTATGAAAGCGTCTGCATAACCTAACGCTCGAATTTTCTTTCGGGCATCAATTGCATTTTTTGCGCTGTTAAAATAACCGGCCATATAACACGTCAAACCATTAGTCAAAATATCCCCCGAAACAGGGGAGAAATCGCGAAAGGCATCATTTGGAATCGGTTTTCGAAACGCACCAACTTGAACACGATAGACTAAACCAGAAGGACTATTAACATTAACTGGAAGCGGTTTATCCACAGCAACTTCGGAATTTCGTCCAATGAAAAAAGTCTGCTGAAGAACTTGAGAATTTTCGATAACCTCTAAGCGTTTTGTTGGTTTGACTCCATTTACTAACATCCATTCGAATTGTTTGAAATTCTCAAAGGAATTAAGTTTAGCAAGTTCGTCATTTAGTTTATTCTCTTTTAACTTCATCAGCTCCTCGTTTCGACGTAATTGATATCCTAATTCCATTAGCTCGTCGCTTAACTGATTTGTCTCCGATTCAATCAATATTTTGTTAATCTCTTCCCTCTGCTTCTTATTTTTAGCTTTGGCCAATTCCAATTCCTCCAATGAATTATTATAAATTAGTCTTTGCTCAATGTATTTCCGGTAATTTTCATCTTGACGCAAAACATCCATTTCTCGTTCCGAAGGCTCAACTGTGATAAGTGGAACTTGAGTTTTAAGATCGGATTTTTGTTCGAACCCTTTAACTTTGTTTTCCAAATCTGAACGAATAGAAGCCAATTGATTTTTCTGTTCCTTCAGCAGAAGTTTTTCTTTTTCGTTGACAGAGGAAGCAATTTTGATTTGAATGGAATTTTCTTTCATTTTTAGCTCATTCAATTCTGCATTTAAATCGAGATTTGATTCAAACTTCAAGTCGGGAAAGTTCTTATTAAAAGAAGCTCTTTTCTCAATTTCCAAGCTCCTTTTGTAATTGATCTCTGATTCCTCTGCTAAATCTAATAATTCTTGTTCTAGTTGTACTTTTTCCTTTTCAGATGAAGCTTTTGTAATCTCCTCTTTCTTGATGGCAATCTGTCGCTCAAGGTTTGCAGCATTCAAATTATACAAAACCGATTGCTTTAAATCCTCAGGAGAGGGAGTGAATTGGTTATTTGAATTTTGATTCTTGACGACTTCGATTGAACTAGAATTATTCTCAATCGTATTATTCGTTGTCTCAACTACTTTTTCATTTTGATTGGAAGTCTGAATTTCATTCTTTGCAACTTCATTTGACGTTGAATTATTCTCAATCGTTTTATTATTCGATGTTTCCTCTACTTTCTCCTTTTGATTGGAAGGCTCAACTTCATTTTTGGCAACTTCATTAAATGTGGAATTATTCTCAATAGTATTATTCGTTGTCTCAACTACTTTTTCATTTTGATTGGAAGGCTCAACTTCATTCTTAGCAACTTCATTGGACGTTGAATTATTCTCTAACGATTTATTCGTTGGCTCCTCTACTTTTTCGTTCT
>JBMLTP010000272.1:7549-7763 GCA_049239885.1 Crocinitomicaceae bacterium
GACTCGTATTCTGAACTTCATTCTTAGCAACTTCATTAGACGTTGAATTATTCTCTAACGATTTATTCGTTGGCTCCTCTACTTTTTCGTTCTGACTCGTATTCTGAACTTCATTCTTAGCAACTTCATTAGACGTTGAATTATTCTCAATCGTTTTGATATTCGATGTTTCCTCTACTTTTTCCTTTTGATTGGAAGTCTGAACTTCATTCTT
>JBMLTP010000273.1:0-629 GCA_049239885.1 Crocinitomicaceae bacterium
ATTACTGCATCTAATCTATTTGATGCTAGCCAAGGTTTGGGAATTAACCAAGCGACGGCGTTTACTTTTTTTGTGGGGACGATGGCGATGATGGCGGCTTCTGCTTTCTTTTTCTTTGAGATTAGAAATGTAGGTGAGAAGTGGAGAACGTCTGTCCTAGTTTCTGGATTAATCACGTTTATAGCTGCAGTGCACTATTACTACATGCGTGATTATTTTATTCAAACAGGAAGTTCACCAACGTTCTTCCGTTATGTAGACTGGTTATTAACGGTTCCGTTAATGTGTGTGGAGTTTTATTTAATAACTAAAAAAGCAGGCGCAAAGACTTCTTTACTATGGAAGTTAATTCTTGCATCTGTTGTTATGCTTGTTACAGGTTTCTTTGGAGAAGCTACAGATCGTGGAAATAGTGTATTGTGGGGAGTAATTTCCGGAGCAGCTTATTTCTACATTGCATATTTAGTATGGTTTGGAGAGGTTGCAAGTTTATCTAATACAGCAGGTCCATCGGTTGCTAAAGCGACTCGTGTTTTGGCTTGGTTTGTATTGGTTGGATGGGCGATCTATCCTTTAGGCTATATCATTGGAACTCCAGGTGGATTATTCGGTGCTTTTGGTAGCGAGTT
>JBMLTP010000273.1:639-6823 GCA_049239885.1 Crocinitomicaceae bacterium
AGTTAAATAACCCATGGATGGATGTAGTCTATAACATCGGTGATGCAGTAAACAAAATTGGATTTGGTTTGGTAATTTATACCTTAGCGAAATCGGATTCTACAGCTAAATAATAAATTAAATTTATAGTTGAAAGGGAGAGTAATCTCCCTTTTTTTGTTTAAAAAAGTATTATTTTAAGGATTCTAATTCTTCGTTCATTCAAAATTGAGTAAAAGAAATAATAACATAATTTCGTATCTTTGAAACATGGAATTTGTGCATCCGGAATTTTTGTGGTTATTGTTCTTTCTACTTATTCCAATCATCATTCACTTATTCCATTTTCGTAGACACAAAACGTTATTTTTTCCGTCTCTAAAATTTCTTAAATACGTTCAACAAGAGCAAAAATCGACTCAAAAACTAAAGCATTTACTTGTATTGGTTTCTAGATTACTTGCAATGGCTTTTCTTATTATTTGCTTTGCTCAGCCTTTTATTGGAACATCAAAAAATAATTCTGCTGGGAAAAGTGTTTTGGCTATTTACATCGATAATTCGTTTTCAATGACTGCAAAAGGAACTGAGGGGGAATTGCTTTCCGAAGCGAAGGAATTGACGCGAAGAATTTTAAAAGACGCGGAGCCGGAAACACATATTCTATTAGCTACGAATAAATTGGATGGAATCGAACAACGCCTTATCACCAAGGTTGAAGCGTTAGATTACCTTGAGAAAATTGAATCAACTCCAATTCGTAGGAATTTACAGGATGTTTTAAATTGGCAAAAAGAATTTATTGATCGGGAAAATCAGGAAAATTTTAATCTTGCGGTTCGCCAATATGTTTTCCTTTCAGATTTCCAGAAAAATCAATTTGAAACTGATAAATTGAAAGTTGACGAAAATGCCTTTTATTATCCCATTCAAATTACACCGCAAGAAATCAGTAACTTATTAATAGAGTCCGTTTGGTTTGCGTCACCTATTCATAAAAAAGACGAACCCAATGAATTTTTTGTTCAAGTCAAGAATCTCTCCGAAAACGACATCGTGAATGCTGAACTATCAATGCAAGCTGGATCTCAAAAACGAACTTTATTTATCGATATTCCAGCTAAAAAATCGGCTGTTGCTAATTTTCAAATTACAAATAATAAGTCGGGATTGGTTGAAGGCAAAGTCAGCGTTAACGATAAGCAACTTTTTTGGGATGATGACTTTTACTTCTCATACAACGTTGCAGCAAGTGCAGGGGTGTTGATTCTAAATGGAGAAGATGCAAGTCCTTCAGTTAATCGCGTTTATGGGATTGAATCATTTTACAAGATCAAGTCCATTTCCGATATGAGTTTTACGCGAGAAGAATTAAAAGGAACAGACTTAATTGTTTTAAACGGATTAAATGAAATTTCATCAGGCCTTGCTTCTGAATTAGTTGATTTCAAAAATCAAGGTGGAAGTATTTTTATTTTTCCGGGTTCAAAAGTGAACTCAAATGACTACGGAAACTTCTTGAATGAATTGGGACTTCCAACACTTTCAGCCGTTGCCCGTGAAGGAACAAAAATAGATAAGGTAGAATATAAAGACCCGTTCTTCAAAAACGTATTTGAAAAAGAAAATACCAGTTTGAATTTACCAAGTGTGACAAAATGTTATGGTTTGCCAAATTTTCGTCAATCAACCATTTTCCCATTAATCACCTTAAGAAATGGTTCACCATTGCTGTTAAGAACAAATGAATCTGTTTATCTATATTCAAGTTCGTTGAATACTGAATTCGGAAATTTTACTGAAAATGCCTTATTTCCAACTATACTTTTAAGAGCAGGTGAGTTTTCAAAACGAAATTTACCTCTATATGCGACAATCGGAAAGGAGAATAAATTGATGTTATTCGAAGATTTTGCTGATGAAACACCTTTGAAATTGGTAAATAAAGAATTTGAATATATTCCAATCGTTTCAAAAAATGGCTTGGCTGTCAACATTTCGATTTCAGGTCCAGAAGCGATTGAAAAGTTGAAATCTGGAAATTATGTAATAAAAACAGACAGCCCGATTAATGGGATAGCTTTGAATTATGATCGAGCTGAATCAGAAATGAACTATGTCTCGAAAGAAGATGTTGAAACTAAATTAAAGGAACAAGGAGTAAAAAACATTAACTTTAACTCCGTCGAAAATGGTCAAAGTGTAACGATGGTCGATTTACAAAAACCGAAAGAGTACTGGCGATTATTTTTATTGCTTGCACTTCTTTTTGTATTATGTGAAATGGCTTTGTTGCGTTTTTGGAAATAATAATTTTGAGTTCAATGCGAATAGTTCTTAAGCGAGTAAAAATTTTAGACTCACAATCAAGTTATTTTGGTCAAACCAAAGACATTTTGATTGAAAATGGAATCATAAAGGAAATTAGCGATTCTGTTAAAATTGATGATGCAATTCTCGTTGAATCACCAAACTCATCTGTCTCACAAGGATGGGTTGATTTGAAAGCAGATTTCTGTGATCCGGGTTTTGAGCACAAGGAAACGATTGAAAGTGGACTTGATACAGCTGCGGCAGGCGGTTTTACACATGTTGCAGTTTTACCAAAAACAAATCCGGTAATTGATGGAAAGACTCAAGTAGAATATATTTTAGGTAAAGCAAGTTCGCATGTTGTGCAAATTCATCCGATTGGAGCAATAACAAAAGCTATGAAAGGGGAGGAGTTGGCAGAAATGTATGACATGTTTCAATCTGGAGTTCGTTTGTTTTCGGATGATTTGAACCCTGTCAATGGAGGAATAATGTACCGAGCTTTATTGTATTCAAAGAATTTCGGTGGTAAAATAATTGCTTTTAGTCGTGACAACTCGATTGCTGGAAAAGGAATGGTGAATGAAGGAGTTGCATCAACACGAACTGGATTAAAAGCAGATCCCGCAATTGCTGAAGTGATTCAATTAGAACGAAATTTAAGGTTGTTAGAATATACAGGTGGTTCAATTCACTTAACTGGAATTTCTTCAAAAGAAGGTGTTGAATTAATTCGTCAGGCAAAGAAAAAAGGATTGAATCTTTCTGCCGATGTTAACTTAATGAATCTTCTCTTCACAGAGGATGAAATGTTGAACTTTGATTCCAATTACAAAGTAATGCCAGTTTTGAGAACTGAATTAGATCGACAAGCATTGTGGGAAGGATTGAAAGATGGAACCATTGATACGGTTGCTTCTGATCATCGACCAGTTGACCAAGAGGAAAAAGAATTGGAGTTCGACTATGCAAGCTTTGGTTCTTATCAACTTCAAACGGTTTTCTCCGTATTAAATTCTAGTAACTCTAAAGAAATCAACACACTATTAGATTGCTTATCTCACAAAGCAAGGAATGTTCTAGGTATACCAAATAATCCAATTGAAATTGGTGAACGAGCTGATTTAACTGTTTTTGATCCAATGATTTCTTGGGAATTTAATTCAGAAGTGATGATTTCGGAACACGCTTATAGTCCGTTTTTGAATAAAGAGATGAAAGGAAAAGTTTTAGCAGTTATTAACGGGGATAAAGCTTCCTTAAATAATTAAATATCGTGTCAAAAAGTTCATTTTTAAAACAGTTTTTTAAGCAAAACAAAATGGTGGGCTCAATGACACCAAGTTCCCGATTTTTAGCTGCGAAAATGTTGAACCACATTCCGATTAAAGAAGCTAAAGTGGTTGTCGAATTAGGTCCAGGAACGGGTGTTTTTACTGAGAAAATTCTTGAAAAGATTGGTGCAACTACGCAATTAATAGTTGTTGAATTAAACGATGATTTTTTTAATACGCTAGAAAGTAAATTTCATCATCCCAATTTGCATTTAAAACATGGCTCCGCAGACCAAATAGGATTTTATTTGAAGGAACTAGGTTTTGAAAAAGCAGATTTGATTATTTCGTCTCTCCCTTTGGCAAATTTTCCATCTGAGTTAAGAAAGAATGTGATTGAAACAGCGAAAGATTGCTTAGACGATAGTGGTAAATTTGTTCAATTTCAGTATTCCCTCCAATCATTAAAAACATTAAAAAGGAATTTTCACTCCGTTAAAGTTGATTTTACGGCTTTCAATTTTCCTCCAGCTTTTGTCTATACCTGTTCTAAATAATTAATCAAAAAAAAAGTCGCTCCAATTTGAAGCGACTCTGTATCTATTTATTTTTTGATTAAACCGAAGCGATTTTATCTGACATATATTCTCCATTTTTAAGCTTTCCAACTATTTTAGAGAAACATTCAATTGTATAGTTTACATCTTCCAAGGTATGAACGGCCGTTGGAATCAATCGTAAAATAATCATGCCTTTTGGAACTACAGGATATACGACCATTGAACAGAAAACGTTATAGTTTTCACGCAAGTCATAGATTAGATTTGTTGATTCTGGAATTGATCCATTCAAATAAACAGGAGTCACACACGAGTTAGTTGGACCAATTTCAAAACCTGCATTTTTCAAACCTGATTGAAGCGCATTCGTGATTTCCCATAGTTTATCCTTTAATTCAGGATGATTTCGCATCAATTCCAATCTTTTTAATGCTCCTTTTACCAATGGCATTGGAAGGGCTTTCGCAAAAATTTGAGAACGCATGTTGTAACGAAGATACTCAACGACTTGCTCGTCGCTTGATATAAATCCACCAATTAGAGCAAATGACTTTGCAAATGTCCCGAAATAAACATCAATTCCATCTTGACAACCTTGCTCTTGTCCAGTTCCTCCACCTTTTGCTCCAAGTGTTCCAATTCCATGTGCATCGTCAACGAAAAGTCTGAAATTGTATTTCTTTTTCAAATCAACAATTTCTTTTACTAAACCTTGATCTCCGCGCATTCCAAAAACTCCTTCGGTGATTACTAGAATAGCACCTCCGGTTTCTTCAGCGAGTTTTGTCGCACGTTGTAATTGCTTTTCACAATCCTCAATATCATTATGTTTAAAAACATATCTCTTTCCCATATGAAGACGAACACCGTCCAATATACAAGCATGAGATTCCGCATCATATACAATTACATCATGTCGATCAACCAAACAATCAATTGCAGAAACCATTGCCTGATATCCGAAATTACATAGAATCGTATCTTCTTTTTCTACGAAAGCAGATAATTCAGCCTCTAATTGTTCGTGATAATTGGAATTTCCACTCATCATTCTCGCACCCATAGGCATTGCAAAACCAAAATCGGCAGCGGCCTCGGCATCAGCTTTTCGAACTTCTGGATGATTAGCTAATCCTAAATAATTATTTAAAGACCAATTAAGTCGTTTTTTACTTCTAAAATTCATGTGAGGACCTATATCTCCCTCAAGCTTTGGAAAGGTAAAATAACCATGAGATTCCTTGGCGTGCATACCAATTGGACCTCTATTCGCTTTGATTTTTTCAAAAATATCAGCCATAATTAAATAAGATTTTACTCGAAAGTTTATTTATCCAACAAAATTAGATACTTACTGAATAGATTTATGGTAATATTTTTGGTTTTTATCAACATATCGAGTGCTAATAAACCCAAGTTGTCATTACAAATTTAAACTAAGAACAATCAACTCGGAATTTTCAACGACTGACCTATTCGAAGGTTATCGCTTTTCAGGTTGTTTATTTTTTTGATTTTGGCAACAGATGTGTGATGTTTTTCCGCGATTTCAGAAAGGGTATCACCAGATTTTACTTTGTAATAACGCGTGATAGGCTTTTTCTTTGGAATTACTTTCTGATCAATGACTTTTGATTCATTGTTTATTTTTATTTGTGTTGTTGTTGAATCAATATCTTGAACTTGTATCGTGTCCTGTTTTAAATCTTCTTGAAAAATAACATCTAGTAAACTTTCAGATTTTAATGTTTTTTCATCGTCATATCTTTTTCGATACTTAAAAAAATGTTGTTGAATATTTAACATGGAGCAATAATTGTCAAGCATCTTTCCATCCCACGTGTAACAGACTATTACGTTTTCATTGAATTCCAGAAACTTGACTGGTTTTAAATCCGGATACAACTTATGCATTCTAGGTAACTGCTTTTGAACAGCTCGTAAATAGCCTCCTGCAGAACCACGGCTGTCCATACGAACATACGAAAAACCATCGCGACTCGGACCCACAATTGCAAACCAATAAACAGTTAATGTCAATGGATCGACTTGAATGTA
>JBMLTP010000273.1:6833-14472 GCA_049239885.1 Crocinitomicaceae bacterium
AAACCCCTTTTGTCTTATTCGCTCCAATCCGGCATTCACCTTGTCATTGATATAACCACCAAACTTGTCGCTTCTCCTGTAATTAAACGAGTGAAGCGCATCGTAAACGCCTGGTTTTCCGAGAGCTGTATATTGATCAAAAATTAACTCATCATTTGGTCCTAATAAAATGGTATCCTTATCTATACGTTGAAAGAGGGGAATAACTAAATCTGGATGTGAATCAATTAGATTTGTGTCCTTTTTAACTATGAATGAATCTTTATTTTCAAATATTTCTGATCTCGCTATTTGTCCATAAACCTGAAACTGCGAATGAAAAAACAAATTTAGAAAGAACAAAAAATTTAGAAAACTCAAATACGAAACAATACTTGAAGTAAATTGAATTACGGGATAATTTGTTTGAACTTTCTTCACTTGTTCAAAGTTAAAATTTTAAAAAGTTAATTTTTGCTAATCAAAAGAAAATGTAAAAAACGAAATCAAGTTAAAATAAAAAGTGAATGGAAAAATTACCAAACTTGATATAGCCACCGAATAACCCAAACCCAAAAAGCGATAAGAATTAGAAGCCCTAAGATTACTCCAACTGCACCAACTATTTTGATCAATTTGATACCAAATGTATCTAAATCGCGATTCAAACCAGCATCATGTTCATAGTTCTGATCGTCAATTTTTTTTCGAAAAAGCGATGAAATCGGGTTGCTCCATTTTCTAGGTTTTCTCTGATTCATTTGCGAAGTTTCTTAATTTTTGTTTGTTTACTTCAAATATCTGAAATTTATAAACGTATTTTGAAATTTATCAGAAATAAATCTGTTGATTAAAGAACAAAAAAACAAATTACTTTTTATATCATTGAAAAGTAGTAATTTAAGAAATACTAAATTTACCTAATGAATTCTGAAACAATCATTAAAGTTGATCAATTGACAAAACGTTTTGGCACGTTTCAGGCTGTTCGGGACGTGTCTTTCAAAGTTAATAGGGGAGATGTATTCGGATTTCTTGGTCCAAATGGTGCAGGTAAAAGCACGACAATTCGATGCATGCTTTCGCTCATAAAAAATGACTCTGGAACCATTGAAATGTTTGGAAAATCATATGATAAAAACCGATCAGAAATCCTTTCCAAGATAGGTTCGATTATTGAAAAACCCGACTTTTATAAATATTTGTCTGCAGAGAAAAACTTGGAGATTTTCGCTCGAATTTCCGGTGCTACCGTCTCAAAAAAAGAAATACGTGAAATGCTCGATTTCGTTGGCCTTTCAGGAAGAGGAAAAGATAAAATTGGTGGTTTTTCCCACGGGATGAAACAACGTCTTGGAATCGCACAAACTCTTTTACATCAACCCGATTTAATCATTCTAGATGAACCAACAACCGGTTTGGATCCTCAAGGAATTGTTGAAATTCGAAATTTAATCTTACGATTGAAAACAGAGCAGAATAAAACGGTTTTGCTTTCTTCACATCAATTGTCAGAAATTGAACTAATTGCCAATCGTATGGTGATTATCAATAAAGGAAAAACAATCGTTGAAGGTGATGTAAAGGAATTATTGAACGCTCAAGAGATTGTTGTAAAAATTGAGGTTGATCGTCTTAGCGATGCATGTGAGTTGATTTCTAATTCTTTTGGAACAACGGATATTATTTGCGTCAATGAGAATGAATTCGAAATAAACATCGAAAAACAATTAGTCCCGAAAGTAAACGGTTTGCTTGTTCAACATGGCATTGAAGTTCATTCAATCGAGCCAAAACGAAAACTGGAAGATTTTTTCATGAAAATAATTCAATCCTGATGTTACTGAAAAACACCTATAACGAATTCATAAAAATTCTCGCGAAACCAAGAAGTTATTTGGGAATAGGAGCTTTGACATTGTTAATTGGAATCATATTGTTTGCAATGAAAGCTGATGGTTCATCGTTTATCTCCTTCGTTACGTCTTCTTTCGAGCAAACGCTTTCGTTCAATGGCAACATATTGAACGGCAATCTAATCGCTTTCATCATACTTCAAATGCTGATTGTTCATATTCCGTTGCTCGTGGCTTTGGTAACAGGTGATTTAATTTCTGGAGAAGCCGCCATGGGTACTGTCAGAATGCTAGCAACCAAACCGATTTCACGAACGAATATCGTTTTATCCAAATTTATTGCTGGTGCGGTTTATACGTTAATATTGACCATTTGGCTTGGGTTTTTAGCATTAATTGTGGCAAAATGGATCTTTGGAACAGGAGATTTAATTGTTTTAAACAGCGATGGCTTGGTGATTTTGAAGAGCGACGATATCATGTGGCGCTATGGATTGAGTTTTCTTGTGGCTTATTTAGCGCTTTTGACTATTTCTACCTTGTCGATTTGTTTGTCCGCATTCGCCGAAAATTCCATTGGTCCGATTGTTTCCACGATGGCAATAATCATTCTTTTTACGATTATTGGTTCCTTGGATGTGTCTGTTTTTGACAACATTAAACCTTATTTATTTACAACGCACATGGCATCTTGGCGCAGTTTTTTCGAAGACCCTGTTCCATGGGGTAGAATTCAAGAATCAATCATCATTCTTTTGGTTCATAATGTAATATTAGTATCTCTAGCTATTTTCAAATTCAACAAAAAAGACATTACCTCCTAATGAAAAATATTGCCGTTCTCTTATTTATTTCAATCTACTCACTCGGTTTTTCTCAAGAAGCCGATGCTATTTTAAATCGTGTAGTTACCAAAATTAATTCGGTAAAGGATTATTCCGTGGATGCTAATATAAAGGCTGATATTCCATTGATTAAAATTCTCCCTGTCAAAGCCTCGATTTATTTCAAACAAAAAGATAAATTTAAAGTCGTTTCGAAAGGTATTGCCATTCTTCCCAAGCAAGGTTTTACAGATGTTAACTCCTTTTTAATGAAGAAGAACTCCTATATGGCAGTGGATGGAGGTGTTAAGACGATTAACGAAGTAAAAACAAATTTGATAACAGTAATTCCAACGAATGAAAATAGCGAGTTTGTTTTAGCGAAACTTTGGATTGATACTAAGAATGATTTAATATTGAAATCTCAAATTACGACCCGAAGTAGCGGAACAGTAACCGTTGATTATTCTTACGACACTGAAGCTGAATATGGCTTGCCCAATCAATTGATATTTGATATTGACGTTAAGAAATTCAAACTTCCTAAAAGTGTTGCGGCCGACTTGAATAAAACAGAAAAGGAAAAAGCGAAAAAGAATAAGAATAAAGATCAAAAAGGCAAGATAACAATCAAGTTGACTAACTATAAGATTAATAAGGGAATTAGCGATGATTTCTTTAAGGAGAAGAATTAAAGCTTTTCGGATTTCCCAGAAAAATCGCTTTTTAAGGAAGTTTCAAAATTATTAAACAATTATTCACTGTTGAATATGGTTTAATTCATAATTTTATTTCATTTACTGGGAAATTCATTATAATAGAAACATTAATCTTTTAATCAACTTTTGTTCTGTCAAATGCCTCAACTGAAATATGTTATTATTCTATTTTTGCTATTCGACTCAATTAAATCGAAAGGTCAAATTTTACCATCCATACCATCTATGGAACAAGTTTTCGGTTGGCCATCGGATAATAAAAAAGAACAACATTCCGAAAACAAAAACGTAAATATAGATTATCAAAGTGGCCTAGTGACAATCAATTATGTCAATGCAAATTACAATTACTATCAAGGCCCTGATGGTCGAATCGTTTGCTATCCCTACCATTGGAGAAGAATTACAGGTTCGGATGGTCGTGTAGTTGCTTATCCGACCAATTGGAGAACAACAGAAGGAAAAAATGGTAGCGTTTTATCGTTTCCGCCATCAGGCGGTTGGTCTGTTGTGATGGATTTGACAGGTAGGAAATTTTTTCTTCCTTATAGTAATTGGACAATTGAAAAAGGATCGGATGGTTATTGGACCCCAAGACCAATTTCATATTGGACCTGGGAGCAGGGTAGAGACGGAAGGAAAATTGTACGACCAACATCTGATTGGACATGGGAACAAGGAATCGATGGCAGAAAGGCGGTGCGTCCAATTTCCGGATGGACATGGGATCAAGGTCAAGATGGAAGAAAAGTTGTTTGACCGAATTCTAATTGGACGTGGCAAGAAGGCAGAGATGGAAGAAAAGTTGTTTATCCAATTTCAGGTTGGACATGGGAGCAAGGCGCAGATGGACGTAAGGTAATAAGGCCATCGACTGGATGGACTTGGCAAGAAGGGAGTGATGGAAGAAAGGTTGTGCGTCCATCGGGTAATTCAAAAAATTTAACATTGATTTTTATTCACACAGAGTACCTGGCGCTCTTTGATGCTTTGAGATCTGAATTATCAGAGGAAGAACTAACTCATTTCATACTCTATTATTGGATCAATGTTGACAGGGAATAAAACAATTCAAAACTCCCATTTGTCGATGCCTTCAATCTGTTACTAGTCTTTTTTTTCCTCTTAAAATAAAGAAAACGTTTACTCTTTTCTCAGATGAGCGATCAGTTCAGAATCAGAAAAAAATTCCCTAAAACTTTCAATGGTTGTAAAAGAAGAAATATTTCCAAAATAACTGCAACTACACTAACTCAAGACTTAAATGAATTTATTTTTTTAATCGCTTAAATAACAATTTTAAAGTAAATTCCGTCCAAAAGCACATTAGGTTTAATGAATTTAATAAAGCTATTTTATTAACAAAATTGAATTTATATTTGGAATATTAACTGAAAGAACTTTAAATTTGTACCGTAATTAAAAAATGACTCAACAAAAAAATATTATCAACGTGATTATTATCGTTCCAAGCGACCGGTGAGAAAGCGTTTTAACTAAATAATTCGAAGCCTTTCTCCCAACAGAAAGGCTTTTTTTTTTTGAACTAAAAAAAGTAAAGTATGTATTACAATGCTGATTCAAAAGTTTACCTAGACGGAAAGTTTATCCCAGCTAAGGAAGCGCAAACCGATTTGTACGCACAAACCCTACATTACGGAAGTGGTGTTTTTGAGGGAATTCGATCCTATGACACACCTGATGGTGTAAGAATCTTCAAAGCAAAAGAACATTATGAACGTTTAAAGTATTCTGCGGAGTCCATGCACATGCCTTTTCCATGGACTGTTGAAGAGCTTACCAAAATCTCATACGAGCTTCTTGAGATCAATCAATTGAAAGATGCTTACCTTCGACCACTTGTATATCTTGGAGCGAACATGTCACTAACTCCAACCAATGAAGTGCATTTGGTAATTATGGCTTGGGAATGGGGGAAATATTTGGGTGACAATCTTTTAAATGTTATGCTTTCCTCGTACCAACGTCCCAATCCTAAAAGCTGCCACGTTCAGGCAAAAGTAGTTGGACATTACACGAATAGTATTTTGGCAACTACAGAAGCAAAACAAAAAGGATTTGACGAAGCTTTGTTGACCGATATAAATGGATATGTGGCGGAAGGTCCCGGAGCAAATTTCTTTTTTGAAAAAGACGGAAAATTAGTTACTGCTCCACTCGGAAATATCTTATCAGGTATAACCCGCGCAACCGTATTTGAAATTGCCAAAGAATTAGATGTTGAAGTTGAAGAGCGCTTGTTTAAACCGGAAGAAATTTATTCTGCTGACATCGCCTTCTTTTGCGGAACAGCAGCTGAAGTAATAGGGATAGGGAAGTTTAATGATTTTACATTCCCAATGAAATGGGAAGATTCAAATAGTCATCTAATTCAACGAAAATACAAGCGAAGAGTAGCATTTAACGAATACAAAGAATTCTATTTATAATATGGAACTTAATAAATACAGCAAAACCTTAACCCAAGACGAAACGCAACCTGCTGCTCGTGCAATGTTATATGGTGTTGGATTGACCGATGCTGACATGAAAAAAGCGCAAGTGGGAATTGTGGCGAGCGGTTATGAAGGAAATACCTGTAACATGCATTTAAACGATCTTGCAAAAACCGTTAAAATGGGAGTACAGGCTTCAGATTTGGTTGGACTTACTTTTCATACAATTGGTGTAAGTGATGGAATGGCAAATGGAACGGATGGAATGCGGTATTCTTTAGTATCAAGAGATATCATTGCAGATTCAATAGAGGCAGTTGGTGGCGCGCAATGGTATGACGGCATCATCGCTGTGATGGGTTGTGATAAAAACATGCCCGGTTCCGTTATCGCCATGGGAAGATTAAATCGACCTGCAATTATGGTGTACGGAGGAACAATTCATTCAGGAAAATGGAAAGGTGAGAATTTGAATATAGTTTCTGCCTTTGAAGCATTGGGACAAAAAATTGCGAATAAAATTTCAGACGAAGATTACAAAGGAATTATTCAAAATGCTTGTCCAGGTGCGGGTGCATGTGGAGGAATGTACACGGCAAATACGTTGGCATCAGCCATTGAAGCACTTGGAATGAGTTTGCCTTACAGTTCATCAAATCCAGCCACAAGTGAAGAGAAACAACAAGAATGTTTAAGAGCTGGTAGTGCAATTCGTATATTGTTGGAAAAAGATATCAAACCAAGTGACATCATGACTCGAAAAGCATTCGAAAATGCGATGGTGATGGTTTCCGCGCTTGGAGGTTCAACCAATGCAACGA
This sequence comes from Crocinitomicaceae bacterium, assembly GCA_049239885.1. GTDB lineage: Bacteria > Bacteroidota > Bacteroidia > Flavobacteriales_D > Crocinitomicaceae > UBA952. Next base: position 13,489 of record JBMLTP010000273.1, read on the forward strand.
TGCATTTGTTAGCGATGGCTCATTCAGTTGGAGTTGATTTAAAACTTTCTGATTTTCAAGAAATAAGTGATCGTGTTCCTTTGATTGCCGATTTAAAACCCAGTGGAAAGTATTTGATGGAAGATGTTCATCGCATTGGTGGAACCCCTGCAGTTATGAAGTATTTATTGGAGAAAAACTTACTTCATGGCGATTGTTTAACAGTAACTGGAAAAACCTTAGCAGAGAATTTAGCAGAAGTACCATCATTAACTGACGGACAAAAAGTTATTGTTCCACTTGAAACTCCTTTAAAAGAATCTGGACATATTCAGATTTTATATGGAAATCTTGCAGAGCGAGGCTCGGTTGCAAAAATTACCGGAAAAGAAGGTGAGTATTTTCGCGGACCAGCGGTGGTTTTTGATAACGAATTTGACACGATCAAAGGAATTACAGAATGTAAAGTTAAAGCAGGTGATATTTTGGTAATTCGTTATTGCGGACCCAAAGGAGGACCTGGAATGCCAGAAATGTTAAAACCAACTTCTGCAATCATTGGAGCAGGACTTGGATCTTCTGTGGCTTTAATAACAGACGGTCGATTTTCTGGTGGAACACACGGATTTGTTGTTGGACATATTTCTCCAGAAGCACATGATGGAGGAACAATTGCGTTAGTGAAGGATGGAGACATGATTACAATTGATGCGATTAATAATCATTTAATTCTTGAAGTTTCGGATGATGAACTTTCAATTAGAAAAAACAATTGGGAACAACCTGAACTGAAAGTGAAATCGGGTGTTTTGTATAAATATGCGAAGCAAGTTTCATGTGCTTCATTAGGCTGTATAACGGATTTATAATTAACCATGAATAATTCAACAATATCTGGCGCTGAAGCTGTAATCCGTTCTCTATTAGCAGAGGATGTATCGACTATTTTTGGTTATCCCGGGGGTGCAATCATGCCAATCTACGATGCGCTATTTGACTTCAAAG
>JBMLTP010000274.1:0-7715 GCA_049239885.1 Crocinitomicaceae bacterium
ATTTTCTTCTTCTTCTTGTGTTTATGTTCCCTCACCAGGAGTCCCTTCTTTTCCTTATTTTAAGTTAGCCACTGTTGATGAAGGCAAGGTCGTTTTAACAGATTATATTGATGCCTCAGTTGGAATTCAGGCAATTCAATTTGAGCGCAGAAGAGCATTGGATGGAGCGTTTGAAATAATTACTACTGTTCCTGTTAATGGAGATTTAACGACGTTTGTGGATGAAACCGCCGAGATTCAGGATTACTCGATTGAATATAGAACGAAATTCATAGACAGCTGTGGAGGATTTTCCCCAAGCTATGCGAATATCAATAGAACGATTCACGTTTCAGGAATGGCTAATGAGTACGACTTAATCAATACGATTCAATGGAACAGATACGAAGGATTCAATGCAGGTGTTGATCATTACCTAGTTTACCGATCATTCAATGGAACATTTACCGGTCCTCCAATCGCAATGATCCCCAATGGTGATGATAATCAGGAAATTTATTCTTATACAGATGATATCAATAATCTTGTTTCGAATACAAGGTCAAACAGCATTAGCGACTACGCAAATGGAGCAATGTGTTACCGAATTGTTGCAATGGAGAAAGCTGGGAATTTCTTTGGATTTCAAGATTCAAGTCAATCCAATGACCTTTGTCTAAATTACGTTCCGTTGGTTTTTATTCCAAATGCTTTTACACCTGAGGCGTTGAACCCCATTTTTATCCCTGTCATTACAAATGTTTCTGAAAAGAATTATTCATTTGAAATTTTTAATCGTTGGGGAACGCCATTTTTCAAAACCAATGATATTTTGAAAGGTTGGGATGGTAAAGTAGAATCTACCGGAGAATACGCTGGAAATGACACCTACATATATTTCATTGAATTTGAAGACCAAGATGGTAAATCCTATTCAAAAAAGGGAATTGTAACGCTGATAAGGTGATGAATAAAGTTCTGATTATTCAAACAGCCTTCATTGGAGATGTAATTCTTGCCACTCCTCTAATCGAAACGTTGAAAGCCAACTATCCCAATTGCACAATCGATTTCTTGGTTAAAAAAGGAAATGAGGAACTCTTATTTTCTAATCCATTACTTTCAAAAGTTCACGTATTTGATAAGTCGAAGAAATTAGCTTCACTTTTTCAAAATATTCGCAAGATTCGAAAAGAAAAATATGATGTAGTAATCAACCTCCAACGCTTTGCCTCATCGGGAATTATTGCAGGTTTATCAGCAGGAAAGAAAATCGTAGGGTTTACAAAAAATCCAATGTCTTTTTTATTTACCGAACAATTTGAGCATAAGATTGGAAATGGCCAGCATGAAGTTGATCGAAACCTTTCTTTAATTCAATCTATTTGCAATGTCTTGATTCGAAGGCCAAAACTTTATCCTTCAGCGGAAGATTTTGCGAAAGTGAATCAATTTGTAAAATCCCCTTTCATTTGTTTGGCCCCGGCATCCGTTTGGAAAACAAAACAAGCTCCAATAGAAAAGTGGATTGAAGTTATTAGGTCACATGCTAGTGAATTTATGATTTATTTAGTTGGGGCACCGTCGGATTATGATCTTTGTGAGGAGATAATTCAAAAATCAAAACACCATAGCTTGGTGAATTTATGCGGACAATTGAAACTCATAGAAACAGCGGCGCTCTTCAGTAAAGCCCATCGTGTTTTCGTTAATGATTCTGGTCCTTTGCATATCGCAAGTGCTATGAATACGCCAGTAACTGCGTTTTTTTGCTCCACTACTCCTGAATTTGGTTTTGGTCCGCTCTCGGATAAAAGTGAGGTTGTGGAAGTGAAAAATTTAGAATGCCGTCCGTGTGGATTACATGGTCATAAAATTTGTCCCAAAGGGCATTTTAATTGTGGAAATTTGCTGGACGTTAAAAAAAATAACCTATGAACTTGAAAGAACTAATACTAAAATATTTCCCAGATGTTTGGCAATACTTGGTAATCATCCTTATTTTTATAATTGCCGCAATTTTTATCTTATGAGCATAAAACAATCACGAGTTGGATTTTTTTTCATTTTCGTTCTATTTTTTCAGTTTAGATTAATCTCTCAATTGAATATTGACTCACTTTCACACATCAATTATCAAGCTTTGCATGAAGCAAATTTAAATGATGTATGGGGCTATGTGGACGAACTTGGAAATGAATATGCCATTGTAGGAACCTCGAAAGGAACTTCAATCGTAAATGTGACAATTCCTTCCAATCCAATTGAGGTTTTTTGGCTTCCAGGAACAGAATCTATTTGGAGAGATCCGTGTGTTTACGGCGACTACGCATACGTTACCACCGAAGCTGAAGATGGCTTACTCATAATTGATTTATCTCCACTTCCTCAATCTACGAACTTATCCTCAACTTTATATACTGGGCCAGCTGCAAGCTCTTGGCAGTCCGCTCATACGTGTTTCATTGATGAAAATGGTTTTGCATACATATTTGGTGCGAATCGCGGAAATGGTGGGGCAATTATTTTGGATGTTCAAACAAATCCAATGAATCCAACTGAAGTCGGGATTTTTGACAATTGGTACATACATGATGGTTTCGCGAGAAATGATACTTTGTACGCTGCTCATATTTATGACGGATTTTTTAGTTTGATTGATGTTTCGAATAAATCCAATCCAATTCTTTTAGGAACGAAGGTCACTCCGAGTAGTTTTACGCATAACATTTGGCCTTCTGCAACTGGAAAATATGTTTACACAACTGATGAAGTTTCCGGGGCATTTATCGGTGTATACGACATTAGCGATCCAACGAATATTATTGAAGTTGATCGAACGCAAAATTCTCCGGGAGTAGGGGTTATCCCGCACAACACGCACGTAAAAGGTGATTATTTAATAACAAGTTATTATTCGGACGGCGTTGTTATTCACGATGTTACCAATCCCGATAATATTATAAAAATAGGACAATATGATACCTATCCGGGACAGACAATAAGTTTTGATGGTTGTTGGGGCGTTTATCCCTTCTTGCCATCAGGTACAATTTTAGCGGCTGACATTACAGAAGGACTGTTTGTTTTAGGTCCGAATTATCAAAAAGCAGCTTATTTGGAAGGCATCGTAACGGATGCGGGTAATGGAAATCTTTTGACTGGGGTTTCTGTTCAAATTGTTTCAAATGACCAAATAGAGTTGACAAATTCCATTGGTGTTTACAAGACTGGAATTTTTGGGTCCGGAACATATAATGTAACATTTCAAAAGGTAGGTTATTACCCAAAAACGGAATCAATTCAATTAATTCAAGGTCAATATGCTATCCTTTCAACCCAATTAATTCCTATTCCGCCATTTAACCTCGATATTCAAGTGTATGAAGCCGGTGGAACGAATCCAGTTTCAAATGTACAAATCAAAGTTATTCATCCGCTCATTGAGCATACAGGAGTTACGAATGCGCTTGGTCAGGAAACACTTACGTTGTACTACCAAGATGGAGACGTTTACAACATCAAGGTTGGAAAATGGGGTTATGTTACGACTTGTTTTGATTCTTCCATAACTGAAAACACGATTTCCCTTGTAATTGAATTGGAGAAGGGCTTTTATGATGACTTTGAATTCGATTTTGGTTGGACGGTCATCGCTAATGCCGAGACAGGAAATTGGGAGCGTGGAATTCCAAAACCAACAAATGCAACAGTTCCGGCCACGGATGCAGATTATGATTGTGGAAATTATGCTTTTGTGACAGGTAATAACCCAAATCTTGATCCCGATTTTGACGATGTTGACAATGGCTATACAACACTATTATCTCCACAATTTAATGTAAATGGATTTACCACACCGTATCTGAATTATGTTGTTTCACATTATTGTTTTCACGGACCACAAGTTGGAGATGATACCTTGAAGGTTTATTTATTAACGGGAACAGAGCAAATTTTAATAGACGAAATCATTCCACCATCAAATTCAATGAACTGGACAACAAGAAGCATTCCCATTTCAAATCTTTTACCGCTAAATAATAATCTTCAGTTGATGGTATACATATCGGATTTGGCTCCAAATATAAATGTTACGGAAGCCTCATTCGATCGATTTTCTATTTCAAATTATTCTATTTTGACTACTAAGGAACTTGAAAATGATGAAATTCAAATTTTCCCTAATCCGACAAATCATAACCTTACCATTCAAGGATTAGAATTAGGGAATTCGCTCGTTTTGTTAGATTTAAAAGGAAATTTATTAGTTGAAATCAAATACACGAATGAAAATGAAACCATCAATATATCTCAACTAAGTGAGGGAATGTATTTTATTCAATACAAAGGAAAAAGTTATAAATTAATTAAGAATTGATAATTAGTAGGCACTCGACTGAAACCTTATCATTAAATTCGCTGTAATAAATCTAAATGGTGAAGAACGTTTCGATTGTTGTGCCTCTTTTTAACGAAGATGAATCGCTTCCTGAATTATATCAGTGGATAAAACGTGTCGTTGAAGAGAATAATTTAACATACGAGGTTATTTTCATTGATGACGGTAGCAAGGACAAATCTTGGTCTGTTATTGAAAAATTAGCTTTGGATGATACAAATGTAAAAGCAATTAAATTCCAACGAAATTACGGCAAGTCAGCGGCACTTCAAGTTGGTTTTCAGGCTGCCTCTGGTAGTGTCGCAATTACAATGGACGCTGATCTTCAGGATTCACCTGATGAAATCCCTGAACTTTATCGGTTGGTAATGATTGATGACTTGGATGTTGTTTCAGGTTGGAAGAAAAAAAGACATGACCCAATTTCAAAAACCATCCCAACAAAACTATACAATTGGGCAGCGCGAAGAATTACAGGTATTCATCTTCACGATTTCAATTGTGGCTTGAAAGCTTATAAATTATCCGTCGTTAAGAGCATTGAGCTTTATGGTGATATGCATCGATACATTCCTGCATTGGCCAAATACGCTGGATTCAATCGAATTGGCGAAAAAGTAGTTCAACATCAGGCTCGAAAATATGGGGTAACAAAATTTGGGCTGAATCGCTTTTTAAATGGACCATTGGATTTAATGACCGTGGCATTTATGGGTAAGTTCGGCAAAAAACCAATGCATTTTTTTGGTGCACTTGGAATGCTTATGTTCGTAATTGGCTTTGGATTAATTTTTTACTTGGGAATCGATAAGTTATTCATTCATACAACTGCACGAAACTTGGCTCAACGGTCCGAATTCTTTATTGCTCTCGCAGCCATGATTATGGGTGTTCAGTTTTTCTTAGCTGGTTTTCTTGCTGAAATGATTGGAAGAAATTCATCCACTCGGAATCACTATTTGATTGAAAAAGAAATCAAATGAATTTGCTTGATTGGAATGTAGACGATTCTTGGACATTATTCTTGGATCGAGATGGCGTTATTAATGAGCGAATTATGGGAGGTTACGTAACCAATTTATCTGATTTTCATTTTAAGGAGAAAGTTCTGGAATCGCTTGGAAATCTCACTCGAAAATTCAAATACGTATTTGTAGTTACAAATCAACAAGGGGTGTCACTCGGGAAAATGACTCAAATGCAGTTAGATGAAATTCACGAATTTATGGTGAATGAAATTGTCATGCAAGGTGGACATGTTACACACGTTTTTTCCGCCACTGAGTTAAAAAATTCAGATTCGACATTTCGAAAACCGAGCCCGAAAATTGCATACATGGCACAAGAGCGTTTTCCTCAAGTTGACTTCCAAAAGTCAATTATGGTTGGAGATACTGACTCGGACATACGATTTGGTAAAAACCTTGGAATGAAAACGGTATTAATTTTGACTGAAGAGAAAACTAGAGAAAAAGCAGATCTCGAATTAGGATCCCTTTTTGAATTAAATGAATTACTTGAAAAGTGAAGTATGAGAACATTGAAACTTATCATTTTTGTTTTTACGATTAATATAACTCTATTTGCTCAAATAAATCAGACAGATTCTAAAGGACGGAAGCAGGGAATTTGGCAAAAGACTCATCCTAAAAGTGAAGTGCTGCAATATAAAGGGCAATTTCGTGATGATAAACCCGTTGGAACTTTCGAATATTATTATCCTGGAGGTCAATTGAAAGCCATTATCGAGCATCTTTCGGATGGACGACATGCAAGGGCAACTTATTATTTTGAAAATAAAATGCTAATGACTGAAGGGTTTTACTTAGATCAAAAGAAAGATTCGACTTGGGTCAATTACAATGAAGAGGGCTTAGTTTTAGGTGTTGAATCGTTTAAAAAAGACAAATTGAATGGCAAAAAAGTCATTTATTACCTTGAAGGTCAAGTTGAAACGGAAAAGTTGAATCCGCTTTCAGTCGCAAATTATAAAAATGATACATTACATGGTGATTACAGGGAATATTTTTCCACAGGAAAATTGAAGCAAATTGGTAAATATGAAAATGGTAAAATCGTTGGAGAATGGAAGGAATATTATCCGAATGGTAGTGTTTTCAAAGTGTCAAAATTCAAGGATGATCGATTGCATGGCTGGGCAACTTCCTATACAAAAGATGGTGAAGAAATTGGAAAAATCCTTTATCAGAATGGAGAGAAATTAACTGGTAAGGAACTTGATAGTTTCCTAAAACTTTGCGAGAAAAATGGAATCGATCCCAATGAGTAGCGCAATGTTAATTTAGATAAACGAGATTTTTGTATCTTTGATTATGTTTTCGCTGAGGCTTATTCTAATTAATTTATCTCTCATAGTTGGGGTTGCTTTTGTGTCCTGTGAGAAATCTACCAAAGTAGAAGCAAGTAATTTGTACAAATCTTATTATGATACAACACAAGGTAGGTATGTAGAGTATAGAGTTTTAGAAATTAATCATGATGAAAGCGCTCAGAATCAGCATGATACATTGAATTACTTTTTGAGAGTACAAATTGAGGATACCATAATAGACAATTTGGGTCGTGTGAATAGAAAATACGTCCGATACAAGAAAATGATTTCCAACGATCCATGGCAAATTTCTGACGTATGGATGACTATTGTTGATGGTGTTAATGCAGAGTTAGTAGAAGAAAATCAACGTATAGTAAAACTTAAATTCCCAGTTAACGAGTTTACGAATTGGAATGCAAACATTTTTAATTTAGATGAAAAATTAGATTGTTATTATGAAAATTTGCACCAAAGTCGTTCAATCAACGGTCTTTATTTTGATAGTACCGTGACTGTTAATCAAGGTTTTGTTAGGAATTTTCTACGTTATTTCAAGAAAAATGAGGTATACGCCAACGGAATTGGAATGATTTCAAAGTATTACAAAGATTTGAATATTTCTAATTTTGATACACTTCAAATTGATTCGGGTAAAGAAATTTACATGGAAGTTATTAATTTCGGCAAATAAATCCTGATTTCAAGAATGATTCGCATCCAAGATGTAAAATACGATTGCAAACACTTTAGGGGAGGAATTCCTTGTAAGCCTAACAAACAATTTGGTGTAAATTGCTTGAATTGCACTCATTATGAGCCGATTAAAACTAAAATTCTAATCATAAAGTTAGGTGCTCTTGGGGATGTCATTCGTTCAACGCCACTCATCGAGAGATTTAGAAAAGAATATCCTTCATCACACATTACTTGGTTGACCTTAAGTCCAGAAATTCTACCCAAGGATAATATCGATGAAATTCTTAAGCTAGATTTCACATC
>JBMLTP010000275.1:0-7946 GCA_049239885.1 Crocinitomicaceae bacterium
TGGATTTCAAGTAGAAATTATTTTTTGATTAATCTTATATGAAGTTGAAACACAGTTCTGTTAACATCTTTCTTTCTGAACACCTATTTCTTTACAAATCGAAGCGTTTCCTGCGCTCCATTTACACGAATGGTATAAGTTCCCGATGGTAATTTTGCTAATGAAATTCGGTTGGTTTTTGAGTCCAATTTTCCTTTCTTCACCACTTCACCAGCAGAAGAAAATAATTGATACGATTTACCTATAAAAACTTGGTTTATATCAATGTTTATTTCCTCACCGGCAGGATTTGGATAAAGTGTAACACCAAACGTTGAATTGCCAGAAACAGATAGTTCTGGATTAAAATAGACAGATTCAGACAAGCAAGTCCCATAAAATGTAGCTACTGAATAATTCCCAGCCACTTGCGGAATAAAAAATGCGCTATTTGCTCCACTGATTGGTGCACTGTTCAAATACCATTGGTAATTATTTGCCGTTCCTTGAGCGTAAAGCGTATCGCTTTGAGCGGTAATGCTTAAGTCATTTCCTTGAAGAATGGTGAAACTTTGTGTAACTACTTGCCCTGTTAGACTATCGGTTACAACTAATTGATGACTTCCAAGTTGTTGGTTATTAATGGAAATAGATGGAGATGTTTGGTTGTTGATGCTCCAAGCGTAATGCAAATTATCGGAACCTCCTGAAATTACTGGTTGAACGGCGATTTGCTCTTGTCCACAAACGTACACATTTGGAATTTCAAGCGTTAAATTGGATTTCAAAATGGTAAACTCATCCAACACAGATCCGTTCATGTGTAGGTATTTTCCGTCCAATCGGTTTTTATAAATATCCATTACAAATGAACCGCAAGCATCCAAGCCGCCATCCACAAATTGCATAATCGGGTAATCGAGTGAAGGAGCGTCTTCTTTACTTCCAGAATTTCCACACACCACGTAAACCGTTCCGTCAGGTGTGTTTGCCAATCCGTCTTTGTGGTAAGCATTTCCTTGCGCGAAATTTCCGTTTGAACCGTCTTTTAACATCGTTGAGGGCTCAAAAGAGAATGAGTTTCCGTAATGACCGTGAATTAACTTACTGCGCTCAAACACGTGGCTGTGTCCGCAAATAACCAAGTCAATATCGTATTCTTCCAACAAAGGAACTACTCGCTCACGCATGGCTTTCATAACTAATTCAAAAGCGTCATCGCTGTCGTGTGAACCTTTTGAATACGGAGGTTGGTGGAAATAAGCAATGGTAAACGTTCGGGTATTTTGTTGTAAATCTTGCTCAATCCATTGTTTCATCCGGTCGATTCCTTCAAAAGTTTGCGAAAAATCATACACCTCCGAATTGAGTGATAAAAAGTGAACATCCCCGTAATCAAATGAGTAGAATAATTCCAATTGCGATGGATAGCCCCCAGCTTCTGCCTGCGTGGGCACGTGTACCATGTCGTAATATGGTCCTTGGTGATCTTCAAACGGAATATTTGAATAGGGAATTCCCAAAAAAGCACTTTCTTCCCAAACCGTATTGTAATCGTGATTTCCCGGACTCGGCCAAAAAGGCAACCAACTGAATACATCCGAGAAACCGTTCAATTCAAATAATTTGGTTTGGTATTCTTCATCAGTCCCATCGTTGTAGACATTATCGCCCAACCAAATCCATACATTAGTATTCGAAGAATCATCGTAATGCATGTATGAATTTTTAACCGCAACTTGCTCTGCGTTTCCTTTTCCAAAATCGCCGATTGCCCAAACGCGCGTTGGAACTTCAGATCCAGGAATTGGGTTTGTTTTAAAACGAAAACGCGCTGAAGGAGATGTGAAACTTGTTGCATTATTTCCTACCGAATAATAATAGGTGGTTGAATGCGCTAAATTTGTGAGTTTTACCGTGTGTTCCTTTGTGCTATTATTTAGCGAAACTGTATGGGAAAGATTGAGGCTGTCTGTTCCAAAACTCACTTTAGAATTGGTAGTTACACTTGTTCTCCATTTTATCACAATGGTGTTTTCTGTTGGCGATTGTAGGTAAGGTCCGCGCGTTAGTGTTTGAGAACAAACTAAAAAACAAGCGAAATAAATAAGTGAGAAAGAAATAAATTTAGAGCGCATACAGAATCTTTTAAGAACAAAATTCATGAATGAAATTCAACCAAAAGTGAATTTGTTATTATCATTCAATTAATTTTGATTCAATGACTTTAGGTTTTACAGATATCTTCATTTACACTTAATATTTCTTTTATTAATTTTAACGGAAACGTAAAATGCAATTTACTTCAAGTAATTAACAGAGAGCTAAATTTGACTCATGAAAAATCTATTTTATATTTCCTTTCTGCTTTTTTCGTTAAAGGCATTTTCTCAAACGAGTGTAAGTCCATTGGATTGTATTGCGCCTTTCTATCATGGTGTAGCGTCAGGTGATCCATTGACCGATCGTGTAATTATTTGGACAAGAGTCACACCTCATGACTTTAACGAAACTTTAACTGTCAATTACAAAGTGGCAACTGATAATTCATTCACAAGTATTGTTGCTCAGGGAAATGCACAAACCGATGCTTCGAAAGATTTTACTGTAAAAGTCGATGTAACAGGTCTTTCACCCAATACTTTTTATTTTTATGAGTTTGAATTTAATGGTTCATTTAGTGCGGTAGGTCGAACGAAGACCTTGCCTGTTGGAGACGTAGAAAATGTACGTTTTGCGGTTGTGTCTTGCGCCAATTTAGAGGCAGGTTATTTTAATGTCTATTCTGCTATCAATGAACGAAATGACGTAGATGCCGTTTTAATGCTCGGAGATTACATTTATGAATATGCTTCAGGTGGATATTCTCCAAATTCAAATATCGATCGCGTATGGGAACCGGAAGAAGAAATTATCGATTTAGCGGAATACAGGTTGCGTTATTCGAGTTACCACATGGACAACGCTTTGCGAAAGTTGCATCAGAATTTCCCTTGGATTTGCGTATGGGACGATCACGAAACGGCAAATAATTCTTTTGTTAATGGTGCTGAAAACCATACAAGCGATGAAGGAGATTGGTTTACAAGAAAAGAGAATGGAAAACGCGCATTTTTTGAGTGGCTACCCATTCGACCGAAAGCACCAGAGAATACCCAAATATTCCGTTCATTCAAGTGGGGCAATTTAGCAAACCTAATTATGTTAGACACACGCTTGGAAGGTCGCGACGAACAAGTTCCAGCAACTGATCCTGCAATCAATGATACAAATAGAACAATTTTGGGAGATGAGCAATTCACTTGGCTAAAAGATGAATTAAGTTTGGGAACCCAGCAATGGAAAATCTTAGGAAATCAGGTAATGATGGGAGAAATTACCGCGCTTGGAAATCCGATTAATACGGATGGATGGGATGGTTATCCTGCTGAAAGACAGCGTATATACGATCACTTAACGCAAAATAATATCAATAATTTCGTTGTGGCTACAGGCGATATTCATACCAGTTGGGCCATTAATTTAGAAAATGGAAATACTCCCGTAGGTGTTGAGTTCGTGACGCCGAGTGTTACCTCTCCTGGTGTACCATTGAATGTAGGTGGACTTTTATCGTTCGAAAACCCGCACTTGAAATACGTAGAACTCACCAAAAAAGGTTTTGTTATATTGGATGTATCAACAGCTAAGGTACAAGGTGATTGGTACTACGTAACTACAATTGATCAACAAAACTTAGCCAATACATGTCAAAAATCGTATTATTCAAATGCTGGGAATAACACTTTGGTTTCAACAAATACTCCAAGTGTAGGACATGGACCATTTTCAATTCCATTATCTGAACCTTGTAGCAGGTTTGCCTCAATAGAAGAGAATGAGTTAAGCTCAATTATTGGGGTTTATCCAAACCCGAGTGACCAACTTCTTTATATTCAAACAAACGGTAAATTAAATTCCGAAGATAATTGGAAACTAATATCTTCTCAGGGTTCTAAAATCTTGATTAAACCTATTTCTGTGATGGCAGATCAAAACAATGTTGTTGTTCATGTATTTGATGTGTCCATGTTTGCGCAGGGTCAATATGAATTAATTGACCTTTCAAGCAAAGGTAAAACGCGCGTTACCTTCGTTAAGAATTAAAATTCCAATCCACTATATTTATTCTACTAGCTATTGAAGGAGTAATAATTTTGTTTTTTCGTATAAACATATTGTTTAAATTTAGTTTAATTGATTAAATATATTTGATAATTTTAGTAAAATATACGAAATTTATTAAAATAATCCAGTTAAAAACACTAAATTTGTGGCATGAAAGAAGTGTTTAAGGAACTTATAGTAGAAAGTCAAACCCTAGAATTTGAGGTTGGTTTTCCTCGTGCACTTGAAATAGCCATGAATACACGCCTTATAGTAAGTGTAATAGGAGCAAGAAGAAGTGGCAAGACAACTTATTTATTTCAATTGATCCAAAAATTGAAAAAATCAGGCGTCCCACAGAAAAACATCTTATTTATAAACTTTGAGGATGAGCGATTAAAAGTGGACGTCTCTCAACTCGATTCACTACTTCAAGCTTATAACGAGCTATATCCGGAAGTAAATTGGCAAGAGGTTCACTTATTCTTTGATGAAATACAAAATGTGGAAGGATGGGAGCGCTTTGTTCGCCGTGTGTATGATACGAAAACGCGACACATATATGTAAGTGGGTCGAATGCAAAGTTGTTAAGCACAGAAATCGCTACATCGCTTCGCGGGAGGTCTTTGTCGTATACGGTTTATCCATTCAGTTTTTTGGAATACTTGAATGCTTTGAAAGTTCCTGTTTCTTTTAAAACACAGCAAGAAAAAAGTAGAATGATACATCACACTGAGTCGTATATACAACAAGGTGGTTTTGCCGAAACATTATTTTTAGATCAATCAACGCGCGTTAAACTGTTGCAAGAATACTATAATGTCATGATGTTCCGAGATATCGTAGAGCGTTATCAGATAAGCAACATAAACGTACTTCGCTTTTTTATCAAAAAAATATTTGCTGGGGTTACTGTTCCTTTTTCAGTAAACAAAGTCTACAACGACTTGAAATCGATGGGATATAAAACCAGTAACAATAATTTATACGAATACCTTGAACATTGTCAAGCAGTTTTTCTGACACAAGCTATCGATAAATTTGATTACTCAGAAATAAAACAAGCCAAAAGCGAGAAAAAGCTCTATGTAATCGATACTGGTTTTCTTTCTGCAATCGATTTCCCGGCATCAAAGAATTGGGGAAAGCTTTTTGAGAACATGGTTTTTATGGAGTTTAATAAGATCGGGAAGAAACTCACTTACTTTAAAACCCGCTATGAATGTGACTTCATATTAGAAGAGGAAGGTGAATTTTATCCCATACAAGTTTCATATCGTTTGACAGAGTCAGAAACCAGAAAAAGGGAATTTCGTGGTCTGATAGAAGCCTGTAAAACTTTGGGAGTTCAGGAAGGAACCGTTATCACACTTGATCATCATGAAATAGTTGAATTCAATGGGTATAAAATCAACATCGTTCCTTTTTATGCATATTTTTTGAAATAGCTTAACGAATGAGTGTCAAAAATCCATGACCTGAAAACTCTTTGCCATTTAATGTTTTTGCCTGATATTTGTAGAAATACGTTCCGTCTGTTACATCATCTCCGTTTGTTGTTTTCCCATTCCAACTACCCGTAACACCATCTATTTTGGCAACTTCATTTCCCCATCGATTTATAATGATTACCTCCAGTTCAGATACGTTTTGGGTGAAGATAAACCATTCATCATTCGATCCATCACCATTGGGTGTTAGTACGTTTGGAACTGTCAAGATTGGTTCACCGGGAGCATTAACAATAATAATGTCTGAAATTGAATCTGAACACAAACCATTGGACGCAACTAACCAAACCGTGTAAGACCCAGGATTTAAAAATAAATTAGACACATTCGACAAATCAGCTGTATTAATTTCACTTCCGTCACCAAAATTCCAATTATAAAATGTTGCGTTTGAACTTGAATTGGTAAAATTTACGGGTAATGGAGCAGTTCCTACATTAACATCAGATGAAAACTGCGCAATTGGAACAGGAACAAGGGTTACAATTACCGAATCCGCGGCTTCACATCCGTTAGCGTCAGTTCCTGTTACATAATATACTTGTGTTTGAATTGGCAAAAAAGATTGTCCGTTTTGAACTCCATTTGTCCAAGAGTATTGAGTTCCGCCACTTGCGTTTAATTGAACAGATGAACCGGTGCAAATGGTCACATTATTACCAGCATCAATTAGTGGAGCAGAAAAAACTTCAACTGTCATATTATAAACGGAAGCACATTGCCCAGGATCTGGTGTAAATTGATAACTGTTCAAACCAGGATTATTCGTTGAAAGCATTACAGGGTTCCAAGTTCCAGTAATGCCGTTAATTGATGTTTCAGGAAGAATTACTTGCACTAAAATGGCATCCTCACAGAAAGGTCCAAAAGAATCAAATGTTGGACCTGTTGAAGGATTAACCGTTGTCGTTGACGAAGCAGGTTGACTTTGACATCCATTTACTTCGTAAGTCACGGAATAAGTTGTCGTGCTAGCAGGATTTATTAAAATTGAAGAAGTATTTTGCGCATCCGGTGACCATAAATAATTTCCACCGTTAATATCAACCAACGCAGATAGAGTAGTGCTTTCCCCTTGGCAAATAGTTGGGTTTTCATTGATTGAAATTTGTGGAATTGGATTAACCACAACAGTCAAATTGGTTGTATTTGCACATTGTCCAGGATTTGGGGTAAATGTGTAATTTGTTGTTTGTAGATTGTTATTGGCCGGAGACCAAATCCCAGTTACTCCTTCATTTGATGTTGTTGGAAGCAAAAAGGAATCTCCTTCGCAAATGTCAGAAATTGGATTAAAAGTAGGTGAGAATCCATTTGAAACGACGACTGTCATTGTAGTTGAAGTAGCACATTGACCTACTGTCGGTGTAAATGTATAAATAGTGGTAGCTGTATTATTTATGGCAGGAGACCAAGTTCCTGTGATTCCGTTATTGGATGTTGTTGGTAAAGTAAATGATCCTCCCGAGCAAATTGGTGCTATTTGAGTGAATGTTGGAGTAATAGTAGCTGTAGTAGAATTTATAGTTACTAAAACCGTATCGGTGCAGTTAATAGAAGAAGATACCACGCAATAATATGCTCCCGGACAAAGGGTCGTCGCTGATACCGTATTTTGACCAATAGATGTATTGCTTGCATCAAACCATTGATAGGAATATCCTGGAATCGAACCTGTTGCTGAAACGGTTGCAGTTCCATTACATTGGCAACTTCCTGCATCAGTACTCGAGGAAAGTGTTGCCGTTAAAGGACCCGCACAGTTATTCGTTAAGCTTTGAATATAGGTCGCATTGGCCGTATTATTCGGTGAACCTGGAGTTTGATTATCTGGCGCTGAACAAGTTCCTGAAATCCAATTTGCTTGATTAGATGGATTATTGTCTATTGTATTAGCAAAGTAGTAAACAGAATTTGCCGCAGTTGTTGCGAAGTAAATTATGTTATTCACATTATTATTTACCCAGCTTACCCCATGAACTGGTGTTACTAAATTTGAAGCGTCATAAATCTGAAATGAATCTCCACCATTAGCCATTGATATTGGTCCCCATAATCCTCCTGGTAACCACCCTGTTGCAGGATAAGTAGCGTTAATAGTTGTCGGAGAAACCGTCTGGTTTTCAAATAAAGTAGAAGAAATAGGCAGAACTATTTTGCAATTACCATCTGTTGTCGAGATATCAATTGGAGGTAAAGCTGTATTTAAATCTTGGTCATTGTAGATTAAAATCAACGTGCCAATTGGAATGCACGACCAAAAAGCGTTAGTTGAAAACCTTACGGCACCGGCTGCTATCCCTATACCT
>JBMLTP010000276.1:0-19773 GCA_049239885.1 Crocinitomicaceae bacterium
TTTTTTAAAGTCAATTAATTCTAACATAGAAAATAATAGTGAAACTGAAGGTGTTTTAAACAAAATAAAATCTGATTTAGACTTAAGTGGTTATAAATTAGACGGAACAACAAAAGAGAAAAGCCTTGCTCTAAAATCAATCAAGTTAAGTGTTTCACATGCACATTATATGTCGGTGTTTCAATTGAAATCAATGATTAGTTTGAGACCATAAAAAGTTAAATAAACTAATTATCACAATAAATCAAAAGGTGTTGAATTTCAACACCTTTTGATTTAGTAATATAGCTTTTTCCAATTATTTTAAGGTTTTATTAATTTTTATCAAGCCCATCAAAATTCTTAAAGTACTCTAAAAATAACGCTTCACTGTGCTTTTTTGACTTTAGAAACTGAGTTTTGGTAAATGTGTTTTCCGTGTAATTTTTACTATCAAAATTATAGAGCAAACTACCATTCGGATCGATGAAACCATAGCCGCGAATTGTGGCGTGGAAAGCGAATTGTTTTACATTTGGACTAAGTAAATCCTTACTGAATTTGAGTGCGTCAGTTTTTACGCGCAATTGATGTAGTAAAGTCGCTGCTAAATCTGCTTGTGATCCAATATTTTTATAAACTGAACCTCTTTTTGATTTTAGCACGGGTTCACCATAAATTAGTATTGGTATTCTGAAAAACTTTGTGCTGTAAGGTTCTGGAAATTCAGGAGATCCATGGCTGTGGTCAGCGACAAAGACAAAAACTGTGTTTTTATACCACTTTTCTTTTTTGGCTTTCTTAATGAAATCACCAATACATTTGTCTGAATACTGAATGGAATTCATGAAATCAGCTTCTGTCCCTTTCCTTTTTTCTTTTCCTGTTTTTGGATAATCGAACGGGGCATGTGTGCTGCCTGTAAATGCGCATTGCATGAAAGGAGCCTTACTGGAATTTATTTCTTGCAAGAAGAATTTGAATAAATCCTTGTCGTGATAAGTCAGTTTTCCGTACTCAAGCCCGGCAGGAAAATCATCCTCATCCAACACGTTATCAAACTGATGTTCTACAATAAAACTTTCAATGTTTCCGTATTTTAAGTCACCAGCAAACGTGTATGATGAAAAATAACCATACGGTTTTAGTAATTGGTTGATTGACTTAATCTTGCGGTGCTTTTCAGGATAGAGGGAAATGGCAACTTCCGGAATTCCAGGATAACCGGCAAGAATAGATGTATTTCCAATTTCAGAAGTAGTATTAGTTGCGTAAATATTGGAGAATAAAACACCTTGTTTAGCTAATTTATCAAAATTCGGTGTTGCACCTTTCGTGTTGCTCAAACATCCGATTGCATTGGCTGTCCAGCTTTCTAGAATAACAAATACAAGATTTGGTTTAGAATCATTTAGAATGTAATTGTCGTGATTTCGGTTAAAATAGAAGAGGGATTGAACTATTTTATCAGCTTTCTTTTCTTCTATTTTTGGTAAAATATCACTGAAATCTGTTTTCATGTAAAGAAAATAGCTGTTTCCGAAGAAATAGGTGGAATTGATGGAAACATCGTTCAGTTTGTGTTCGTTGGAAAAACACGCAGAGTCAATGTTGATAGGGATTTGCTGCCAGCCACCACGAGCAAATAAAAAACAAAAACCAATTAAAAAAGGAAAAAGCAAGCTTAAGGAGAATCGTTCTTTCCAATTTACAGCCACCACTTCAAATCGCCGAGCAGGAAGTAATTTTTTAATTAAGAAGTAGGCAACTATTCCTTCGAATAATAAAAACAACATAAAATAAATGGTCATGGAGTAATCAGCCGTTCTAAAAACCTCATCAGGGTTGGAAAGATGCATAAAAACACGAGAAGTCAACTTGTGATTCCACTCGAAATAAGCATTGATTTCTGCGCTGTGAATAATTGAAACAGCAAGAATTTCAATTCCGAAAATTGTATAAAACAATATTCTAAGCCATTTTTGATTGTAGAATTTTAGTAAAAAAACAAAGAAAAGAGGAATCACAGAGAGAAACCCGGCTGTTGCTAAATCCAATCGTAGCGAATAGATGAAAATCAACGGAAAATGTATACCCGCTTTTTCAAAAACATCATAGTGAATTACAGAAAACAGAAGCCGCTGAACATCAAAAAGCAAGACCCAAAAGACAAGCAGAAGCAGAAAATTTCGAATTAATATTCTTGTAATAGTCACTTAACAAAGGTATGAATTCAATTTAACTTGTGTTTTGGGTCAAATGAAATGAATTTTATCAAAGAATGTTTTGAGTTTAATCTTTGTTAATTTAAGTGGGTAAAGGACAAAGCAATCTCTGATCAATTCATACGTTTATTTAACACAACAACTTATCTTCGTGTTGAATGAAAATTCGATTGAAGTTTTTTCAACTGGTTTTATGTTTTCTGCCCAATTTATTGCTGGCACAGGAAGGAAGTTGGCGCGAAGTGCGACGGCCGGTTGGAAAAGAAGTAATTCAACTCGACACATTGAGTATTTATCCGAATTCGTTTGTTGTGAAAAACGGCGAAATTACGTTGTCTGAAAAAGAGTATGTTGTTGATTATTTCAAAGGAACTTTTCAACTGAAAAAACCTATTTTAGATACACTTCTCTTTACTTTCCAGGTTTTACCACTTCAACTTTCACAAAGTCTTCGTAAACGTGACGAAACACTCATTTACAATCAAGACAAAGGAGATAGAGATCTTTTTAAAATTGAAAACAAGGTCACAGTCAACGATCTTTTTGGAGGAAGTGAATTAAATAAAAAAGGAAGTATTTCAAGAGGTGTTTCTTTTGGAAACAACCAAGATCTTGGGATTAATTCGTCATTAAATTTAGAGTTGAACGGTGAACTTACGCCGAATTTGAAAGTTCTTGCTTCTGTTTCGGATGCCAATTTACCAATCCAACCAGATGGAAACACGAATAAATTGCAGGAGTTTGATCAGGTTTTTATACAGGTATACAACGATCGTTTGAAGATAGTAGCAGGGGATTTTTGGATAAGTAAACCAACAGGTTATTTTTTGACCTACAAAAAGCGTGGACAAGGATTAACCTCAGAATTCAAATGGAATACTGCTAAAAATAACGAGTGGAAAACACAAATTAGTGGAGCCTTATCCAAAGGTAAGTTCAATAGACAAATCATTCAAGGAATTGAGTCAAATCAAGGCCCATACCGTCTTCGTGGAGCTGAAAACGAACCGTTTATTTTGATTTTGGCAGGAACGGAACGAATTTACATCGATGGTCGGCTTTTGGAAAGGGGTCAGGAATTTGATTATGTGATTGATTACAATTCTTCCGAGCTTACGTTTACATCTCGGAACCTCATAACTAAAGACACGCGAATCGTCGCTGAATTTCAGTATTCAGACCAGAATTATGCTAGATCGCTCGTGCAAAACTCAACCACATATACAGGTAAAAAACTAAATTTTTGGATAAACGCCTATTCTGAACAGGACGCGAAGAATCAATCGTTGCAACAGGAATTGAGTGGCACGCAAAAACTATATTTAACTCAAATTGGTGATAGTTTGGAGTTGGCTCGTATTAATAGCATCGACTCCGTAGGATTCATTGATAATCAAGTGCTTTACAAAATGGTCGATTCATTGGGCTATGATTCGGTTTTGGTTTTCAGTATTAATCCTGACTCAGCAAAGTTTAGAGCGTCGTTTCAATTTGTAGGGCAAAACAAAGGTGATTACGTGCTCGATAATTTTAACGCTTTTGGTAAGGTTTATCGGTGGGTTGTTCCAATTGGTGGAATTGCTCAAGGTGATTATGCGCCAAATCGACTGATTATTACCCCAAAAAGAAAGCAATTGGTTAGTTCAGGATTTTCGGTTCGATTATCTCCAAAAGTTTCATTAGAGTCTGAAATGGCTCTTTCGACGAATGACTTGAACACCTTTTCAAAACTGAATAGTTCAGATGATCAAGGATATGCCAACCGAACAAAAATCAAATCGGTGCTTCCTTTTGGAAAAGATACTACTGCGGGTTGGCAACTTGAAAATGCAGCGGAAATCGAACTTTTATCAACTCATTTTAGTCCGATTGAACAATACCGAAAAGTGGAATTCGACCGTGATTGGAACACACGAAACAAAGGTTTTGTTGGTTCTCAACGTGTGGCAAATTTGTCTTCCACATTGAAAAACAGAAGAAATGGTTTTATGAATTTGGAAGGTCAACATTTCTCAATAGGAAATGACTATTTCGGAAATCGCTTGGCCTCAGAGGGAATTTGGAAACAACAAGGATGGTCGGCGAAATGGGATGGAAGTTTTCTATCTTCTAGGAATGAACAAGCGAATGTAAATCCAAACCTTAACTATTCCGTCAATGCATTTTTAAGACATCGAGCAGATATTTCGAAGGATTTTAAATCAATCAAAATTGGATACATTGACGATCACGAGCGAAATGAATTTCGAAATACTTCCGATAAAATCAGTCCGTTGAGTTACCAATTTTTCGATTATCAATTTTACCTATCAAGCGGCGATTCCTCCAAAACATTTTTTAAGCTTTTTTATCGCGAGCGCTACGATCAACGAGCAGATAGCAGCCGGTTGAAACCTGTGGCAAAGGCAATTACCGCAGGAGGTGAAATCAAACTTGCTGAATTGAAAAACCAACGATTGAATATCATTGCTGCTTATCGTTCTTTAAGGGTTTCAGACACCGTATTACTTGTCCAAACACCTGAAAATTCGCTGGTTGGTAGAATCGACTATGAGGCGAGGTGGTGGAGAAACGCGTTGACCTGGAATACGTTTTATGAGGTGGGATCAGGCTTGGAACAAAAACGTGAGTTTCAATACCTCAAAGTAAACGATGGGCAAGGAATTTATGCCTGGGTTGATTACAACGCAGACGGAATCAAAGACCTAAACGAATTTGAAATCGCCCAATTTATTGATCAAGCGAGCTACGTTCGAATTTTTATTCCTAGTAACACCTATATAAAAACGTATTCGAATGAGTTCAACCAAAGTATCTTTTGGAGACCGGAACGAATTTGGGCTAATAAATCCACATTTTATAAATTTATGTCCCGTTTTTCCAACCAAGCCCGAGTCCGAATTAATCGAAAAATTAACGACTTTGATCCCAATGAAGCATTCAATCCGTTTGCCACAACAATTAATGATCAAAATTTAGTAAGTACCAATTCGACGTTAAAGAATTCTCTCTTTTTCAACCGAACTTCGAGTATTGTGAATGCAGAATACAGTATTCAAGATGTCCGAGGAAAAACGCTTCTCGCCAGCGGATTCGATTCAAAGCGAAATGCGTCGCACGAATTTTCTCTTCGATGGAACATTCGACCAACTTTTTCGATTGAGGTAAAAAGTCAACTTGGGACAAAGGAGTCTTTAGCTGATTACACCATCGGCAGAAACTATAAATATGATTACAAGACGTCCCAACCAAGTTTGATTTATCAACCGTCGACGATTTTTAGAATTTCCCTTGATGGAAGGATTTCAGAAAAAGAAAACGTGCAAGAATTGGGAGAGAAAAATATTCTCTCTTGGAAGTAGGAAGTAGTTTGAAATACAATCAAACAGAAAAAGGTAGTTTTCAAGCAGAATTTAAAGCAGTTCGTATGAATTTTGAGGGAAACAGCAATTCTGCGATTGGATTCGAATTATTAGAATCATTAAAACCAGGAACTAATTACACGTGGAACATCAGTTATCAACGAAACGTTTCTAAAAATCTACAGCTTTCTATTCAATATTTAGGAAGAAAATCAGAAAATTCTCGATTGATTCAAAGCGGAACAATGGAGGTACGTGCGTTTTTCTAGGTTTATCGTGGTTTTGGGCCTATGTATTCCATACATGGATTTAGCCCAACGAAACACTTCTCGGATAAAGTAATTGAAACATTGGTTTCATCTTTCACTTCAAACGTAAAATCAGCTGTTGCTTTCCACGTTTCAAGTTGTTTTATACCAACAAAGGCATAGAGTTCACTATCCGGTTTTCGGAATTTTTTTTCTATTTCTTCGATGGTCAGCATTTTATCTGAACGAAAAACGATATAGGTTCCTTGTTTTAGTTTACCATTCCAATTTCCCAATGAATCTAACTGAATCCATTTTTCAAAATCAAAAGATTTTAAATCATTGCTCATTTTGAAAAAAGCTACTTTTTCATTTGAGAAAGGCGTTCTTATTCCTTTTGCTATTTCAGGAGTGGGTTTTGCCCCACCACAATATGGTTTATAAACCTCCATAAAAACAGAAACCTTTTGTGCAGTGCACGAGGTTAGAAGGAGAAGGAAAAGATAAAAAAATGGTTTCATTTGGGACGGTTTTTAATAGGGTTATAACTAAAATCTTGCCAAGGTTAATTACCGATTAATTCGAGTGCTTTTTGACGCGCAATAAAATCAGATGAAACATAATCCTCGTAGTTTGGCGCAAGGGTATTAACACATGAGTTAACAACGTTTTCATTTAATTGAGCGATTTCAAGAAAACTGATTTTCTTATTCAAGAAAGCATCTACGGCAATTTCATTAGCTGCATTCAACGTACAAGCAACAGTGCCATTTTCATGCATCGCGCGAAAAGCTAAATCCAAATTCTTAAAAACGCTTCTGTTTGGAGCTTCAAAAGTTAAGTTTGGATAATCCATGAAATTAAATCGCTGAAAATCTGTTTTAAATCGATTTGGATACGTTAAAGCAAATTGAATGGGTAATTTCATATCGGGCAATCCCATTTGCGCTTTCATACTTCCATCTTCAAATTGAACTAACGAGTGTACGATTGACTGTGGATGAACAATTACATCAATTTGTTCCGCATTCAATCCAAACAACCATTTTGCTTCTATAACTTCCAGTCCTTTATTCATCAAACTAGCGGAATCAATTGTGATTTTTGCTCCCATCGACCAATTGGGATGTTTCAATGCTTGTTCTAAAGTAACATCTCGAAGTTGTTCTGAAGAGAATCCTCGAAATGGGCCTCCTGATGCTGTTAAATATATTTTTTCAATTGGATTATGAAATTCACCAACTATACATTGAAAAATGGCTGAATGCTCAGAATCTACGGGATAAATATTCACGCCTTTTTCCTTAGCAAGTTTTGTAATGAGTTCACCAGCCACCACCAACGTTTCTTTATTTGCAAGCGCAATTGTTTTTCCAGCGTTGATTGCATGAATGGTAGGTTTCAGTCCCGCATAACCAACTAGTGCAGTTAAAACAGTATGAATTTCATTGGACTCAACAACTTGACAAAGGGCATCTTCACCACAATAAACGTGAATATCTTCATCTTTCAATGCTTCCTTGACTTTTAGGTATTGATTTTCATCCCCAATAACAATGGTATTTGGTTGATATTTAAGTGCTTGTTCAATCAATAATTCAGCATTCTTACCTGCTGTTATGACTTGTAAATCAAAATATTCTGGATAAGCGGAGATGACTTCTAATGCTTGCGTTCCGATGGAGCCGGTTGAACCAAGAATGACGATTCCTTTTTTGTCTGACATGAGACAAATTTAATACTTTGACCTCTCAATACGTTAATGAAACTCAATATTATACTAAATTCGAACATAAAAAACGATTTATGGAAGACGGAAAAATAACAGTTGAAATTACAGTTAACAAGGATTTAGATTTTGTTTGGAATAGTTGGACACAACCTGATCACATTCTTAAATGGAATCATGCGAGTGATGATTGGCATACTGTTCGTGTTTTGAACGAGTTAAAAGTAGGTGGAAAATTTTTCTATCGTATGGAAGCGAAAGATGGAAGTTTTGGCTTTGATTTCGAGTCAAATTATGAATTAGTAAATGAAAAACAAGAATTGACTTATATTATGAGCGATGGGAGAAGAGCCACGACAATTTTTCAAAGCAAAGAGACAGAAACCAAAGTCGCAACCACATTTGATCCAGAAAATGAAAACCCCATTGAACTCCAAAAAGCTGGTTGGCAAGCCATTTTGAATAATTTCAAGAAATATGCGGAATCAATTTAGAATTTCGCTAACGTTTTGTTTGATTCGTTCGCATATTTGGTCTGTAGGTAAATCATTATCATCTTCACCAAACGGATCTTCTATTTCTTCGGCAAGAACTTCCATACTTACAAGCGCATAAAAAACGAATGTTGCAATAAATGCTGAAAAATAGCTAAACTGGTTAACAAATGCCAAGGGTAAGGTAATTACATAAATGAAAATAAATTTCTTAATAAAAAGACTGTAAGAATAGGGAATAGGCGTGTTTTTAATGCGCTCACACCCACCAATTGAATCAACAAGGGCATTTACGTTTTTATCTAGAATCAACCATTCATTATCCGAAATTTGACCTTTTGATTTTAATTGATATAATTTCGATTGTAACAGATTAACAAAGAAGATTGGTTTATGATCAGCAAGGATGTACTGTTCTCGTTCATTAAATTCATTAAATTCAAGTTCACCTTCGTTCGTTTGGTCTCGCAGATGGTTTTTAGAACTGAAGCAAAAATTAGAAATGGTGTTTTTAAAAAAAGCTTTTTCATTTTTTATTGATTCAATGGCGTTTATTTTTAGTGCTAAATTTCTACTGTCGTTCACAATTGCGCCCCATATTTTTCTACCCTCCCACCAGCGATCATAAGCCGTGTTTGTTCTGAAAACCAGTAAAAGTGAAATAACAAAACCCAACAAGGAATAAACGGCTATTAAATTCTTAAGAAAAGCGGCCTTTGGAAAAAAGTGTAACTCGGCAAATGTTATGGCAAGAGATAAAACACCTATGTAAATCAGTTGCTTCCAAAGCATACGAACGGTATCGCTTTTAGAAAAAGAAAAGATTAATGTAAACCAACTTTTCGGATTATAACTTATCATTTGAATAATTCTAAATAATTACAAATCTAGGATTCTTTTCGCATTTATATTTACCTTCGTTCATGAATTGGTAATTTATGGAAATAACACCTGAATTAGAGAAAAAACTAGAGCTGCTGCAAGAAAAGTATAGCGGTTTAGGTCAGGATTTAATGTCTTATTTGGATGGTTTGCTTTATGCAGATGTAACAACCTATTGGGATTACATCGAGTTGGACACCCTACTAAGTCTTCAAAAACCTAAAACACGATTTCCTGATGAGGTGGTTTTTATTATGTATCATCAAATCACAGAGTTATACTTTAAACTTTCTTTAAGAGAATTTAAACAACTTGGTGAAAAAACCGATATTGATAAAACGTTTTTCATAGAAAGAGTTTCTCGAATAAATCGCTATTTCGAAGCATTGATTAAAAGTTTTGAAATAATGATTGATGGAATGGAGCGCGAACAGTTCCTAAAGTTTCGTATGTCCCTTCTTCCCGCCAGTGGTTTTCAGTCCGGGCAATACCGTGAAATTGAAATTTGGAGTACTGAATTTATTAATCTGGTTGCGAAGGATCAACGATCAATTTATAAAGGCTCATCAACAATCCAGGAAATGATTGAACACATCTATTGGAAAGAAGGAGCCACAGAGGTTTCTTCGGGTAAAAAAACACTCACGCTTACTCAGTTTGAGGAAAAATATATGGCTTCATTCATTGGTCTTGGTGAAGAGTGTAAAACGAAAAATCTGTGGCAGGTTTATCTTCGATTGAAAAAAGAAGATCGGGAAGATCCAGCGGTCAAAAACGCCCTTAAAACAAACGATATAAATGTGAACGTAAACTGGCCTCTTGCTCATTATAAATCAGCGGTTCGATATTTAGCAAGAGATACCGAAGATGTTGCTGCAACTGGTGGTACCAATTGGCAAAAATACCTACCACCACGTTTTCAAAAACGAATTTTCTATCCAGAACTTTGGTCTTCGGAAGAAATTGAAAACTGGGGAAAAGGTTGGGTTGAGGATTCGTTAAAAGACTTTAAAAAACCTCTTTAATGTAAATCCTGGAGAAGTCAATTATTCCGGATGTGCTTATATTAAAGTCACGTGCATTCAAATTGACAACGACAAACAGGTCTTCACTAAATAGTGGTGCAACAATAGCTTTTTGAATAATAAATTTATCGCATTGCCTTTGAAGTCTGAGTCTTTCTAATTTATTTGGCTCTAATTGAGTGCGTTCATACAACGAATCGAAAATCTTACTGTTATAACTATTGTAATTATTCTCCTTATTTGGAGCGCGCTTTAAATTTGAATAAAACTGACTTAAATAGGCATCTGCATCTGGATAGTCAGGAACCCATCCTGATTTCCATATTTTAGCTTTTTTAGATAATATTGCGTTATACTTTTGTGCAAGTGAGCAATATTTTATAGTTAATTCAACCCCTAAATTCGCCTGAAGTTGAGAAACAATCTCTTCTGACCATTTATCTGTTAACCCTCCTTTCTGGGCATTTATATACAATGTTAGTTTTGGAAATGGATTCTGCTTATTAAAACCCGCTTCTATCAATAGTTTTCTTGCAGTCAGAGGATCATACTTCAAAATCACCGTTTCATTTGGGGTATAGTAACTGCTTTTTGGAATAAAGCCATTTATAGTATGATTTCCCTCGCCATTCATCGCATCCAAACAAATTTTTTCCCTATCAATCGCCAATGAAAATGCTTTCCTAACAAGCTCATTATTAAATGGATAAATTGCGCAATTAAAAGATAAATAATTAATTTTTGTTCCTTTTTTTACAAAAACTTTATGTAACAAGTTTTTGCCTTTTTGAGCGTCAGCCAATGATCCAAATGTATAGTCAAGTTGATTTACAGGTAATTCAAAAATGATATCGGCTTCTTTTTTTGAAAAAGCCCTAAACTCTTCCTTAATACCTTTACTATTAAAAATATGTATTTCACTTAAAAAAGGAAGTTGGTTGCCAAAAATGTCTTTTTTCCAATATGTGGGATTCCTAGCCAAAATAATATTATCCTTGGAAGTTGAATGCAGCCAAAATGGACCGGTTCCTATCGGGTGTTTGAAAAAGTCGTTTTTGTAATAGTTCACTGCCTTCTTGGAGAATACACCAATGCAAGGATGGGCTAATATCTTCTGAAAACCAACTTGTTTATTAGTTAAATAAATTCGTATCGAAGAATCATCTACTATTTTAATTCCTTCAACTCCTTTGCTCGTGAAGTTCGTTCGTGATTTTTTATAATACTCACGGCCTCCTTTTATTTTATCTCTTAACAATGGCCCCATAGAGTTCCATTTATTGCCCGAACAAGCAAAATCGAGCGAATACTTAACGTCCTCCGCTGTCATTTTTAAGTTACCCGAAAACGATTCGTCTTTGTGAAAATAAACATCGTTTCTTAAGCGAATAGTGATTGTTTTGCTGTCTTTTGATATCTTAATACTTTTTGCTAGGTTAGGAACCAGATTTCCTTTTTCATCAAGATTGAAAAGTGGTTCGAAAATCTGCGAAAGAATCCGTTGATTATAGACAGTAGGAGAGTAGAGAGGAAAAAACACATCCGTTTTTTCAGGAGTAAAATAGGTAAAAACACCCCCATATTTTTTTCCTCCTAAAGCTACTTTATCTTCTAGTTTTTCTTTACAAGAAAATAAAAGTATTACGATTCCAAAAAGGAATACACTTGGTTTAGAAATCATTTTATAAAGTTAAATGATTTCTTTGAAATTTAATTTTCCGACCTAACCAAATGAATGAATCCGTGTCCTTCTAACTCTTGACCAGTTATTCCTACGCCTTGGAATTTGTAGAAATACACGCCTTCCTCAGCTTTGCCTCCATCCCAAGATGGAACTGTGTTTATTAAATCTTCACTGGTTTCATCATAGACAACATTACCCCAACGATTAAGTACAATCAACCGAAGCGATTTTAAGTTTTTCCATTCCAACTCAAAAACTTCATTTAAACCATCTTGATTTGGTGTAAAGACATTTGGTGCTTCAATAACAGGATTTGGAAAAATACAACTACCATCATCTACTGTTGCATTTGGGTTGTAATTATCTGCTTCTGCATTCGTACATCCACAAACCGTGGTAATGATTCCCGCCACAGCAGTATCCGAGCAAAACGGTCCTTGTTGAACAATTAACTGAATTGTGAATCCTTCATTTTGTGTTGGATTTTCGAAAATATGCGTAAAGCCGCTTAAGTCAGTTGTTGTGTTTATTGTACCATCCCCTAAATTCCACAAGTATACGGTTCCATTTTGACTATTATTTGTAATAGTTACTTCCAATGGAGAACAACCACTAAGAGGCGTCGCCGTAAATTCTGCTATCGGCGGATCCAATAAATCGACATACACACTGTCGTTTACGGAACAAACGTCATCCGTTACAGTAAAGTAATACCATCCTGAAGGTATATCTTCCCAAACAGAAGCATCGATGAAATTGGTGTTATTTGAACCAGGGCCCGTCCAATTAAATGATGGAATTCCTGTTGTACCCGCAGCCAATCCCCAAACAACACCTGTCGGTTGACAACTCGACGGTTCAGTTCCCATC
Source organism: Crocinitomicaceae bacterium (assembly GCA_049239885.1). Taxonomy (GTDB): domain Bacteria; phylum Bacteroidota; class Bacteroidia; order Flavobacteriales_D; family Crocinitomicaceae; genus UBA952. The sequence goes on from JBMLTP010000276.1 coordinate 12,499, forward strand.
GTATCAATTGCTAGCGTTTGATTCATCGTTATTGTTACGGTATCTGTTCCTGAAAAATCACAATTATCTGTTGCTGTAACCAAATATGAAACAGTACCGTTTTGAGAAATACTTCCGCTTATTGTGTCTCCTGTACCGGCAGGACTTCCGGATAGCGTTGTCCACTCATAATCATAAGGAGCATAACCCCCTGAAGCGGAAGCGAAAAGCGGAATACTATCTGTTGCACATTTGACCAATGGATCATTTTCTGAAATATTAATTATAGGGCCTTCACCAATGTAAATTGTTCCTGATGAGAAAATGGTGTCATTACATGGATTGATAATTTCAACAGTTATTATTACGGATTCAAAACCCTCGGTAATTCCATCTTGTGTAGGTGTAAGATTTAAAATTACCGAATCTTCACCAGGTAAAAACGTAATAGGATTAATCAAATCATTATAATCAACTCCTTCAACGGCATCTCCGGTTATCGTATAATTAATAATCAAGGTGTCATCTAATTGCGTTGACGGACGAGTAAAAATAAAATTAGCATCAGTACACCCTTCTATAATTGTTGTGTCCCCTGAAACGGTTGCCACGGTAACAGCAACAGCATCCGAAGCAAAACTTCCTGCTTCCAAGAAGACTCCAGAGTCAAAAGATTGATCGCCCACATTTGATATGGCTAGTTTGATGTGGTAAGTTTGATTACATTGCACTGAGGCCGCAGCAGTTAAAACAACGGTTGTTCCGTCATATTGAATGGCTGTTCCATAAGTGGATCCGTTGTCATTAAAAACGTAATATGCCGTATTTGAGGCATCACCAACATTATTAATCGTCACAGGAATGGCGCCAGGAATAACAGCAATATTAGCGCCCCCAGCAGGATAACCCGTTTGAGCATAAGGACCAGAAATACCAGGTCCCCATAAAAACAATCCAAATGCATCATTAAATGATGAAGGAGAAAACTCCGGATATTCTTCAGATCCAAAAATATATCGAAAACTCATTGTATCTCCAGAAGGAATAAAATCAAATTCTAATACAGTACCATTGGTTACAGTACCTGCAGCCAATGCATTTAATTCAGGGTCTGTAGAAACGTTTGTTGTCGGTGGGTTGTTGTTTGTGGAGCTTGTTGAATTGTTTGGTCCTTGAGCACCAACACCATTTCCAGTTGTTAATAGCATTCCTGCTGAAAAAGGAAAGGCGGGGTTATTATTTGTAAATGATGTTATATTACTTACAGGTGTGTTCGCATTCACTGGACTGCCGTTTATTGTAATATTAGAGGCCGTTACTCCAAAACCAAGCAAAACGTTATTTACTAGTTGAGAAGGCGTTTGTGCCGTATTTACAAGAATGCTTTGAGCATACGTAAACAAACTATTTAATGAAAATAAAATGATTATAAAAAATATTTTTTTCAAAACGATAATTTTTAATTATTTGATTAGACAACTTTGATTAAGAATAGGTTGCATTGCAAAATTAATGTTTTGTTTTTATATGACGAAATCAATCCTTTTTAGCAACTTTGAACAACTTATTCTTTGTAACATGATAAAAACACAAGCCTACATTCAAACCGAAAAAGAGAAGTTTGTAAACGAGTTGTTTGAACTTCTGAAGATTCCTTCTGTTTCAGCAGATCCCTCGTTTAAAAATGACGTAATGAAATGCGCAGAGAAACTTTCCGAAAATTTACGGGAAATCGGAATTGAGAAAGTTGAAATTTGCCAAACGGCGGGTTATCCAATTATTTATGGGGAGAAAATAATAAACCCAGAATTACCCACTGTTATGGTTTATGGACACTATGACGTTCAACCAGCCGATCCGATTGAATTATGGACTTCACCACCATTTGAACCTGTAATTAAGAAAACGGAAATTCATCCTGACGGAGCAATCTTTGCAAGAGGTTCTTGCGACGATAAAGGACAAATGTTTATGCACGTAAAAGCGGTTGAGGCCATGCTAGCGTCGAATGAACTGCCTTGCAACGTTAAATTTATGATTGAGGGAGAAGAAGAAGTTGGTAGTGAAAACTTGGGACTTTTTGTTAAAAATAATAAAGAGAAACTAAAAGCTGATATTATTCTCGTTTCAGATACGGGAATGCTTGCAAACGACACGCCATCGGTCACAACAGGGTTAAGGGGATTAAGTTATGTAGAGGTTGAAGTTACGGGCCCTAATAGGGATTTGCACTCTGGTTTGTATGGTGGGTGTGTTGCGAATCCTATTAATATTTTGGCACAAATGATTGCTTCATTACACGATGAAAATGGAAAAATAACAATTCCTGGTTTCTACGATAAAGTGGTTGATTTATCTGATGAAGAGCGAGAAGAAATGGCAAAAGCACCTTTTTCACACGAAGAATATTGTAAAGCACTCGATTTAAATGACGTTATGGGTGAGGCAGGTTATTCTACCCCGGAGCGTGGTTCAATCAGACCAACGTTAGATGTAAATGGTATCTGGGGAGGATATACTGGAGAAGGCGCTAAAACAGTTATCGCATCCAAAGCATTTGCAAAGATTTCCATGCGCCTGGTTCCTGATCAAGATCCTGAAGAAATCACTCAATTATTCAAAACCCATTTTGAAGCAATCGCTCCTAATAGTGTAAGAGTTGTCGTAAAACCTCATCATGGTGGCGAAGCGGCGGTCACGCCAATCGATTCTATTGGTTACAAAGCCGCAAGTTTAGCCTATGAGAAAGCATTTGGTAAAAAACCAATACCGGTCCGCAGCGGAGGAAGCATTCCAATTGTTGCGATGTTTGAAAAAGAATTGGGCCTAAAAACCATTTTAATGGGATTCGGTTTGAATAGCGATGCCATTCACTCACCAAACGAACACTATGGTTTATTCAATTTTTACAAAGGAATTGAAACCATCCCTTATTTTTATCACTTTTTTACCGAATTAAATGCAAAATAAAAGTCAAGTTATTTACTGGTTTTCCATCGTTATTCTTCTTGCTTCCTGCAGCTTTCAGCAACCTGTATTCAAGAAGTATGAGGGATTCGATATGGGTAAAATGGATGCGAAAAATGTTTCTTTTACAATCAAAGCAAGTATCTTCAATCCGAATTGGTACGCATTAAAGGTAAAGCCATCTTCATTGGAAATCAGCACATCCGATGGGAAAATTGGGGTGCTTCATTTGGATCAAAAAATCAAAATGAAGGGAAGAAAAGAAACATCAATCGTCGCGCCAATGCATATTGATTTAGAGAAAGGAATAATGATGAAACTGATGTCTTTTAGTCTAAAAGACTCTGTTAAAATCAACCTGAAAGGTGACGTTAGAGGCGGCGTGTTTTTCATTACTAAAAAAATCCCAATGGAGTTTTCAAGAAGTGTTTCACCAAAAGATTTGAATCCGTTTAAACGAAATTAATTTATGCTTTCTACCGACGTTCCAAAAAAACTATTTTTACTCGATGCATATGCGTTGATATATCGTGCTTACTTTGCCTTTGCTAAAAACCCACGTGTCAATTCAAAAGGCCAAAACACCTCTGCTGCCTTTGGTTTTACTAATGTGTTGATTGACGTCATAAAAAACGAAAAACCGTCGCATTTGGCGGTTGTTTTTGATCCTCCAGGTGGTTCAACGCACCGAATTGATGGGTTTGAAGCCTACAAAGCTCACCGTGAAGAAATGCCGGAAGACATTCGCTCAATGATTCATCCGATTAAACAGATTGTGGAAGCATTCAACATTCCAATTATGGAAGTCCCTGGTTATGAAGCGGATGATGTAATCGGAACAGTAGCAAAAATTGCTGAATCAAAGGGATACATTACCTATATGATGACCCCAGACAAAGATTACGGACAGTTGGTTTCTGAAAAGTCATTTATTTTTAAGCCTGGTCGCGGAGGAAATCCTCCTGAGATTTTAGGCGTCAAAGAAGTTTGTGAAAAATTTGAAGTAGAACGTCCGGATCAAGTCATTGATATTTTAGGTTTATGGGGTGATGCCTCGGATAACATACCGGGAATTCCGGGAATAGGCGAAAAAACGGCCAAAACGTTGATTGCCAAATACGGTTCGATGGAAAACCTTTTCGAACACACGCACGAATTAAAAGGCAAGCAACAAGAAAATGTTATCAATTTTCAAGAACAAGGGCTAGTTTCTAAAATGTTGGCGACCATTATCACTGATTTAGATGTCGAATTCGATGAGGAAAAATTGGTAATGTGTGATGTTGATGCGGAAAAAGTAAAGGAAATTTTCACGGAGCTTGAATTCAGAAATTTAGCAAAGCGAGTAATCGGAGAGGAAATCGTTGTTTCAGCTTCACCAAGTTCTTCAGCGACAAACGGTCAGTTGGATTTATTTGGAATGCAAAGCATGGTTAAACCGCAAGAACCGATTGAAACGGTTTCTTATAAAACAATCGTAACGGAACGTCCTAGTTACCATTTAATCACAACTCCGGAAGAACGTAAAGAACTTCTTGAAATTCTCTTAAAACAAACTCAGGTTTGCTTTGATACGGAAACAACAGACATTGATGCAATGTGTGCCGATTTAGTTGGTTTTTCATTTTCATATAAAGCAAGGGAGGGTTTTTATGTTGCGGTTCCAAAAGAGTTCGAAGCGGCTAAAAAAATCGTCCAAGAGTTCCTTCCGTTCTTCGAAGATCCATCCATTGAGAAAATAGCCCACAACATAAAATATGATCTCAAAGTGTTGCAACGCTATGATGTTCAAGTAGTAGCTCCAACTTTCGATACCATGATTGCAAACTACCTCATTAATCCGGAGGCAAAGCAAAGTATGGATTTCTTGGCAACTTATTATTTGGGTTATCAACCTATTTCAATTGAGGCGCTTATTGGTAAAAAAGGAAAAGGCCAAGGAAATATGGGCGACTTGAAGCCTGAGGAAATTTCTGATTACGCTTGTGAAGATGCCGATATTACGTTTCAGTTAAAACAATTGTTTGACGACGAAATCAATAAACCGCATCTGTTCGACTTGTTTTACAAAATGGAAATGCCGCTTGTTGAGGTTTTGAAGGATATGGAACAAGAGGGGATTGCTATTGATGTGAAAGCATTGGAAGATTATTCAAAAGACCTTGAAAGCACATTAATTGACCTTGAAAAGGACATTAAAGAAAAGGCTGGAATGGACTTCAATATCGATTCACCAAAGCAACTAGGTGACATTTTGTTTGAAGTATTAAAGATCTCAAGTAAGGCTAAAAAAACCAAAACGGGACAATATGCCACTTCTGAGGATATTTTACAGAAACATGAGCACGATCACCCGATCATTCCGTTGATTTTAGAATACCGCCAATTACGAAAATTGAAGAGCACCTATGTCGATACGTTACCAAATATGTGCGATAAAACGGATGGACGCATACATACGAACTTTATGCAAACAGTTACAGCAACCGGTCGTTTGAGCTCGAATAATCCGAATCTTCAGAATATTCCGATTAAGTCTGAAAAAGGACGAGAAGTTCGAAAAGCATTTGTTTCCAGAAGCGACGAATATAAATTGATGGCGGTAGATTATTCTCAAATTGAATTGCGCATCATTGCAGCCTTGAGTGGTGATAAAAACATGATAAAGGCTTTCCGCGAAGGACACGATATTCATTCAGCCACAGCCGCGAAGGTTTTTAATACGACTATTGATCAGGTTACACGAGAACAACGGGGAGCAGCAAAGGCAGTGAATTTTGGAATTATATACGGACAATCAGCTTTTGGTTTGTCTCAAAACCTGAATATTTCAAGAACTGAAGCCAAGTCAATCATTGATAGTTATTTTGAGCAATACCCGACAATTAAATCTTATATGGATAAAACCATCGGTCAAGCGCGCGAAATGGGTTATGTGGAAACGATTATGAAACGAAGAAGGTATCTTCCGGACATCAATTCTGCCAACGCAGTCGTGCGTGGTTATGCGGAACGAAATGCCATCAATGCTCCAATTCAGGGTTCAGCTGCCGACATCATCAAAATGGCGATGGTTGCCGTTCATAAAGCCATGCAGAAAGAAAAAGTGAAATCAAAAATGATTTTACAAGTGCACGATGAACTTGTTTTTGATGCCCATGTTTCCGAAGAAATGCTGATGCAGGTTCTCGTAAAAGAAGCGATGGAAAATGCCATTCAATTAGCTGTTCCGATGGAAGTGGAGTTGAAATTAGCAAATAATTGGCTGGAAGCGCATTAACTATTGTTGGTTGGTTTACTATTAGGATTAAATAATTATTTCTTTCAAAATAGATTGAATTTGCTATTGTTTCAAATGACCTTTTTCACTAACTTAAATGGGAAAAGGGTAAAATGGAGTTAATTGCAAAAGACGATTTAAAAGCGAAAATCTTTACCATTCGAGGGATTCAAGTAATGTTGGATCGAGATTTAGCAGATTTCTATCAAGTAGAAGTAAAAAGATTAAATGAACAAGTAAAACGAAACATAGAACGATTTCCAGAAAACTTTCGATTTCAACTGAATGATGAAGAAAAAAATAAACTGGTCGCAATTTGCGACCGGTTCGAAAGTTTAAAACACACAAATAATAACCCTTTCGCCTTTAACGAACAAGGTGTGACGATGCTGTCATCTGTATTACGAAGTGGTGTAGCTGTAAAAGTAAGCATTCAAATAATCAATGCTTTCGTTGAAATGAGAAGAGTGATTGCCAATAACAATGGGCTCTTACAAAGAATGGAGGGTGTAGAACGGAAATTATTAGAAACCGATCAGAAATTTGAGTTGCTTTTTAAAGCACTCGAGAATAACACAATGCCAATATCCAAAGGCATCTTTTTCGAAGGACAACTTTTTGATGCGTATGTTTTTGCCAACGACCTCATCAAAAGCGCAAAGCAATCTATCATTCTAATTGACAATTACATAGACGAAACCTCCTTGTTGATGTTGAGCAAAAGAAATCCTACTTGCAAAGCAATTATTTACACCTCAAAAGTTAACCCGCAATTGCAACTAGATTTAGCAAAACACAACGAACAATATCCAACCATTGAAATCAAAATACTCAAAACGGCACACGATCGATTCCTCATTTTGGATGAAAAAGAATTGTATCATATTGGCGCCTCGCTAAAAGATTTAGGAAAGAAGTGGTTTGCATTTTCGAAAATCAATGAGTTTCTGATGGAGGTGTTGAAGCGATTAAAATACACTTGAAACTCACCTTCTAGCTTCGAAGGATTTGTAATCCCTAGCTTCGAAGGATTTGTAATCCTTCGCTTA
>JBMLTP010000277.1:0-12710 GCA_049239885.1 Crocinitomicaceae bacterium
CTACAGAAAGGGTCAGCTGCATTACAGTTGCTATTACCATTAAGACTGACACATCCTCCGGATCCACCTCCTCCACCTCCACCGCCGCCGGAGCAACTTGTACAAGTTATTGTAGTTGTACAACAATTGGTTGCAGTACCACAACTTGAGTTGGTGTTCCAAGAAACATAATAAGTTCCAGAAGTCGTTGCAGTCCATGATAAGGGAGCATTACCAGATGCTACAACTGGACCGTTATTAGCGCCACTGTGTATGGTAACAAACCCACCACAGGAGCTATTTAAGGAATATGTGTTCCCAGCTACGATGCTATTAATAGTGCTGTATTCAGTTTGATAATTACAAGAGCTAATAGTAGTGGTTGTGTTTGATGTTGGTGCTGTGGCAGTCCCAAAAGAAGATGTGTTCGCACAACCAGTAGTCCCACTTCCTCCACAACTGGTACACTGAATTGTAGTTGTACAGCAATTACTTGCGGTTCCACAGTTGGAACTCGTATTCCATGATGGGTAATAAGTTCCAGAAGTTGTTGCAGTAAATGTTAAAGGTGAATTTCCTTGCGCAACAACAGTGCCACTATTCGAACCACTGTGAACTGTAATATACCCGCCACACGAGTTGGTCAAGACATAAGTGTTTCCTGCAACTATACTGTTTATCGTGCTGTATTCTGTTTGATAGTTACAAGTACTTATTGTAACAGCACTGGTGTTTGTAGGCGCGGTAGCTGTTCCAAACGCAGTAGTATTTGTGCAGTTCCCGCTGGAAAATGCAAAAAATCCCTGAAGAAGGATTGTTACTAAGGAAAAATATTTTACAAAATGTTTCATTGCACAATTTTTGCGACAACTTCAAAAGAAGAAGCCAAAAGATTTTTAGTTGTTAAAGCAATTTTAATTGAGTCGATGTTATTTTCAACATCATCAATGAAATGTATAATTAAATCTCCTGATTCAATACGTTCAAAATTTGTATTTAAAAATTCAAGTTCATTTTTTATACTGTTAATTGCTTCATTTATTTTTAAATCATTGTTTTTATAGGTCGCATCAGAAAGTCCAGAAGAAATTGTAACGATATGTTCAAATTGAATTCCGTTTAAGGTCGGAACGCCGTCAATTTTATTTTGATCCATTTTGGCTTTAACTTCTGGAGAAAAATATGCGTTTTGAGAAGAAGCATAATAGCTAGTTATCAATAAAACAAAAACAAAAAAATAGGGTTTCATAAATTGGTTTTTTAATAAACGACCACACAAATACATGGTTGCCATAAACAAATTCAAATTTACGCAGATATATTTAAATATTCTAACTAATTGAGCACTGAATGAATATCACAAGGATATGAATTATTATTCTCAATAAAAGATAACTTTGAACTATTTGATCAATGGCACTCCCTGATCCCTGTATTTCAAAGTAATGTTCTTTAAATAATCTTCACGCCATTGACGAGCAGCTTGTTGATTCAATTGTTCCATCATTGGAAAATTATCAGAGATAACTCGGGCAGTCGATAGATTTAATCGTTTTTGATCGATCAGGTTTTTTTTAATTTCATATTCCTTTAAATTCTTTTTCTCATCAATATAAGTAATAGGAATTTTGATTTTATTGAAATTCAATGGTTGTAAACTAGCAATAAAGAGGTTGTTTCTGTTTCTTTCTCCTTTCTCAAACGTAGGTAAAATTTCAACTTTGAACCCAGAAACGAGAAGTGTTTTCAATAGTGATCGTGCTGATATGCCTGCTTCACTTGAAATTTGACCATTGAAATTGATAACAACAAACCCTTTTTTGCTAAGCGATTTTTTTACTTGATTGAGCGCCTCTAAACTCAAAACGTGAGAAGGAGCAATTTCACCATTGAAAATATCCATTACGATTAAGTCATATTTTTTTTCATTGGCATTTAAGAATCTGCGTGCATCATCCTCAATCACATTTACATCGTAATTCAAAAAGAAATAATCTCGTGCAAATGATGCGATATCATTATCTAATTCAACTGCGTCAATGGAATAATTCAATTGCGTTTTATCACCTAAAAATAAAGGAACAATTCCTCCTCCCAATCCCAAAACTAAGGCATTTGAAGGTTCTTTTCCGTGGTAACTTGCTAATGATTTTACAATACCAGGATAAGACCAAACTGAAGCTACATTTTGTCCGTTAAATATTCTAAGCCAAGTTTGCCCCATTCTATTGATGAAAAGTGTGCGCTCGCTGATGGTATCGTTCACTTTTTTCTCCACCACCATTAATTGACCATTTAGTCCTTCCTTCATCTCTAAAACCTGAATATCTTTGGTTTCAATTGGAGAATTTCCTAAAAAAACAATCAAGATTGAAATAAGAAAACCTGAATAAGAGAAATACGTTATTAAACGGTTATTGTTTTTCCAAGTTGTAATGACTATCATAATGGAAATCAAAAGCAGGAATATCTGAATTGTTTTTACTAAACCAAATTCAGGAATAAACATAAAACCTGTCATTAAAGTAAAAAGTATGCCTCCCAAAGTAGAATAAGAGAATACCAATCCAGTATTATTTGCGTCTTTCGAAATTTCTGAAATGATTAATGGTGTGGTTGAAGCCAATGCGACCGTAGGAATAAATAGTCCGAAAATGGCAATGATATATGCAGTAAGCACTTCATCTCCAAATAGTTGCTTGTTGTTAGATCCTAGAATAATAAAATAGCATACAAGTTCAAAAACAAATGCGATCGATAAGAGTGAAAATAACTTGTTCAAAGAAATTAGCCGTGTTAACCTTGCTCCGACGAAATAACCAATCGCTAGACCACCGACGGATAGCAAAATTAGCTTTGCCCACATTTCAACTGAATTGCCTAAAACGGGTACCAAAACATGCGGAATCACCAACTCTAGCAACATTACAAGTCCACCTTCAAGGAAAGCGAGTGTTAATAAAGCTCTATTAGTCATGCTGGTTTTTAATCAAAAAATAACTCAAAATGCTTGATAATAGTAACATAAATGCTAAAATGACAATCACAAAATTTACACCGATTCTTGGCATAAGTGCAAACAAGCACAATAAAGTTAAAAGCACACCTGATAATGTCCCAATACCATATATCATCCCCGCTGAATTGCCTGCGAGTTGCCGATCTTCAGCTTGTTCAAAGGATGCAAGTTTGGCTGAAATCATAGGTGAAGTAATTCCCATACACAAAATTGGTATAAACAACAGCACAAATCCTGTGAAAAGTGAAGCGGCTTTAAGCTCCATTTGGTATGTAAAGGCCAAAATCTCATTTCGCGTGTAAACAAGAAGTAAAATATAAAGACCAGCTATTAATAAAGATATTGGTAGGATTTTCCACTGTTTATTATCGATAAAAAATTGACTTAATCTGTAAGAAATTGCTAAAGAAATCAAAGTTAAAGTTAAGATAGATGTCCAAACATAAAGTGTCGAACCGACATGAGGGGTATACATTTTAGCAGCCATCAATTCGTAGGACAAAAGAGCTCCTCCTTCTAAAAATATGATTGAATAAGCAATGAATTTCATAATCGTAATACAAAGAAAAGATTTAAAATTAATTCTTATTCGAATTTTTAATAAATAGTTGAGACCAGAAATGAAAAGTCAAAAAAAAACCAGACAATGAGCCTGGTTTTTCCTTATATTATAAAGTTCTTAAAAATCAAAGGTTTCCATGAATTTCGTCGTGAAATTACCTTTGTTGAAATCTTCATTTGCCATCAACTTCTGATGAAATGGAATAGTGGTTTTTACACCTTCTATAATATATTCATCTAATGCTCTTTTCATTTTTAGAATTGCTTCCTCTCGCGTTTGCGCTACAACGATTAGTTTAGAAATCATTGAGTCATAATTTGGTGGAATCGTATATCCTGAGTAAACATGCGAGTCGATACGAACACCGTGTCCTCCTGGACAATGGTAATCTGTAATTCTTCCTGGCGAAGGTCTAAAGTCCGCATAAGGATCTTCAGCATTGATTCTACACTGGATTGCATGCATGTGTGGGAAGTAGTTTTTACCAGAGATTGGTTTACCTGCAGCAATTAATATTTGCTCTTTAATCAAATCAAAATCAATAACTTCCTCCGTAATGGTATGTTCAACTTGGATTCTTGTATTCATTTCCATGAAGTAGAAGTCTCGGTTTTTATCTACCAAAAATTCTACCGTTCCAACGCCTTCATATTTAACAGCTTTAGCCGCTTTAATAGCCGCTTCACCCATTTTTTCTCGCAATTCATCCGTCATGAATGGTGAAGGTGTTTCTTCTACTAATTTTTGATGACGTCGTTGAATGGAACAATCTCTTTCAGAAAGATGACATGCATTTCCATATTGATCACCAGCAATTTGAATTTCAATATGGCGCGGTTCTTCAATGAACTTTTCCATATAAATGCCGTCATTTCCAAATGCAGCCCCTGCCTCTTGACGAGCAGAATCCCAAGCGGCCTCAATATCTTCGTCCTTCCAAACAATACGCATTCCTTTTCCACCACCACCTGCAGTTGCCTTAAGTATTACAGGATATTTTATTTCCTTGGCAGTTTTTTTCGCATCGTTCAAATCTTTTAATAAACCTACAGATCCAGGAATACAAGGAACTCCAGCTGCAATCATTGTTGCTTTTGCTGTGGCCTTGTCTCCCATACCAGCTATTTGCTCAGGAAGGGCTCCGATGAATTTTATTCCATGCTTCTGACAAACGCTTGAGAATTCCTCATTTTCTGACAAGAAACCGTAACCTGGATGTATGGCATCAGCATTTGTTATTTCTGCCGCAGCCATTATGTTTGGAATCGACAAATAGGATAATTTACTCACAGGTGGGCCGATGCAAACTGCTTCATCCGCGAATCGAACAGGTAAGCTTTCCTTGTCAGCGGTTGAATATACAGCCACAGTTTTAATTCCCATTTCTTTGCATGTGCGAATTACACGCATCGCGATTTCACCACGATTTGCAACTAATATTTTTTTAAACATAGTCGATTAAATTAATGTTGTTTGAACAACTCTGAATTAGGATGGATCAACCAAAAACAATGGTTGATCATAATCAATTGGACTAGCGTTGTCAACTAATACTTTTACGATTTTACCTGATACTTCAGCTTCTATCTCGTTGAATGTTTTCATTGCCTCAATAATACAAAGTTTGTCTCCTTTTTGAATCGTAGAGCCAACATTAACAAACGCATCTTTGTCGGGTCCTGGTGTGCGATAAAAAGTTCCAATCATTGGAGATTTGACCGTAATGTACTTTGAATCATCGTTTGTTTCGGTGTTTACTGACGGAGTGGCAACAGGAGCACTTGATGATGGAGTTGAAAGAGCCATCGGAGTTGTCGTCATTGGTTGCATGGCGATTGGCTGAGGCGCTTGAACATAAACTGGCTCACTACCAGCAGTATTCCCTCCTTTAATTACAATTTTAAATCCTTCTCTTTCAATTGCTACTTTACCAATTCCACTCTTTGAAACTAGCTTTATTAAATCTTTGATTTCTTCGATATTCATAGTTCTATTTTAAGACAAAATTAATTTTTATTAGGAATTGTATGCCCATTTTAAATAAACCGCACCCCACGTAAATCCACCTCCGAAAGCTGAAAGTATAAGCGTATCGCCTTTTTTAAGTTGTTTTTCATAATCCCATAAACAAAGAGGAAGTGTTCCAGCGGTGGTATTACCGTATTTTTCTATGTTTATCATTACCTTCTCTTTAGGAAGTCCCATCCGGTCTGCAGTGGCGTCAATAATTCTCAAATTAGCTTGATGAGGAACCAACCAATCTACATTATCACTAGATAAATTGTTTTTATCCATTATTTCAGCAGAAACTTCTGCCATATTGGTAACTGCGAATTTGAATACTTGTTTACCTTCTTGTTTAACATAGTGTAAACGTTTTTCAACTGTTTCGTGTGTTGGAGGATTAGCGGATCCACCTGCTGGCTGAACGAGAAATTCTCTACCTGCTCCATCACTTCGTAAAATAAAATCAAGAACACCTAAACCTTCATTATTTGGCTCTAATAAAACAGCTCCTGCGCCATCTCCAAAAATCACACAGGTAGTTCGGTCTTGGTAATCCAAGATGGACGTCATTTTATCTACACCCACAACAATAACCTTTTTATACTTTCCAGTTTCAATGAATTGAGCTCCTGTAGATAGCGCATAAATGAAACCTGAACAGGCTGCTATTAAATCGAATCCCCAGGCGTTTTTCATTCCAGTTTTGTCGCAAAGGACGTTTGCAGTGCTCGGAAATGGATAATCTGGTGTTACTGTCGCCAAAACTACCAAATCAATTTCCAAAGGATCAGTATTTGTTTTTTCAAGAAGACCTTTTACCGCTTCTGCTGCCATATCTGAGGAGGCACCATCCTTCATGATGCGTCTCTCTTTTATTCCTGTTCGCGTTGTAATCCATTCATCAGTAGTATCAACAATTTTAGCTAGATCTTCATTTGATAGCACATCTTCCGGGACAAATCCTTGGACACCAGTAATAGCAGCGGTTATTTTATTCATAGTTTAATTAAAAGCATCATTAATTTTATTTGCCAACCCAGAATATGAAACATCATAAGCATGCAAAATCATGTTTTTCACCGCAATATCATTTGAGATTCCATGACCAATAATTACATTGCCTTTTACTCCCAAAATAGGAGTCCCCCCGTAATTTTCATAATTGAATCGATCAAAGTACTCGTCTTGGATCCCACGTTTTTTCATCAAGGTATAAATCCCTTCGGCTTCCTTCAAAACTACATTTCCCGTAAAACCATCGCAAACAATTACATCGGCTTTGCCCATGAATAGGTCACGACCTTCAAGATTTCCCGTAAAATTAACTTCGTCTGAATCTTGAAGCATTTTGTGCGCAGCTAATGTCAATAAATTACCCTTCGATTCTTCTTCTCCGATATTAAGTAGCGCTACTCGCGGATTTTCAACTCCGTGAACATGTTTTGAATAAAGTGCTCCTAAAACAGCGAATTGATATAAAACATCCGCTTTGCAATCGGCGTTAGAACCGACATCCAATAAAATTGTTTTCGAACCATCTATTGCAGGCAGTGTTGATGTGATACAAGGTCGTATAATTCCTGGAACAGTATTGAGTTTGTACATAGAACCGACCAACATCGCGCCTGTATTCCCTGTACTTGCAAAAACGTCAATTAATCCCTTAGACAATAGTTCGAAACCAACAGCTATCGAGCTATTAGGTTTTTTAGGAATTGCTCGCGTTGGATGATCGTGAAACGTAATCACCTCAGGAGCGTGAATTATTTCAAAATTTGAATTTTGAATATTATTTTGCGCAAGCCATTGTGAGATAATAGTCTCATCACCAATTAGAAAAATTCGAGCATCTTTCGGTAATTCAGCGCACGCCAAAATAGCACCAGATAAATTCGCTTCTGGAGCAAAATCACCACCCGAAACATCAAGACCGATTCTCATTTATAGAAAAATCGATTGTGACTTATTCAGCCGCGACTTCTTTTTCAGCAACTACTTTTCCTTTATAGTACAACTTTCCTTCGTGCCAATGAGCATGATGAAATAAATGTGGTTGACCAGTTGTAGGACAATTAGCCACATTGCTTGCTACAGCTTTCTTGTGCGTTCTTCTTTTGTCGCGACGGGTTTTGGAAATCTTACGTTTAGGATGTGCCATAACTTGTTTATTATCAATTTAAATTCTTCAAAGCAGACCATCGTGGATCTGTATCATCGTTATCTTTTTTTTCTTTGGTTTGAAATTTTTCAATCAATTTCACCATTTCTTCATTACATTCCCCTTCCTCGTGAATTGGTCTTAATGGCAATGAAACAGTAATGAGTTCATAAATGGGTTGCATTACGTCAATTTCGAAGCTATCTGGAGAAATGACAATTAAATTTTCATCATCGATTGACTCAAGACCAAACTTGTATATCAAATCAAGTTCACCTTCAACTTCAGCATCCATGAGCTCGTTGCATCTGGAACAAACCATCTCAACTGTACCATCAACTTGAAAAGAGGCTAAAAGCATGGTTTCTTTTTTTTCCAAATCTAACCAGACTTTCAATTTACCTTTTTCAATCAAGGAATAGGACAATGTTTCAAAGAACGAGTCGTCAACATCAAATTCAAATTCATGATGACCTAATTTTAATCCTACAAAGGTTATTTTAAAGGCGTCAGTCATTTGAATCCAAAGTCAAAAAATCGGACGGCAAATGTAATAATTATATTTGAAAAGAAAAAACTCTTAATTAGTCTTCTTTTTCTCCTTGTTTCTTTTGTTTGTCATCCAAATTAAATGGAAGAGGATTTGAGGATATTTGTTTGAGAAACTTTCTGTTTTTGAATATGTCTATCGCCAAATAGATTGCACTTCGAAAAGATTGATCCGATGCCAAATCTTTACCTGCAATATCGAAAGCGGTTCCATGGTCAGGAGATGTTCTTACGATAGGCAGATCAGCAGTAAAATTAACTCCGTCGTCGAATGATAATGCTTTAAAAGCTGCTAACCCTTGATCATGGTACATTGCCAAAATTCCATCGAATTGATTTTTTATCTCAGACCCAAAAAAACCATCGGCAGCAAAAGGGCCATAAGCTAGGATGTTATCGTTTTTAGCAGCAGAGATCGCTGGAAGAATTATCTCCTGCTCTTCGGTGCCTAGTTTGCCATTTTCTCCTGCGTGTGGGTTCAATCCAAAAACAGCGATTCGGGGACGTTGAATGCCAAAATCTTTTTTCAAGCTGTTTTCGAATTGCTTAATTTTAGATAGTATTACATCTTTGCTTAAAGCAGCACTTATCTCTTTTAAAGGCAAGTGAGTAGTTACCAAAGCAACACGTAAAAAAGGAGAAACCAATACCATCAAGGCATTTTTAACTCCTGATAAATCGGCCAAGTATTCGGTATGCCCTGGAAATTTGAATCCTGCTTTTTGAATATTATCTTTTGAAATTGGAGCGGTTACTAACACGTCTATTTTTCCTGACGCAATATCATTTGTGGCAGATTCCAGAGATTGGAACGCGTATTTCCCTCCTAATTCAGTTGCAGCACCTGGATTTATGTCAAAATCATCATTCCAAACATTGATCAAATTGATCTTCTTGTTTTGAATTTCATCGGCAGATTTACAACTAACGTAATTGAAATCTTGAATATTTAAAAGTTTTTTATAAAAAGAAATGATCTTTGAAGACCCATAGATTACAGGGGTAAAATCGGCTAAAATCCGATTATCTTTCAAGGATTTTAAAATTACTTCAGGACCAATTCCATTTACATCACCAATGGTAATACCAACTCTTAAAACTTCTTTATTTCCCTCCATTATAAGTAATGAGTTTTGAAAAATTCATATAACAAACGCACTCCAGCTCCTGTGCCACCAAAACCACGATAATTTTCTTTCGAATCCAACCAGGTAGGACCAGCAACATCCATGTGAATATATGGTGATTTACAGAAATGCTCTAAAAATTTACCAGCTGAAATCATACCTGCATTTGCGGATCCAATATTTTTTAGATCTGCTATTTTCGATTTCATGTGTTCTTTGTAGTCGTCCCAAAATGGAAAACGAACCACTCGTTCCCAAGTTTCAAATCCGGCTTTTTCCAAACTTTCGAAGTACGAATCTTTTGCGTTGCCCATAATGATGCTAGCCTCCGTCCCAATTGCTCGAACGGCTGCCCCTGTCAATGTCGCCGCATCAATAACGATTTCAGGGTCATATTTGCCAGCATAAGCTAGAGCGTCCGCCAAAATCATCCTTCCTTCGGCGTCTGTATTTAATACCTCGACCGTTGTGCCGTCGAACATGGTAATCACGTCTCCTGGTGTGTAGGCGTTTCCTCCAGGACGATTATCGGTAGCTGGAATAAGCGCAATTATATGTAAAGGCAATTTTTGCAAAGCGGCAAGATAGATAGCTCCCGCTACTGCAGCTGCTCCCGCCATGTCGCTTTTCATTGTATCCATTGAACCAGGTGTAGGCTTGAGACTCAAACCACCCGTATCGTATACAACGCCTTTTCCAACTAATACAATTGGTTTTTTATTCTTTACTTTCTTCGGTTTGTATTCCGCAATTGTAAATGTTGGAGGATCAATAGAACCTTTATTTACAGCTAGTAGACCTCCCATTTTCAAGGATTCAATTTGGGTTTTTTCCAATACTTGAACTGAGAACTCCGCTTCATTACCAAGCCTAACGATTTCCTCTGCTAATTGGGTTGCATTGAGATTATTCACAGGCGTATTGACCACGTTACGAGTCCAATAAACCGATTTGATCGTATTGTTGAGTTCGTTAATCTTGTCATCATCAAGGTCCTCTTGGACTAAAATGGATTCAAGCTTATTGTTTGTAGGCTTCGTAAAGTAGCGATTGAATTGATAATTTGCCAAAGCCAATCCCTCGGCAAGAAACAAAACAGATTTCTCTTTACCTAACAAAGAAATTTGTTCAAATGAATCCGCTACGAAACCTTGAATTTTAGACCCTATAATTCGCAATTCCTCTCCTTTTTGATCTTCTTTAACAAGAAAAATGAAGTTGTCCTCTAATTTGAGGTAATCGAACTTTTTATCGGACGCAAAAAATTTCTCCGCCGTTTCCTTTGAAATGAATGAATCGAATTGACCCTTTTTCAATGCGCCTTTACCTAGAATGAGTGCGACAGGACAATTCCCAGTCAATTCACCACTTCTTTTAATGATTGTCATTGCTATTTGTTTTTTAGCAAAGGTAAGAAGTTAAATTGAACTCTAGTTAACGGATAAAAGTGTCAAAAATTGATTTCCTTAATTTTTTCCCAATGGTATCCAGTGTCCTCTTGAGATTCATCTTGCCAGCCATGAAAAACAATTATTCCGTTGCTACTTGGCGAAATGTAGAAATAGTCTCCTGCACCTGCCCACCATCCTCCGCATGCTGAAATTGCGTTTTCAGGAATTTGATAATCTGTGTATTCGTTTTTAGAGATTGGATTCATTTGACCAACAACTGATTGAACCTTTGTCTTTTTTCCGTTAACAATTACAGAAACGTCCGATTTTGGATTCTCAGATTCGTCCATTGAATTGACACAAACTAAATCCGCTTTGACTAGATTAGGTGTTTTTTCAGGAATTTTTTGCGAGTTATCATCTTCCCCTAAACTCGAAATTGTAGAATCATTTTGCTTCGTGTTATTTCTAGCATTTAACCCAACCTTATTTTGTGAAGGAGAGTTGCAAGAAATAAAAATTGCGCAGCTGAAAATAACTGCGCAATTTAATTTTAATGAAAATTTCATTTTACGTTGACTAGGAACTAGCTAGTTTATAATTTCATAAACGACTGCCCAAACTGGAACAGGTGCTCCTGAAGGCAATTCGTATTTTTGACTCCAATTATTGGAATTTTTCAAATAACGTCCGTCCCATTCCCATTTCTCACTCCAATTATTTGAGTTTTTCAGGTAGCGTCCGTCCCATTCCCATTTATTACTCCAGTTATTTGAGTTTTTAATGTAACGACCGTCATATTCCCATTTGATGCTCCAATTATTCGAGTTTTTTACATATTTTCCGTCCCAGTCCCATCTTCCATGTGGACCATTTAATGTTTGTGCATCTATCGTGCTAAACCAAAACAACATAGAACAAATTAAAAATAGTTTTTTCATGATAAATAAATTTTATTTGAAATAAGAATAACAATTCTTATGCCAAAAAACCAAAAGAATTAATTGATTATTCCATAAACAACTGCCCAAACAGGAACAGGTGCTCCAGATGGTAATTCATATTTCTGACTGCTGTTATTGTAATTTTTTAAGTAACGGCCATCCCACTCCCACTTGTTACTGGAATTATTGTAGTTTTTCAAATAACGACCATCCCATTCCCATTTGTTGCTAGAGTTGTTATAGTTTTTAATGTAACGACCATCATACTCCCATTTGATACTACTATTGTTGTAGTTTTTTACATACTTACCATCCCATTCCCATTTCCCATTTGGGCCAGATAAATATTGTGCTTTCGCTAATCCAACTGAAAAAAACATGAAAGCTAAAATCAAAAAATTTCTCATAATTTAAGTTTTTAAGTTAATAATATGACCTAAAAGTAAATAATTTTTTACAAATATTATTTCAAAAATTGTTTTTTAAACATACAATGTATCACGGATTACGTTTAGGGATTTATCCACATTAAAGTTTGGCAGGTGTATTTTACAATAATCCATAAGAATGATAAGTGCTTTTTGACTTGTAATTCTATCGTAATTTACTGGAATTTTGATAAAGGCTGAATGAAGAAGCTTAATTACGGTGTAATCATAATCGGTTTGTTCTTGCGTGAATCTCCCCGACTTTAAATCAAATCCTTTTGGATTTTCATCATCGATAATCGGCGAAAAACCCAAATTTTGAATATGTTCGGTCAAAAAGTAAATTGGAAAATGAATTAAATTTCCTTGTACTTCCAGTTCCAATATTTGATGTTTAATGAATTGGAACATGCGAGCATCAGGTTGTTCTACTTTTAATGTCTCTTTCAAGACGTCTACTAAAAAAAAACTCAAAATCAATTTTTGTGGATTTGTGAAAATATCTGTCAATACCACAGCAGAATCAATGGATTGTATTATTCCAAG
>JBMLTP010000278.1:0-6053 GCA_049239885.1 Crocinitomicaceae bacterium
TACATCATTTTTATTCTGACAATACTTTTTTGAAAGTTTTTTTGAAAAAAGATTTTGACTTTTAAATATATTAATATTGAAAAGCTTAGAAATCAGCTAACTTAACCCTAATTTTATGAAATATATCAGATTCAGAAAGTTTTGATTTATAATCGGAAAACGTCATATTTTTTGAATAGGAATCTTCAATATCAATCAAAGAAATATCCTTATTGGATTTGAATTTTGAGATTTCAAAAGATAAACCATGAAATGATTTATACTCATCATCAAGTAATAAAATTGAAATATTGAACGCGATTTCAATTTTATCACTTAACAAAATTCCATCTTCTGAATTGAAAGATATTTCAGCAAGCAAAAGACCGGTTCTATGAAACAAAATTTGTCTTTTCGAATGGGATAGTTTGTTTAAGAACGTATATTTACGCTCAAGATCAAATAACTGATTTTTATTCAGAACAATACGACCAACTTTTGATGAATTTATCCTAGAAATTACTAGCCAAATTCTAAGTGCAATAATCACAAGAATTAAGCAGCTGACACCAATTATCTTGGCAAGAAAAAGTTGATCCGAAAAAATGAAAATTGGAATTAAAATAAGTAACAAAAAAAATATCGTCAACCACAGTGGAAAACGATATTTCAAAAGATTTTTAGGTTGAGGATTTTCTCTAAACGAACTGCTAATCATTGATCCATTTATCATTCAACATTTCACCTTTGATTGTTACATTTTTTGTCCGTGCATAATCTTCCGCAGCGATTAACATCTGCTCTTTCGTATCTCTTCTAATTAGAATGGCACTAGATCCTTGCGTTTTGACTTCAATGTAAAATCCGTTTTTTAATCTAGCCGGTTTTGTTGGTGGTCTTCCCATTTGAATTGTGTTTAATTATTTAAAACTAAACATTTTTTTCGAATTTAGGTTCAAATTAT
This sequence comes from Crocinitomicaceae bacterium, assembly GCA_049239885.1. Taxonomy (GTDB): domain Bacteria; phylum Bacteroidota; class Bacteroidia; order Flavobacteriales_D; family Crocinitomicaceae; genus UBA952. Next base: position 944 of record JBMLTP010000278.1, read on the forward strand.
ACTTTTTTAAGAAAATAAACTTGACAACCAAATATATAATCATACTGAATTATAACGTAATTTCGCGCCATGATCAACCTGGATAATTTAGGATATTTTTTACCCCAAGGATACTTATTTCAAGGAATTAACTTACAAATAAATAAAGGTGAAAAAGTTGGACTAGTTGGGAAAAATGGGGCTGGGAAATCAACTTTGCTTCGAATTTTATCTGGAAACATAAAACCTACTGAAGGCGGAATACATTCACCTAAAGGAACAAAAATTGGTTTTTTAACTCAAGATATTAAAATTGACTCAACGAAAACGGTTTTTAATTTTTTGAATTTTTCAAATGAACGATTGAATTACATCAGAAGCAGACTTGATGAAATTAATGATCAATTGGTTTCTAGAACTGATTATGAAAGTGAATCCTATCTTGCCCTGCTTGATGAATTGAGTGAATTAAACCATGACTTTCAATTAATTGATGGGTTTCAATGGGAAGAAAAAATTACTACAACATTGAGTGGACTCGGATTTTCCGATGAAGAATTGCATCGGAGCCTTGACACATTTTCTGGAGGTTGGAAAATGAGGGCGGAATTAGCTCGGATCCTGGTTAACGAACCTGACATTCTTCTTTTAGATGAACCAACAAACCATTTGGACATTATTTCAATTAGTTGGTTGGAAAATTACTTACAACGATTCGATGGAGTAGTTATTATAATTTCTCATGACCGTATGTTCCTGGATAACGTTACGAAACGAACATTAGAAATTAGTCTAAGTAAAATTTTTGATTTTCCTTTTCCTTATACTAAATACAAAGAAGTTAGATCAGAGGAGTTAGAGCGATTGAGTTCAGCAAAAAAACAACAAGACAAAGAAATAAAGCAAACAGAAACGTTAATCAATAAGTTTAGAGCAAAAAGTAGTAAGGCTGCATTTGCTCAATCATTAATTAAAAAATTAGAAAAGACTGAGCGTATTGAAATAGAAAAGGATCCGACTTCCAAAATGAAATTAACCTTTCCATTAAGTGTTCAACCTGGGAAATGGGTTTTAGAAATGGATGATCTCGGTAAATCATACGGTGAAAAATTGCTATTCAAAAATGTCAATATTACCCTTGGTAGAGGTGAGAAAATTGCACTTCTTGGTCCAAACGGTGTAGGTAAATCAACCTTACTTAAAGCCGTGATGAAGGAAATTAATTTCGAGGGAATTGTCAATTACGGACACAACGTAAATGTCGCTTATTTTGCTCAGGACCAGGCTGAAAATCTCGATAAGAACAAATCAGTATTCGAAACAGTAGATGATGTCGCCAAAGGAGAAATCCGAAAAGATTTAAGAACGATTCTAGGAACTTTTCTTTTCAATAATGAAGATATAGAGAAAAAAGTAAGTGTTCTTTCTGGAGGTGAACGAACAAGGTTAGCACTTTGTCAGCTTTTGTTAAGTCCATCCAATTTTTTAATTCTTGACGAACCAACCAATCATCTTGACATTCAAAGCAAGGATGTCCTCAAAAAAGCGTTAAAAAACTATGAAGGTACATTTATAATTGTATCCCACGATCGGGAGTTTCTGCAAGATTTGACCAACCGAATTTGGGACATAGAAAATTTCAATTTAAAAATCCATCATTTTACACTTCAGGAATATCTTGATTACAAAATGAATCGAAAAGTGATTCCAACAGAAGTTAAACAAGAACCAATAAAAATTGAAAAACAAGAAACTAAAAAGGAAAACAATTCAAATGTGAATGCCAAATTAGATAAAGAAATTCGCTCTCTGGAAAAGGAAATCGCTTCGATTGAAGGTGATTTAAAAAAAATGGATGAATTAATTTCTCAGCTTGATTTTGAAAAGGAAGAAAGTCGACTATATCTTTTGGAATATGAGAAAACTAAACAAAAGTTGGATGATTTAATGATTAAATGGGAAGAGAAGATTATTCAATTTGGATGAAGCCATTGAATAAAAGTTTATCAATTTTCAATTTTAATAACCGAAATTCCTCAAAACTCAAGCGTAAATATCGATTAGGTTTATAACTTTACGTCTGTATTTAAACATTATTGCACTTTTAGAATCTATAAAACTATGGCTGTTCCATTTAAAACCGTTTCAGAATCTCAAACAATTTTAACGGAGTTAATGATTCCGACATATTCGAATTTCGGAGGTAAAATACATGGAGGAATATTGTTATCATTAATGGATAAAGTTGCATATGTCACAGCCTCTAAACATTATGGAGGTTATTGCGTTACTGTTGCAGTGGATGGTGTCGAATTCATTAATCCCGTGGAAGTGGGTCAACTTGTTTCATTAAAATCAAGCATTAACTACGTAGGGAAATCTTCCATGATTGTCGGAATTCGAGTTGAGGCATTGTACCCGAAAACTGGGATAATTTCGCATTCCAATAGTTCATATTTTACGATGGTTGCGAAAAATGACGCTAATGAAACGGATATTGTTCCTGGACTTATTTTGGAAAATGAGACGGAAATAAGGCGTTTTTACGAGGGCCTGCATTTAAAAATCATGTCTAAACAGAAAAGAGAAATGCTCAATTCCGATTTTTCGCATCTTTCTGTTGACGAAATAAAAAATCTTCTTTTAAATGAGAAATGCCAAGTCTCATTTTGATTCTTTTATATCAGTAAATCAAAATCGCATTTTTTAATTTTTACGTCTTATTTCCTTTCGCATTCTACGACGAGTCGTTTTCATGTATTTTCGATTCTTTTTACTTTGAATTTTCATGTGACGTTTATATTTCTTTTTCAGGTATTTCTTCTTAGCTCGCTGCTTCTTTTTTTCTCGTTTTAGCTCCTTTTTACGTTTTCTTTCGATGGCTCTTTCCTTTCTGTCCTGAAATGAAAAAGTGGAGCCATATCCTATTTGATAAGAAAAAAATAGAATTAATAAAATAAATGTAAATCGAGTAAATTGCATAACTTTACATGAATGGTTATACGTTTTTTTTTGATTTTGTTACCTCTTCTGTTTTTGGTTGGTTGCCGAAAAAACAATGTAAATCCCGTTCCAAACATTCCATTCGATATTACAATAGACATAAATTTACCATCTTACAATGCGTTGAATGGCGTTGGAGGTTGGTGTTATGTAAACGGCGGATCTCGTGGAATTATCGTTTACAGGAGATCGATAGAAGAATTTGTTGCTTTTGATCGTCACTCTCCTGAAGATCCAAATGGAACGTGTTCCTCTCCCCTTTTTCCTGACACAGATAACTTCTTGCAATTGAATGATACGTGTAATAATGCGACATTCTCTCTATATGACGGAATGCCTATTTCAAATAGTTCGTTCGGTCTGAGGCAATATATGACCGTTTTTGATGGATCCAATATGCTGAGAATATACAATTGATTCAATTTTGTTAAAAAAATTAATGAATCATTTTACACAACTTTTTCAATCTAGACTAATTTTGCAGTATGAACGAAGTAAAAGTCACAATCATAGACAGAGAGGGTACATCACATGAATTGATAGGTCCTACCGATATGAATATGAGCATTATGGAATTATGCAAAGCATACGAACTTCCAGTTTTAGGGGAATGTGGAGGAATGGCCATGTGTGCAACTTGTCAATGTTATTTGGAATCCGACACAAATCTGCCAGAGCAAAGCGATTCTGAATTGGATATGTTGGATCAAGCTTTTTTCGTAAAACCTAATTCACGACTTGGTTGTCAGATACATTTGGACGAGTCAATTGATGGGATTGTACTTAGACTTGCTCCTGAAGCAAATTAATTTTTTATCGATTGCTATTTAATAGCAGTCCACCATCCATTGGAATTGTAGTTCCTGTAACCCAAGAACTTAAATCGCTCAACAGAAAAACGGCCAAATTTGCTACATCTTTCGGTTTTCCTATTCCCAGGGGATATTGCGCTAGAATTTTCAACCATTGTTCTTCGGTGTAAGCGCTCATTGTTTGTTCATATATTTCAGTATGAACCAAGGCTGGTGCGATGCAATTTGAACGAACACCTTCATGCGCAAATTCCAAAGCAACAGATTTTGAAAACGCCTCTATTGCAGCTTTAGAGGAAACATACAAACTGCCTCCCATATATGGATGCTGAACAGAAATCGAAGACATAAAAATGAACGATGCATTTTTTGAAACTAATTTTTGTTGAAACAGTCGAGCGGTCAACGTTATAATTGTTTCCGTATTTATGGAATAAACTTCCTTAAACTGCTTTTCTTTTATGAATTTAATTGGATAAGGATAAATTCGACCCGCGCAATGCACAATGCCATCAAGACATCCAATTTGCGATAAAAGGTAATCAACATCCTCAGAAACAGTTAAGTCACATTTTACAATAACTAAATTATTATTTTGATTCAGATCATCCAACTTTTGAATATTCCTACCAACAGCAAATACTTTTGCTCCAAGGGATAGACAAGTAGAAACAATTACTTTTCCGATTCCACCTGTTGCACCAGTGACAAGAATTGTTTTATTTTCGAGATTAATCATATTCAACTGTCTTTACTTTTATCGGCCCCACTTTCAATAAAACATTTGCCCAGGATAATCCAACACCAAATCCGCTAAAAACCATCGTTAATTGCTGATTTTTAATTTGTTCTTGAAGCGCGACACAAATTGTTAGTGGTATTGATGCAGAACTCGTATTTCCATACTCACCGATAGACATAGGAAATTTATCTTCTGTCAACTTCATTTTTTTTCGAACCGAATCATTAATCAATTTATTCGCCTGATGCAACACAAAATAATCCACTTCTTCCTGCTTCACACTCGCAAAATCCAAACAATCAGCTATCGACTTCGCAACTTCCTTCAATGCGAAATTAAATACTTTCATACCGTCAAGAGCCAAATGATTTCGAGAACGTATTACCCCTGCTTCGTATTCCTTTTCCTCATCCAAAAAAGAATTGTATGGAAAGCGAGAATGACCATATTCAATTATAATTGCATCTTTTCCACTGCCATCGGAATGCAAATCGAAGAACATCTTATCAGCTTGTTCATCATACGAAATCAAGGTAGCAGAGCCCGCATCACCAAAGAGCGGATAGGTCGACTT
>JBMLTP010000279.1:0-2609 GCA_049239885.1 Crocinitomicaceae bacterium
GGCAATATTCCTTGTATGCACCTCAACACATCGAAACCTTAACTAATTTGATTGGAGGCAAAGACTCTCTTGAAAACTGGCTCGATCGACTTTTCACAAATAATTCCTCACTTGCAGGAAGAGAACAAGCAGACATCACCGGATTAATCGGACAATATGCTCACGGAAACGAACCTTCTCACCACATGGCATACTTGTATAATTACACGAATTCGCCACACAAAACCCAATTTTACACGGACAAAATCCTGAATGAACTCTATAAAAATGCACCGGATGGACTGTCTGGAAACGAAGATTGTGGTCAGATGAGTTCGTGGTATGTATTAAGTTCACTTGGAATTTACCCTATCGCACCTGGAAATACGAATTATCAGATTGGAAGACCTTTATTTGATCAAACTTCGATCACTTTGGAAAATGGAAAACAAATTGTAATTATTGCTCAAAATAATTCAACTCAAAACAAATATGTTCAATCCATAAAATGGAATAATAATCCGATTGAAAATTTCCAAATTGATCATAACGAATTGATTAAAGGAGGTGTTTTAGTTTTCGAAATGGGCTCAAATCCAGTTATTAAAGGAAAATCAGAAAATCAATCTTACACGGAAACTATTTCTAAAGATTTTGTATCCGTTCCATTTGTAGCGACAGAAACTCGTGTTTTTGATGATAAATTAAAAGTTGCTTTGGGATATAATGATTTATTTCCTGGGGATCAACATTTCATCTTTTACAGCATTGACTCAACCAGTTGGGAAACATACGAAAAACCTTTTATCATTGATAAAACGTGTAGAATTTATCTCAAACTTCAGCATCGCAGTAAGGACAGACGGGTTTATCAAAGTCCTGTTGTATCCAGTGATTTCATTAAAAAAGATCCAAAGATTCATTTGAACCTTATAAATTCAACTTATTCGAATCAATATGCAGCAGCAGGAGAAAATGCATTAATTGATGGTGTAAGAGGAGGTAATGATTTCAGAACCGGAGATTGGCAGGGATATTATGGTCAAGATATTATTGCGGAAGTAATCTTCGATAGTTCTAAAATGGTTGAAAAAATAGGTGTTTCTTGTATTCGAGATCAAAAATCTTGGATATTCCTTCCTTCAACAATCGAAATAGAAATTTCAGAAGATGGAATAAACTTCCAAAAAATCGAAGAAATCAAGATTGAAAAAGCATCAGAAACAGATGAAAATCCAAAACGTTATGAATATTCAAAAAACTTAACTAATCCAATGAAATTATCAAAAATTCGCTATCGAATTGTTAATCCAGGCGTTTGTCCCGATTGGCATTTAGGAAATGGAAATAAGACTTGGATGTTTCTGGATGAATTGATTTTTAAATAATTTTCAATACATTTGATTTTTAAATAATTTACAAAAATGAAACAAATAATTACACTATCCCTATTGATCCTTACATTTTATGGATCACATGCTCAATCCTTAATAGGAATTCCCTTTTTGGATAAATGTAAGAAAATCGGTGAATGTGAAATGTGTAAAAACCCTTTACCAGAGACCAAAAAATTCATGGACTCTTTGGAAATAGTTCTTAAACCATACTATGTGAAGAACGACAAAATAAAAATGATCCAAGCTTACAATGTAATCGACTCAAATATTAGCCAATTAAAAAGAAATTACAGTGTTTATAAGGAAGGTAGATTTCCGGAGAAAGAAATTTTGGGAAGGTTATTATTAATTAAAGCACAATATCTAATTCTTTATATTGTTGAAAAAGACGGTGTAATTTACAACTTATATGCAAGTGAATCAGAACATTATCCCAATTACTTAGGAGTAAAAGAAATATGTGACATTTTTGATGAAATTATTAATTTAAATTTAAGCGATAAGACCAATCAATATATTAGAAATCTGAGATTGGAATACATTTATGAATCGGGAGCTTTTGATGATATTGATTCTGAAAATTATGACTGGTATTATAAGAATAGTTTAAAATTACTTGAGAAAAATCCAAGGATTTCACCTGAAAAGTATGCGGTAGCAAAGTTATTTGATAGCGAAATGAATAATTCTAGTTTTGTTCCATTTGATGGATATTTTGGAATTGGAATTGGAATAACCGGTGGAATAGGAAAAAATGGATGGTTAGGCTATGAAGTTTCCAATGACCGAGTTGAAAATGTTAATCCATTTGAGCCTAATCGAATTTCAGGAACACCTTACATGAGATTTAATATTTATTCTACTTCTTACCTTTGGAATTTATCAGATAGATCCAAACAAGATTTTTTAGTAAGTGTATTAAATTTCAGAAATCCATTTATTCACGCCAAACTAATTCAATTTGGGTTTCATTCGGGAATTTCTGATAAACTAAAATGGTTTTACAGACCTGAAATAGGAGTCAGTTATGGGATTTTTCATCTCAGTTATTCGTACAATTTAGCCTTTGATAAAACGGTTCGTTCATTGGCTGAAAAAAACATGTTAACGTTTGGAATTTCTTATCCTTTATTCAGATCTGGATATTACAAATAAATTGTTGAATTTACTTGCATACTGTTCCATCCGTGAAATGTACCCGGATAATTTGAACTTTAATTTTGTTGGCTCCTT
>JBMLTP010000279.1:2709-15918 GCA_049239885.1 Crocinitomicaceae bacterium
GTTCCATCCGTGAAATGTACCCGGATAATTTGAACTTTAATTTTGTTGGCTCCTTTCACCCAATTGGTGGCTCCATCCTTTAACGTTTCTCCTGGTTCCAAGTCATTTATTAAATTTCCAGCCTGCCAACGATATTCATTAGTTCCTTTAAGCGCATTGAATCCGTCCAAGTATTTAACTTTGTAGTCAAAAGCATCTATGTTTTTTTTAGAATTATTTTTAAATTTTACATAGAATCCAACGTTCTTTCCCATTATCTCTTGTGTGTATGCATCTAAAACTTCCAAACCACATTTCCCATCCTTTTGATTGATTAGGCTCGTTGAAAGAAAGAAAACAATCAACATAAAAACAAACTTACTTACACCCATAATGAATTTTTAAAAAATAAAATTATTACATTTGATTGTAAATTCAAAACAAGACATGTAAAAATGGTCTGATTTTTGAAACTTATTAAAACTGAACTTAAAATTTAATAACATGAAAGCACTTAAATTAATTCTTGCCTCAGTACTTATCTCTTTTGGAGTAAATGCTCAAAAGGCGAATGTCAAAAAAGTTGAAAAAAAGGAAATAGCTCCAGAACAAAGAGCAAAAATGCAAACTGAAAAAATGAAATCTGAGTTGAACTTATCAAATGAACAATACGATAAGGCCTATCAAATCAATTTAGGAATCGTTCAAAAAAATCAAGCCTTGCAAGAGCAAAAAATGACAACTGAAGAACGTAAAAATGCAGTAAGAATGAATCATGAAGCTCGTATGTCAATGCTTAAAAGTGTTTTGACTGCTGAACAATACACTAAGATGCAAGAAAAGCTAAGAGAAGGAAAACCAGCAGAAGAGAAGGAATAATTTTTTGTTACTATAAAATTGAAAGCGACTTCGGTCGCTTTTTTTTGTTTAATAAATTTCCTTTCGAGCAATTAATCTAAATTTGCAAATCATAAAATTGAATCGCCTCATGCTAAAAATTGACATGCACACCCATATTATTCCGAAGCACATGCCCAATTGGACAGAGAAATTTGGATATGGTAAATTCATTCATTTGGTTCACAATGAGGATGCCACTGCAGATATGATGCAAGGCGGTCAGTTTTTTCGACGAATTGAAGAAAATTGCTGGAATGAAGAGATGAGGATTGGTGAATATGCACAATTTGAAACACAAGTTCAAGTTGTTTGTACCATCCCGGTCATGTTTTCATATTGGGCAAAGACACATGATTGTTTGGCACTTTCAGAATTTTTAAATGATCATATTGCTGAACTTGTTTCAAAACATCCAAAAAACTACATTGGTTTGGCAACGATTCCGATGCAAGATACTGAAGCAGCAATCCAAGAATTGGAACGAGCAAAAAAAATCGGTCACGTTGGAATTCAAATTGGCTCCAACATCAATGATGAAAATCTAAGCGAAGAAAAGTTTTTTCCAATCTTTGAAGCTTGTGAGCGACTTGGAATGGCCGTGATGATTCATCCATGGCAAATGATGGGCTTTGATAGCATGAAAAAATATTGGTTACCTTGGCTTGTCGGAATGCCTGCTGAAACATCACGCGCTGCTTGTTCTATGATTTTTGGTGGTGTCTTGGAACGTCTTCCCAACTTACGAATTTGTTTCTCCCATGCTGGAGGTTCCTTCCTCCCTACCCTTGGTCGCATCGAACATGGTTTCAATTGTCGTCCGGATTTAGTTGCCATTGATAATCAGCGTAATCCCCGAGAATATGTAGGAAAGTTTTGGGTGGATTCCATCACGCATGACATTGATGCCTTGAAATACATTTTAAAAATGCAAGGTTCCAAACGTGTTTGTTTAGGTTCTGACTACCCTTTTCCGCTTGGCGATTTGGAAATTGGAAAATTCATCGAAGAAAGTGATTTGCCAAAAGAAACAATCGATGATATTTTCTGTCACTCTACGCTGGAGTGGTTGGATTTAAAAAAGGAAATGTTTTTGTGAACAACAAAAAACGGATCCCAAAATTGAAATCCGTTTTATAACTCTAAAAAAAGTTATTTATTAGTTACAAATCGTTTCCTCTGTCATTTTTAAAATCTTGCGCACTTCCTCCAAGGTTGGTGCTTCAGCGTATGTTCTCAAAACAGGTTCCGTTCCAGATGGACGAATCATCATCCATCGGTCTTCATCAAAGAAGTATTTAAAGCCATCTATCGTTTTAACTTCTTTCACCTTATAGTCTCCAAAAGAAGTGTAATTTCCTGCTTTGCAATTTGCTATAATCTTTTGTTTCAAGTCTTCCGTAATATGTAAATCGTTACGTTCAAATTTGAATGGGCCAACGATTTCGTAAACTTCTTCAATCAATTCATCCAACGTTTTTCCAGATTTCGCCATGAATTCCCAAATGATGAGTCCCATCCATATTCCATCGCGCTCAGGAATGTGACCTTTTACCGCTATTCCACCTGATTCTTCACCACCCAGCAACACATCTTCCTTCACCATAATACTGGCTATTTCTTTGAATCCGATTTTTGTTGTTGTAACCTCCAAACCGTAATGTTCACACATTTTGTAAACACGTGGTGTCACACTGAATGCAATAGCTACTTTCCCCGTCATTTTTTTGTATTTCACCAAATAGTGTATCAGCAATAAAATGATGTGGTGCGAATCAATAAATTCTCCTTTCCCGTTGTAAAGTCCGATTCTGTCCGCGTCACCATCCGTCGCTAAAGCACAGCCAACACCTGAATTTTCGGCTAAATATGCTTCCAATTCTTTTAGGTTTTTTGCAATTGGTTCAGGTGCTTGACCCATAAAAGAAGGATTTGGGTCGCAATGAAGTAATTCTACATTTGGCAAAATTCTCGGCATGACGCGCTGTCCTGCACCATACATCGCATCATAAACCAAGCGCATTCCTGATTTTTCGATTGCATCCAAATCGAAATTCTTTTTCACGTGCTCAACATACATTGTTTCAATATCGTGAACTTCAACTTTTCCATCTTTAACTGCTTCATCAATCGAAATATTCGAATAATCAATCGAACATACTTCGGGAATAATATCCTCAACTTCTTGAACGTGCTCCGGTGCCAAAGGACCACCAAAATCGGCTTTCAGTTTATAGCCATTATATGACGGTGGATTGTGGCTTGCCGTTAAATCAACACCGATTTGACAACCAAAAACGTGAGCTGCTAAAGAAATCATGGGTGTTGAAACAAATCCACGAGACATTTTTACTGGTATTCCCTGCGCAATAAACACTTTAACTGCGGTTTCCATGAATAATTCTCCAGCGAATCGGCAATCATGACCAACAAAAACAGATGGATTGGAATAGTTTTTCTTCAACCAAATACCTGTTGCTTCGCTGACGCGCGCTACATTTTCAACCGTAAATTCTTGTGCGATAATCGCTCGCCAGCCGTCAGTTCCGAATTTTATTTTTAAAGACATATTTTAGAGTTAAAAGTTAATGAGTTAATAGGCAATGGGTTAAGAGGTAGTGATTTAAAAGTTAAGGGATAAAAGATTAGAGTTAGAGGTGAAAATTTTTAATCCAATGATGACCAAACTTTTAACCCTTCCGCTCTTAACTCTTCACAACAAAGTTGTTAATCGTTTTTTCAATAATCCCAATACATTCGAAAAGCTGTTCCTCAGTTATAACCAAAGGCGGTGCGAAACGAATAATATTTCCATGGGTTGGTTTGGCTAGAAGTCCATTTTCTTTTAATGCCACACATAGATCCCAAGCAGTTGAGCTTTCGGGCGAATCATTTACGATAATAGCATTCAACAAACCTTTTCCGCGGACCTTAACAACTAAGTCAGTTGAATTAATAATGCGTTGCATTTCTTTTCGGAAAATCACGCCTAATTTTCGTGCGTTTTGAATTAAATTTTCCTCCTCGACAACTTCAAGCGCAGCAATCGCCACTTTGGCAGCAATCGGATTTCCACCGAAGGTTGAACCGTGTTGACCTGGTTTGATAACCATCATGATATCATCGTCAGCTAAAACGGCTGATACGGGATAAACACCACCTGAAAGGGCTTTTCCAAGAATCAAAATATCCGGTTTGCTATATGTTTCAGGTTGACGTTCACATTTATTTTCGCAAGAGCAATTTCCGCAAACTGCCAACAAACTTCCTGTTCTCGCAATTCCAGTTTGAACCTCATCGGCGATAAACAGAACTCCATTTTCAGAACACAATCTGCGTGATTCTCGAATGAAATCTTCAGAAGGCGTGTAAACACCGGCTTCACCTTGAATTGGTTCTACCAAAAATCCGGCGATATTCGGTTGCTTCAGGGCTTCTTCAAGTGACTTCAAATCATCGTATGGAATTGCTTTAAATCCAGGCGCATAAGGACCGAAATTTTTATTTGAATCCGGATCACTTGAAAAAGAAACGATCGTTGTAGTTCTTCCATGAAAATTCCCTTCGCAAACAATAATTGTAGCTTGATTCTCTGAAATTCCTTTTTTCTCATACGCCCATTTGCGGCAAAGCTTAATTGCCGTTTCCACAGCCTCAGCACCTGTATTCATGGGAAGAACCTTTTTAAAACCAAAAAGATTCGTAATGAATTGCTCGTATTTCCCTAATGAATCATTGTAAAATGCACGAGAGGTAAGAGCCAAGGTTTGCGCTTGATCAATCAACGCATTTGTGATTTTCGGATGACAATGACCTTGATTTACAGCTGAATAAGCCGATAAGAAATCAAAATATTGTTTTCCTTCAACGTCCCAAACATAAACTCCCTCTCCACGAGAAAGTACAACCGGAAGTGGATGATAATTATGGGCTCCATACTTATCTTCTAATGCGATGAGCTCCGTTGAATTTAACTTTTCCATAATAGGATTCATATCAAAATTTAAGGTCGTCAAAGATAAGCAAAAGGACTTCGAATCAAAAATTTCCTAAAAAAATGTAATTTAGCCAATAATTATAGAAAAAAACCAAATAAAGTCATAGTATGGCAGTAATCAAGATTCAAATAAAATCCAACCACGAGGATGGCGATTCTATCGAGAATTCTATTTCTTTAACATTGGAAGATGTATTCTTCACAGAATTTCAAACAAATTCGGAAGTAAATTGGACCACACTTAATGAACGCATTTTGGAATATCCGAATTATGCCAATTTAGTTAAAGCTGAAGTAAGAAAAAATCGAATCGAAATTCCTGATCCTTACTGGTGGTCGACAACTGGTATTTTAGTTGGTTTTAATGACCAATCAATGCCCGAAGATTTTGATTTTTATCTTTTGGATTACAAATTGATTACTGGAGACTTTTTGGATTAAATCACAAAAAAAATATGTTTTAGAGAAAGAAACGATTAGCTATATACTAAATTATAAATTTTACATTATACATTTTTCAGTTCTCTACTCTTCCTGATTTCCAAAGATTTTCTCAATGAAGAAACTGAAGAACAAGGTCAAGATTGTAATCATCATGGTGAATGTGGGCATCACAACTACATCGATTATTCCTCTTTTAATTTGAATATACTTCGACATTCCAAGAAAATAGAGCCCTCCATTGTCATCGTTAAAATCGTCAACTGAAACCTGAAAACGCAAAATCAAATCTATCACGAATATAGAAATAACAAAGGATTGAATGAGGTGTAACCAAAGCATGTGCTCCGTTCGTTGAATAAGCCAAGAAGCCGACATTCGTTGATTACGTTCCTTCACGTAGTTATAAACGGATAAAATTGTTAATCCAATTACAAGGAATAGCGTCGAAAAAAATCGGAATCCTTCAATTTTATTAACTAACGAAATCGTGTCAGGGCTAGACATCTGTAATACCACAATGAGCAACGGAATCACAAACGGGATATACAGTAAGTGTGATCGCTTTCCTTCTATATTTTCAATTAATTGAAAGAAATTCAATTTTTCTTCTTTATCAGTATCGTCGGGCTTTTCATTTAAAATGTAGCGATGATAAAGATATTTCAACAAAAATATAATCGGTAAAATAAATGAAAGACTTATGATAATTCCCCAAGTATATGCCAAAAATTCAGATATCACGAAAAATAGACCCTCACCCAAATTAGTAGACAGCCATTTTGCAAGTGGCGCTAACTTACCGTCATACTCCGTCGAATCAAACGCACCTGCTCCTAACATTAGAATTGCAAGCGTAATAAATAACATCCTTAAGTACTTCTTATCGGTTAAATACTTATAATACCATGGAAATTTAGTACTAAATCGAGCTAATGTCTCACGCACATTATCAACATGGTATTTGGAAATAAAATGCTCAATTAAGAAATCATATGAGTCGTGAATTAAATTGATTGGCTTATGTTTGATGATGTGAGCAAGCTGGAAGTCAACCATTAAATTGTACAAGGAAATCAACTCATTATTCGGTGGAATAGGCAGATTTTCTACAATTTTAACTGTATTTTCTTCAGACTTTCCTTCAGCAAAACGAATTTCTGAATTCAACTGATATAGCGGATCTTTGCCATCTTTCGTATTCAATGAAAGCCAATAGAAATACTTTTTATAAAATAACACTTTGACTCCGCTATTTTCTTTGTTAGCTTCAAGAGAATCTACTTGATCTTTTAATTCTTGCCAGTCAAAAGCTACAGATTCATTAATTAAATTATTACAAGTTTCGATGTAGCGATCCGTAAGTTTTTTTTCATTTCCTGTTTCACTTTCTTCAATGAGTAATTTTAAATCATTTCGGAAGAAATTGAGACGTTCCTTATAATAGCGTTTAAAACCAGAAAATACATCGGCAAAGCGCTGTCTATAATACAACGGCAATTTTTCGATTTCCTCCATAATTCCACCCTGCCCCATAATCAGCTCATACTGACTCAAACCATTTTGAATTTGAATGTCTAAATCATTGACAGGTAAACTAATTTCATCCAAAATAACAGGAACAAAAACGGCTAGTTTTTCTCGAAGTTGATTCGTTTCCATACGATCCAATTGGACAGGAAGCATGCGTAATTCATCCAATTTATCGATTGCATTACTCAATTCATCCTGAAGTTCTTCCGTATTATTAAAATTCGTGTAAAGAGTAATAACTCTCAAAAGAGCGAATAGCAATTCATTGATTTCATTAAGGTATTTATCATCCGAATTCAAATCCTTCATTGAAACAAAATGACCAATCCTTCCCAAAAGAAGATCAAAACTAGCTAACTCCTCAAATAATTTTAATTCGTTAATAAATGAAAGGGGAACGATTGCTTCTGCTCCTTCGTTAGGATAATTCTCAACCTGCTCTATCTTGGCTCGCACCTGATCAAATGAAGCATTTTTCAAATACTCAAAATCAAGACTTATAAGTGAATTTAGTAAGAAACCATGATCTTTTGGATTTAATTTTTTGATGATTTCGTACTTGCTTAGCTTCATTTTTTTGAAGTTATCCTCGAATAATCGCTGAAACAACAAAGTCTTTGCTTCGTCAAAAAATAAGTTCAGTTTTTGTAAATTTATAAAATCGCAATCTTGTAATTCACTTTCAACCAACTGTTTAAAATCTGTTTTCTTGAAATCGTCAATCTTTTGAATCAATTCGTCACTATCAATGAGGGCGGATAAAAGATGGAATAGATCATCTACATAATTCTTGACATTATTGAATGCGTAAATTGGAATTTCCTCATAAATGGATTCCCTCCAATAATCAACAAACATGTTTTCGATAAGTAACTTACAATCAGGGGAAATGAAATCATTGTTTAAAACGAACCGTTGCAGATTCTTCTTAGAAAAAGCCTCTGGAAAGGAAGTTTGAAAACTCATAATTTCGTAAATCAAATCTGATTTTTTTATAGAGGATTCCACTTTAGCGAAAAGCATTGCGAAAGAAGAAGGAGGTAAATTTCGACTTTCTTTTAAAAGTGCGTGGGCAAATGTATAATTAACATATGGCGCTATGGTATGTATAAAATTATTCTTTTTAGTTTCATATGCACGATTATCGAAAAAACTAAAGCCTTCTCCAATGAATTTTGCTAGCATCTCGCTCCAAAAACGACTTTTTGTTATGAATTCATAATTGGAATAGGAGATGGAGTGTAATTTTTTTAACGAATCCCGAATTCGATCTGCCAAAAGGAAAACATCATTAGAAGGAAGTTCACATAGTTGCTCGATTTCGGTTCCGAATTCTTCGTTGTAGGAAAGCAATTTATCAGCATTTAAAAACGATTCAATTTGAAATCGACTTAGTTCCTGATTGTATGGAAGAACAAAATCATTGTTTTCATTATTCATTCCCAAAAATGGTCGCTTTTTCAATGCAAGTTCCTCAAATACATTGAGATCTTCTCGATTGACAATTGCACTTTTTGAGGTTTCCAGCGCACATAGTTCGGCATAGTCTTTCCAAAGTGAGTAGGCAAAAATGGCTTCATTGATTTGACTTTCATTCAAACTTGTACCCCCTCTTGGAACGTCAATAATTGTAAAATTATGAGCACCTCGACCGTCGTACCATGGATTGTTTCGGTGAAATCCAACCCTTGGACTACCTTCCGTTCCATTGATAACTTCATCAATAGTTGATATTTTCAGTAACTCTGCTATTTCAAGTGAGTCCAAATAAACTCCTAATCCTTTTAGATCATATGGTAAATTAGGGTCAACACTAATTATAACTCCTTTTTTACCTGGAGTATGCAAAGCAGTTAATTTGAAACCTTCACCAAACAACGTGTTTTTTCGATCTCCACGAACGAGGTATTTCCATAGAAAACTCTTAGCGTCTCTTGAAATAATTACCTCAACTTCATCCATTCCGCGTGTATCACGGTTATACAATTCTACAATACCCGTGAACGAATTTTGCACGTCCAACTTGTAATTTACAGCGTCATTAACAATGCTCTCAATTGGATCCTTCAAAAAATCATCAGCCTCAAACCCTTCATTCGTCCATGGATTTTCATCTTTACGAATAATGGAGACAATAGCATCCATAAATTCTAATCCTTTTTTAATCAATTCTTGATTGAATTCTTGCGTAAATGCGTTGGAATAATCTTTAATATTTGTAAAATGAAGCCAAAGTGATGCTATTCCAATAGGTTTTTCAGGATCTAAAATTAATTTACCCATATCAACCATATTGATGTATTCGGCCAATTGTGTATCTAGAAATCCAAATTGCTCCTGATTCAGATATTTCATCGTAAAATAAACCGATCCAAGAGCATCCAAGTCAGGAATAAAATGTGTAACTATGTTAACCTCTTGTTGACTTAAAAGATGTTTCAAATATGATTCTCCGTGCTCCACAACAATTGAGGCGACACATTGATTTTCAAATCCGCAATTTGGTTGGTGATGATCTATGACTCCAGGTTCTAATGCATTTCCCGTATCAAGAATGACCGTATTATTTGATGGCAATTCAAGTTTTGCTGGAATCGGTTCTTTAAAAGTTCCTTTGTTGTAGTGAATAACAAAATGATTGTTTTCTTTGAGGACTTTTGCTCCTTGTGGAACGAAATAATGGTTGAATTTCATCTAATGCGTATTGTTTTTTAAAATTAGCAATTATATTTTTTTTGAGTTCCCCCCTTTGAAATTATGTGTCATTTTTGTGCTTATATTTACGATTGAATTTTTTAAAAAAAATGATGAAACTGAACAACAATCTCCCAAAAAATTTAGAAAAAACAATAAGTGATTTGGCGCGTGCAAGAGAGAAAGCAGCAAAACAAAAATACTTGCTCGATCTTGGTGAAAGTCTTGTTATGCACCTATGTTCATTTGTTCTTGGAGAATACAAAGAATCAGGTTTAATGTCAATTGAATTAGAAAAATCTTTTCTAAAGAACAGTAAAAACGTGAGTTTTGGAGTCTATTTGGGATGGCTACGAGAAAGTTCAAAATTCTTAAGTGCTGAAAAAAAACCATCTGAAATTCACAATTTATTGCACGGCTCAATAGAATTAAACGAACTTTCGGAATTTGGAAAAGCATTCGAGACCTTGAAATCTTTAGTTGAAAATAATACAATAGAATATCAAGGTCCAATTGCCAACGTTCTCAAAAATAATCTTGGGAAGACAAACCTGTTGTTATTTTTTGATTTGTTCATCCAACTTCGGAACCGAGTAGCTCATCCGCACAAAGAGGTAAAGGGAAAAGTTGTTACTTGGCCGTTTTCTGAAGAATATTTCGATGCGACAAATCCATTTTTAGAAAAAGCGCTGAATCGAGCTATCAACGAATTAAGCAAGATTTGGGAATTCAGACAATTTATAATTGAAAGTAATGAGGAAGGACGATTGACCCTTAAAAATGAGGATTCTGGAGAGTTTGAAGAATTCGAAGTGAAATCTAATTTACCAGAAGGTGTAAAAGTTTTTGCGAATCCATCGAATACAATTTTACTCTCTGATTGGAAGTTATTACTGAAAGCGGGAAATGAAGCGATTGAGCGAATAAAACAGGAGGAAGATGAGCTTAGAAACAAAGCAACGATAGAAGATTTAAAGAATTCGATCAAAGCGGCTCTTGATGATGAACAAATTAGTTTAGATGAATTGAATTTCTTTGAATCTTTAGGAAAAACAAAACTTGGAATTTCAAAAGAGGAAATAAAGAAAATAATTTTGGAAGTAGCCAGTTCTATGGGAATATACGATCCATTTCCAGAAGTGGATAAACGCTTTATTGAGCTAATCGATAATGCCATAAATACCAAGACATACAATGAATTTCTTCTGAAGCTTACCGGACAGCAATATGGTGTAGACAATGAAACATTTGAAAAAGTATTTAACGAACGGACTTTTGCACTAAACGTTGATCCGGAAGAAGTAAGAAAAAATAAGGTTCTGCAGTTTTCCGTTGAAGAATTAACCGCTTTCCAAGGATTGATGAGCGCACACAAATGGTTGATGAGTATGAACTCATTAAGCAGTCTTACTAAGGAAAGTATCTACAAGATTAAAAACGACTCCTATGTATTCGGCACTAAAGAATATTGGCATCGGAACGCATTTCAAGATTTGGAGAATTTTGTAAAAGAAAGACTCAATAAATTAGTCATAGATGATGATGTTTTATGGGAAACTAATCAAAATAATTGGCAAATAGGCGCAATGACAAGCTATGCTTGGTGCACAATTTACCCTAAAAACCTGTCAACAAAAAAGATTTTAGCCTTACATCTTTCTCTTTATTCAACTGGCGATGCTGCCATCGGTTACTTGCCTGATTGGAAAGATTATAAAGATTTGGAAAACTATGGTTTGTTACTCAATGTTTTTGCAAATCACTTAAAATCATTTGTGAAGGAATATGAAATTGACTTGAATAAATACCCAAATTTAGTATTGTGGGATAGCTTAAATAACAATCGATATTATTCATTTACAGATTCGATGAGTAAATTCCCTTGGTTTTACGATCACATTTATGGATTCGATCAAATTCAGTTTTATTATACCGCCAATGAAATAATTTCAAATCCTTCAATTTTAATTGATGGGCTTGATATAACTTTCAACCTATTCAATGGTCTTTTCGAAAAAGTTAATCGTGATTATAGGAATATGTTGAATGCAGATTACCTGATTTTCAATTCAGAAAACAAGATCCGAAAAAACCTAAATGATCTAGAACCACTGTTTATAAATTACGGTTTGTGTGAGGCGATTGAGGAAGAAAAAGAACTAGTAAAAAATGATGAAGATGAGGTGGCAAAAGATGAAATTGCTAACGCGGAGGAAAAACCTACATCAGATGGATTAAATGGTAATGCTTATTTAGGTTATTTTGCAAGGGTGTTTAAAGCCAAAGTCAAAGGCTACCCATTAACCTTAAGTTTCAAAATCACACAAGATTATCTAAACAACAAACTAAACTTCGTGATTTACGTTTCTTGCGCCGGATATCTTGAAACTTCGATGCATGAACCAATTGAACGCGTTTTAGAATCGATGCAAAACTTGAATTATGACAACGCTGAGTTTCATTTTAAGCGAAGTAAATTTTTGGTTGTTCTACCAATCGATGATATCAACACATTTGATGCTGAACCAATTACTCGTTTCTTCTTAGATTCCTTTGCAATAAAATGCGGCCATGCACGAGCAAGATTTTTGGGCTTAAAATTGTACGCGCCTTTAATTGACTCATTGCAACCATTTCTGAATACAGGTATTGATCAAATGAATGATCTGCTCAAGGATTTAATGCGCGGGCAAATCAAATCTGAAAGAAAATGGATGAGCGGTTGTCGCTATATCGATTACGTCTATGGCTCTAGATCTGTTCCAAGTTGGCTTGGATGGGGATTTGAATGGAGGGATGCTCAATTACTTTCTGGATTAGTATTTCATGTAAGCGACTCCATTAAAGGCGAAGCATTGATAGGAGAAATGGAAATTCTGGCAAACAAAGGTGATGGATGGCAATTGAAAAACGCTGGAGAAGCGGAACATGTAAATTACGAATGGATTCTGAATGAAAAACACAACTTCAAACTTTCAGCTTCCACAGAACATAGTAAGCCACATACTGCAGCGCATGCATTGATGTCGAATCGCAAAACATATTGGGCAGCTAAAATCAAAAATTCTGAACAGTGGTGGCAGTTGGAAGCCAAAGAACCTATGGTATTCTCAAAATTAAAGCTCACAGGGTCTCCTATTGGACATAGTTTTATGCAGGAATTTAATCTACGTTATTCTATGGATGGTGAAAATTGGAAAACCATTGAAAATATTGAAGGAATTTCCAATGGCTTTGAAATAAAAGAGATTTCATTCAATGATAACTTCAATGCTAGATTCATTCAAATAAATCCAATAAAATATACGGAATGGCCAGGATTTAGATTAGACTTTTTTGCTAAGAAAATGATGCCTAGCAAAATTGAATTACAGTGGTTGGTTCCTGTTACTACGAAATCTGAAATTGAGCAAGTTGTTATCCAAATCGCATCAAAAATTCAGGATATTAAAAATCTGGAAGGTTCAACGATATAGTTTGAACTTTGAATAAATAAAAAAGGTCATTTCAATAGAAATGACCTTTCGTTTATTGAAATATCTTATTAATGTGCGAATTTCTTCTTCTCACGAATTCTTGCAGACTTACCAGTTCTCTCACGGAAGTAGAAAATTCTTGCTCTTCTAACAGCTCCTCGTTTGATAATTGCAATGCTATCAATGAATGGG
>JBMLTP010000280.1:0-12817 GCA_049239885.1 Crocinitomicaceae bacterium
GAAAAAGTTATCCTTGCGCGAGATTTAGTTCCTGATGACATTTTAATTCTAAACGAAGGAGACCGAATTGCGGCAGATGCCTATTTGATTGAATGTCAAAATTTAATGGTTGATGAATCAATGCTAACTGGTGAATCGTTTCCTATTTTAAAGTCATTGACTGAACCTGAAAATTCGGTTAACGGCGGCACACTTATAACACAAGGCAAGGCAATAGCAAAGGTTATTGCAACAGGCAGGAATTCCAAATTTGGACAGATAGGAGAATCCTTGATTTCAATAAAGTCTAAACAAACACGACTCCAAACGGAAATGAAAGTTTTAATTCGACGATTATTTTTAATTGGAGTTGGTATTTCGATAATCGTTTTTATTGCAACTTACGTAACTAGAGGTAATTTAATTGGTTCGCTTCTGAATTCGATTGCTACTTCAATGGCAATTCTACCCGAAGAATTTCCTGTGATTTTAACCGTTTTTCTTGCTTTGGGTTCTTGGAGATTATCAAAAAATAATGTTCTAACTCAAACTCCAGTTGCGATTGAAAATTTAGGCTCTACAACGGTTTTGTGTGCAGATAAAACGGGTACAATCACACAAAACAAAATGGAGATCGCTTCGATTATTTGCGAAAATAAAATTGTTGAAAAAATTGATTTTCAGTCGAAGAAAGTTATAATTTCCCAGCTTTTAAAGGTCGCTAATCAAGCATCAATTGAAAATTCGAAAGATCCAATGGAGCAAGCTATTAAATCGTTAAATGTGCTGCTTTATGAAAATGACGTGGTTGAATTGAAACATGTAAAACATTATCCGCTGAGTCATGAATTATCAGTAATGACTAATGTATATGAAACGCAAGAAACGGACTCGTTTTTTGTTTCAGCAAAAGGTTCTCCAGAGGCAATTATGCAGCTATGTCAGCTTCCGGAGGATGTTAAATCCATTCACATAAATTTGATTCATCAATTGGCAGAACGAGGGAATCGAATCATCGCTGTTGCCATGGCTGAATATATGGATTCTGAATTTCCTCAAACGCAGCATGGATTCGACTTTAAGCTTTTAGGTTTTTTGGGATTAGAGGACCCGATCCGACCTGAAGTACCCAAAGCAGTTCAAGAATGCATGGAGGCGGGTATCCGAGTTATAATGATAACTGGAGACTTTCCAGCAACTGCTCGAAGTATTGCGAAACAAATTGGAATGAATTCTGATTCTAAAACCATGATAGGAAAAGAGTTAGAGTTGATGAGTCACGAAGAATTAAAAGCCAAAATACATAAAATCAACATTTTCGCGCGTGTCATTCCAGCTCAAAAATTAAGGATTGTAAATGCATTGAAAACAAACGGCGAGGTTGTTGCCATGACAGGAGATGGAGTAAATGATGCGCCTGCGTTAAAAGCAGCCGATATCGGAATTGCAATGGGCAAGAAAGGAACCGATGTTGCTCGTGAAGCCGCAGCGCTCATTTTGTTGGATGATAATTTCGCGTCAATTGTAGCAGCAATTCGCAGTGGAAGAAGGATTTTTGATAATTTACAGAAAGCGATGTCCTATGTCCTCGCAATTCATATCCCGATAATAGGTATGGCTTTGATTCCTTCTTTTTTTTCTTTTTTGCCGATTTTCTTAATGCCATTACACATTGTTTTTTTGGAATTGATAATTGATCCAATTTGCTCGGTAGCATTTGAGTTGGAGCAAGAAGAGAAAGGAATTATGTCAAGACCTCCAAGGGCTAAAAACGAGTCATTTTTTGGCGTGAAAAAAATCAGTAAAAGTATATTCAAGGGATTGACTTTGCTGCTGTTGGTTTTATCAACCTATTTAATCTCGGTTTTATTTGGATTTTCTTCATCTGAAACAAGATCAATTTCATTTTCAACGTTAGTTCTTGGGAATGTTTTTTTAATACTGACAAGCCTATCCGAGTCACGTGGTTTTTTCTCAGTTTTTAAAGAAAAAAATTACGCCGCATGGCTAATATTATTTGTTGCCATCATCATGTTGACTATCATTTTTGTCGTACCAAATCTCAGAATTCTTTTCAACTTTGAAGTGAATAATTTGAGTCATTTTCTGATTTCGATTTCGGCCTCGGTGCTTATCTTACTAATTTTTGAAGCAATGAAATTCGTTCGAAACAAAAATGCTTAAATAAATTTAAATTAGATTTTCAGTCCGTAATAATCTTTCAAGTTCCGCCCAATCCACCATCATTCCAAATTCCAACACTTTATTTCTGCATAATGGAATTCCTTCTGAGATGTCGTCAATATAGAGTTGATTCGCTGTCTTGGAAATTACTAAATCAAAGGGTTTTGGGTCTAATTTTTTCGGTAAATAATTCTCAATTGACACACTTAATTGTGGATGTGAATTTAAAAAACTCAGCGCTTCTTGAACGTAGGATATATCAATGTCGGCTCTGTATGTATTGAGAACGATGTTGTGTCCTGCCTTCTGTAAGAGTGATATAACGTGAATGGCATTTGGATTCTCGGCGCCAACTGCTGGAAAATTATGCTCTACGACGGTTCCGTCAAAATCGAGGTAAATTCGCATTAGTCAATAAAACTTAAAAGTTCCCGGTCGAATAAAATTCTATGCGTTCCTTCCGGAGTGGAGGTTATGCTGTAATCTTTTGCTTGTTCATCTCCAACAGCTTGTTTGAATTTTGACCGAATGCGCGCCATTACTTCATTCATATTATTATCAGTCACATCAACTAAACGATTAACCGCAAGATCAATTAAGTCATTAGAAGGATGAGAACTAAGTTGACCGTAATAAGAACGTAATTCGTCCCGATGATCAATCAAGTGACTTCGTCGAATCCCTTCTGGGTGATTCAAATATAAGAGATAAAGCGCTCGTTCCTTTGGATTCAGATTTATTTGTAAATCACCAAGATCCGTTAAAAAAATGGATTTAGTAAACCCTCGAATTTCCATTCCACTCAGTTGTCTTAAAAGAACACTTCGTTGCCTAAACATGATATTTTCTCTAAGGCCATCCATGATTTGAAACAATTGCCTTGCGTGATTTCGGCGAACATCTCTTTTTTCAAGTATTTGCATACAATCCATACAAAGATCTCCCGTTCGCATTTTCAAGATAATTTGTGTTTTATCTTCACAAAAATCCATCATGCAACCACGTGGAGACTTGTGAACGTTTTCATATACCTCGATTGGCGAACGAAACATCATACAACGAAGTAACCAAGCCGCTATTTCATAGGATATTGGAAAACGATCGTCAGTACCACTTCCAAAGTACCAATCCCAATCATTGGTTTGTATGAACATGTTTTTCATGGAGTGATCCGCACTTGCAAACCAATTTTTTTCATTCTGAATGTCATTGAGTAAGATGACATAATCTTCATTCGGGATGAAATTTTCTTTTCTGTATTTATTACACACATTAAATAATTGATCCCAAGTCAATACGTTTGCTTTGTGGGGAAATGAAATTCGTTCTTCAAAATGAATGGAATTCAATTCGCTTGAATAACTGATTGGAGGCGGAATCTTTTTTTCAAAATCTTTTTTCGTTTCATAGATTTCCTCTAATCCAGATTCAGGCAAAATAATTGGCTCTGAAGGTACAAATTCGATACTACCTCTATGCTTATTAAGTAAGTTCAAAACATTGTTAAAATCCTCTACAGGATAACCTTTGGATCGAATTAAATGTACCTTCATAACCTCGTTTAATTGTTTATTTCTTTCTTCTTTCCTTGTCTCTAAAGATATCAAAAATATCTCTTTTTAAGTTGCCAGAAGATTTTTCTGATGCATAATTTCGGATTGAAGCACTTACGTCATTCATCATATTCATGTAATCGCTTTTATCGAAGTTCATAACGTTTTCACGACGAATATTTAACATTTGTGATGTGTGAATTGCGTCGAAATCAGCTCCTAAGAAACTAAAAGTCCATTTTCCTGTTTCGTCAAGCTGTTTTATCAAGTAGGCGACATCGTGATACGAATATAATCGAGACGCATTTTCGTGTCCGTCAGTAATAATAACTAAAACAATTGAAATTTCATCATTCTGGAGTTCTTTTCCAAAGCGATTTTTAATTCCATAAATCGATTTTCCAATCGCGTCGAGTAGGGCGGTGGTACCATTCGGTCGATACGTGTGATGAGAAAGAGGTTGAATCGACTCTACTTGACCAACTTGAATTCGATCCATCACCTCATGGTTGAAGAATGTCAAGGAACATAAATATTGCTGATCAGGAAATTCCATTTTCAACGATTGAATTGTTTGCAATTGGGTATTGAACCCAGCAATTGTTTGATTTTCCATTCCTGACATGGAACCACTTTGATCAACGATAAAGTGGTAAAGGGTTGTTTTGTTTTTCATATAAATTAGTTTAATTGGTTGATCAAATTTTTGTGATATTCTTTTTTATATGCGAATTCTTGCAAGCTTGCAAAGCCAAAAAAAGATTTATTGATTTGGGTTAAATAAAAAAATCATTTAGTTAAAATCTCTTTTTTCAACATTCGTTTTAGACTTTAAATTATATTTGAAAAAACAAAATGAAATGCAAGAAAATCTAGAATGGATTCGAAACAATAAAACCAATAAATCTACTGCGTTTACAAAAGAAGAGAAAAAACAACTTGGTCTGGAGGGATTGCTTCCTTATCGCGTGGTTGATCAAGAAATCCAATTGAAACGAGTCCTTCAGAACATAGATCGCAAGCCGAACGACATCGAACGTTACTTATATTTGTCAGCCTTGCAAGGTCGAAATGAGCGCTTGTTTTATCGTGTTTTAAACGAAAACATAGAAAAGTTACTTCCTGTCGTATACACACCAACGGTAGGTGAGGCATGTAAATCTTTTTCGAACGTTTTTACTGAGACTAAAGGTTTTTATATTACTCCAGAATACAAAGGTCGCATATTTGAGGTTTTAGAAAACTGGCCCGCTCAAGAAGTAAAAGTTATTGTTGTAACTGACGGAGAGCGTATTCTTGGACTTGGTGATTTAGGTGCTAATGGCATGGGGATTCCTATTGGTAAGTTGGTTTTGTACACGGCTTGCGGCGGAATAGATCCTTCATTTTGTTTACCAATAATGATTGATGTTGGAACCAACAATGAGGAATTAAGAAATGATCCACTTTACTTGGGTTTACCAAAGGAACGTATTAAAGGACAAGAATACCTTGATTTACTAGATGAATTCATGGAGGCTGTTACCAAGAAATACCCAGGTGTCCTTGTTCAGTTTGAAGATTTCTTAACACCAAACGCTTTTGGGCTATTAAATCGTTATCAATTCAAGTATCGATGCTTCAATGATGATATTCAAGGCACGGCTGCAGTTGCACTAGCAGGGATTATTTGTTCGTCGCGTATTACCAACGTTGCACTTACAGAATATCGTTTTATGTTTTTAGGCGCAGGCTCAGCAGCTACTGGAATTGCCAATTTGCTTACCGAAAAATTGATTTTAGCCGGATTGAGTAGGGAAGAGGCACTTAATAAAATCTATTTTTGCGATGTAAACGGATTGCTGATAAAGAGCAGAACTGATCTTCAAGAACATAATGTTCCCTATGCGAAAGAATTGAATTCATTGTCGTTTACAGAGTCGTTAAGGGAATTGAAACCACATGTGCTCATCGGTGCTACGGGTGCTCCAGGAACTTTTACCCAAGAGTTAATTGAATTGATGTCTGAGAATCATGAACGACCTGTAATATTTGCTTTGTCTAATCCGACATCAAAAGCAGAGTGCACAGCTGAACAAGCTTATTCATGGAGCAAGGGAAATGCAATTTTTGTTAGTGGAAGTCCTTTTGCGAATGTTGAATATGAGGGCCGGACTTTCGATCCAGGTCAAGGTAATAATGCCTACATTTTTCCAGGATTAGGACTTGGAATTGTTGCCGGATCGATTGAACACGTAAACGATGAACTATTAATTACCGCTGCAGAAACAGTAGCACAAAATGTAACGAAAGACGATTTGAGTTTGGGTGCACTTTACCCGCCAATTAATACAATAAGGTCAATTTCAATTGCCATCGCAAAAGCAGTAATGATTAACGCTATTAAACAAGGACTTTCCACGATTAAAATTGAGGAAATCGATCAGTTGATTAATCAGGAACTATATGATCCGAGTTATTGATAATGGACAGGATTTAAAAAATTACATAGGAATCGATATTCTAAACCATTAAAATTCGCATTCGGATAATTAACACCTATTATCTTTGCAATAAATCTATTTCAAAATGTCAGACGATAAAAAAATCATTTTTTCAATGGTGGGAGTTTCCAAAACGACTCCCCAAGGAAAACAAATCATCAAAAACATCTATCTATCCTTTTTCTATGGAGCTAAAATCGGTATTATCGGTTTGAATGGTTCTGGTAAATCTACCGTAATGAAAATCATTGCTGGGTTGGATCAAGCATACCAAGGTGATGTTGTTTTTTCACCAGGATATTCAGTCGGTTACCTTCCGCAAGAGCCTGAACTTGATTTGAATAAAACAGTCAAAGAAGTTGTGATGGAGGGTGTACAAGAAATTGTTGATATTCTTAATGAATATGAAGAAATCAATGCCGCCTTCATGGATGACGAGGTTCTGAATGACCCAGATAAAATGGATAAACTCATTGCTCGACAAGGAGAAGTTCAGGATAAAATAGATGCTACCGACGCTTGGGAGTTGGATACAAAACTCGAAAGAGCTATGGATGCGTTGCGTTGTCCGCCTGATGATCAATTGATTTCAACACTTTCCGGAGGAGAGAAAAGACGTGTAGCTTTGTGTCGTTTACTTCTGAAAAATCCTGATATTTTACTTTTGGATGAACCTACCAACCACTTGGATGCGGAATCCATCGATTGGTTAGAACAACACTTACAACAATACAAAGGAACCGTGATTGCTGTAACTCACGATCGCTATTTCTTAGATAACGTTGCTGGTTGGATTCTTGAATTGGATAGGGGTGAGGGAATTCCTTGGAAAGGGAATTATTCTTCATGGTTGGAGCAAAAAGGAAATCGATTAAAGGAGGAAGAGAAATCGGAATCCAAACGTCAGAAAATGTTGGCTCGCGAATTGGAATGGGTGCGAATGAATCCAAAGGCTCGACAAGCAAAAAGCAAAGCTCGTTTGCAGAATTACGACAAAATGCTCTCTGAGGATGCAAAAGACAAAGAAGCAAAACTCGAATTACCAATTCCGAACGGACCTCGTTTGGGGCAAAATGTGATTGATGCACTGCACGTATCGAAAGGATTTGGAGATAAATTGTTATATGATGATTTGAACTTCAAATTACCACCTGCAGGAATCGTAGGGATAATAGGTCCAAATGGAGCTGGAAAGACGACCATTTTCAAAATGATTATGGATGAATTGCAACCAGATAAAGGTGAATTTACAGTCGGAGAAACCGTGAAAATTGGATACGTTGACCAAACGCACAAGGATATTCACCCAGATAAAACAGTTTTTGATGTCGTTTCAAATGGCCTGGAATATGTTGAGATTGGAAATCAGAAAATCATTGCCAGAGCTTATTTATCCAAATTCAATTTTAATGGCTCCGATCAGAATAAAAAAGTTGGTGTTTTGTCTGGTGGTGAGCGAAATCGCTTGCATCTAGCAATGACCTTGAAAACGGAAGCCAATGTGTTACTTCTGGATGAGCCGACCAACGATATTGACGTTAATACGCTTCGAGCGCTAGAGGAGGGAATTGAAAACTTTGCGGGATGTGCAGTAGTAATTTCCCATGACCGTTGGTTCCTTGATCGCATTTGTACCCACATTTTGGCTTTTGAAGGCGATTCACAAGTTTATTGGTTTGAAGGAAGCTATTCCGAATATGAAGAAAATCGCAAAAAACGATTAGGTGATTCTGGTCCGAAACGAATCAAGTATCGAAAGTTGGCCTAAATCTAATTTCATATTTTTCCACCAGCAAATCACATTTCTGTAACTTATTGATTGATTTCAAATTATATATGGATAGTTTGAACGATATATTAACGGTTACAAGATGTTAAATACAAAGCTTATGACAAAAAACTTTTACTGTTTGGTTTTTATTTCGATAATTTCTATTTCTTACGGACAGAAGATTAATTTTTATCCCGTTAAAGAGAAAAATTTAAACTTTGCCCAAAAAATGGGAATACAATCAGATAGCGCAATTCATCATCTTTCATCTTTCAGAATTAGTAAACAAATTACGCTCAAAGAGTACAAGCAATATTTAAACAGTATTAAAGACTCTTCATATGCTTTTTACTTAAGTCAACTTCCGAAAATTGAAAGACAAGAGTATCTCACAAAAAATTATTTAAATTCTACGGAATTCGATAACGAACCTGTTATTGGTGTTTCCATGGATAACGCATGTAATTTTGCTCGTTGGTACACAACCGTTCAAAACAAAGAGAAAATCAAATATCGGTTACCTACCGTTTTTGAGTGGATTAGTATGAACGAAGAGCGGAAGCCTTCATCAAAGGACATCCTATTGGATTGGACCCTAAATGCCTATGACGAATCAGCTTACGATTTTTTTAAACGAGGAGAGTTTCCTGTAGGATTTTTTCATAAGCACAAAAAATATCAGCCGAAAGTAATGAAAAGAAAATGTGTCATTGGACAATCGTTTAGAATATCATTAGCTGACCCTGTGAAAATTTCCTCAACATTCCCTTGTTATGCTGATGAAGGCTATGCAGATGTTGGTTTTCGGTTAATAGAAGTAAGTAGGGCAGATTACTTTGATAAATATACAAACCAAGATGAAGTTCAGTCAGATATCAGTTTAAAATCCTTATCCAATTCACTTCCAATTTATCAGGAAAATGTCAAAATACAATCCATTGAACTGAATGGTAAACTAGTTGAATATACAACGAGAAATGGACAACTTGACGGTGCTTTTAACGTGTATAAAAAAGTAAACAATGAGAAGATTCCACTTGTAAAAGGCGAGATGAAAAACAATTGCAGAATAGGATATTGGACTGTCTATGACGAAAACAGAACAAACAAAATAGTATTACAACGTCTTTATCATTCCCCTCTAGAATATGAACAGTTAATTCCTAAACCATCTTCCAATAAGTTGGTAACGTTTGTTCAAAGTGAACTTAATCCACCGTTAGGATTGGATAAAGATGGTTGTAAAGAAAATGCCTACGTAACAAGTGCTGATTTTATTTTTAGCAAACGCTTGTACCGGGAAATACTTTTCGAAAACAATAAATTCTCATCGAATGGAATTTTCAAATCTTTGGATGACGCATTAGAAAAGAAAGATATAATCTCTTATGATAGATCCAATTTTTCGGTAGTTTCCGACAAAAATCATCTTCATGGCTTTGAAGGCGATGTAATCGGTTTTAGAATAAAAGAAGATTTCTTTTTTGATAAAAACCGGAAACTTTCAGAAACTAGGATTTTAGGATTAGCCCCGATTTATTTTGATACTATCACAAATAAAAAGAAAGAAATATGTTGGTTTTACTATCCTCAAATTAGAAAAATCTTTGTAAAGATAAAAGACCCAAATCTTAATTCAAATTTGGACAATCTATTTTTTGAACGAAATTTTTATGGTGAAATTTATAAAACCGCTGATCAATTTGATAGAGAGGAAGATGACGATTTAGGAAGCGAATTTAAATCAATTGATATAGAACTTCTAATGACAGAGCATGATATTTGGTTGTACTTTGAGGGAATAAAAGGTGATTATTAATGGAAGAATAAATGAATATCTAGAAAATAGTTAAGTCAACGTACGAGCTAGATACAAAATAAACTTAAATTTGAATTATCCCTGGGATGACGTCTCAAAAAAAAAATCTAATGAGGAAATTTCTTTTTATAATTTTATTTTTCAATTTGTCTTTTTCAAAAGCACAGATTATAACAAATGTAGATTCAGTAACATCAGTTATTCTTGAATCTAGTGATCCTGAAGAAATAGAAGAACTTTTCATGCGTTCATCGGATGTTATAAAAGGATATAGAGATCTCTATAGATTTGCCTCAAGAACATATTCAGAAGTATTAAAATTTGCTCCTGACTCACTTAAGGATGATAAAAATCTAATCATGGAATGCTACACTCCGTCATTTTGCACTTCAAATGCTTTTCATTATGCCTCTTCTAGATTAAAAAAAGACAAGTCATTCATTTTAGAATTATGTGGAAATATTTGGGCATCTAATGATGATATTTTGGAAGACGTGGACCCGGAATTACTCAAAGACACCAGTTTTATTAGAAAAGCCATTTTAGCCAATGGTTATTACTTAAAATATGCTCCTAAAAAATGGCAAAATGATAAAGATCTCGTTTTTGAGGCTGTTAAAACGAGTGGTTATGCATTACAATTTGCCTCCAAAAGATTAAAAAATAATAAGAAAATAGTTTATGAAGCATTGTATCATGGTTATGGTCTTCTTAAGTATGCAGGAAATAAATTCAAGCGCGACAAAGAACTAATTGAGAAACTTGTAATCAAAAGTCAGTTTGATATTGAAAAATCTAATTTTGAGTTTGCCAGTGCAAAAATCAGAAATAACAGAAAGATAGCCTTAGAGGCAATCAAGTATTTACCTCATTTAATGAAGTTTTGTGGGGCAGATTTAATCAATGACTCATCATTCATTCATGAAGCACTAAAAAACAATTCGACAACTTTTATTTATATTCCCGAAAGGTATAAAAATGATGAAAGCTTGCAATTAAAGGTTGTCAAAGATAATTACCTAATGATTCAATTTGTAGGTGAAAAATTGAGGAGTGATAGAAAAATCGCACTTGAAGCAGTTAAAAAAAGTGGGGAACTAATTGAATATTTACACCCCTCGTTACAACATGATTATGAAATAATAAAAGAATCTATTCATAACCATAAAGAAGCGTTTCGCTACCTAGATGGCAATCTAAAAAATGATCTCAACACCGCAAGAGAACTATTAACAATTAATTCTGGAATTTACCCCTATTTAAATGCAAATTTTCAATCTCAGAATGAATTTATAGAAATAGCTATTCCGAAAAATCCAAATTTCACTTCCTTTTTGCCTTCAAATTATAGATGTGATTCAATTTTAGGATTTAAGTTAGTCCAGTTAAATGGTTTCTCATTAGAATTTTTGTGTAATGAATTAAAAAGTAATTTTTCAATTGCGAATGCAGCATTGAAAAAGAATCCAGGTTCTTATCGCTTCGTTTCAGAAAAAATCAAACAAGATAAAGATTTTTCACTGGGAGCTTTTGCAGCTGATGCTTCCAACTATGAATACTTCCCACAGTCACTTAAATTGGACTTTGAAATCAGTAAAATGGCGGTTCTGAAAAACTTCGAAAATTTAAAATATTTACCGAAAGAAATAGTATTGAATAAGGAAAAAATCAATTTAATTTTAGATTTAATCCTTGCAGATAATAATCATAAGATAAAATTGCGATGGTCAACTAATTCGCAAGGCCCCTTAGCTATTTTACCATCTGAACTAGCAGACGATGAAGATCTTGTTATTAAATTTCTTCAAATTCACCCCTCTTCTTATTCTGTCATTTCGGAAAGATTATTGAAAAACAAACAATTCAATTATGCACTTGTAAATAATGGTATAAATATTTCCAGGCACCTCACGAGTGAATTAAAATCGGATCGAGAGTTCATTAAATTTGCTTGTGAAAAAAGTATTAGTTATCTCGAATTTGCTTCCTTTCAATTAAAAAATGATAAAAAATTTATTCTTGAAATCCAGCATATAATTAATGAGATAAAACTTTTTGATAATTACGGAAAAGATGACTACCTTGATTTTATGGATGACGATTTGGAAAGTTCCATACTCTCGAACAAGGAGGACAAAAACAATCAAATTAATGAAGAATTTTTAGATTACAACAAGCTAGCCTGCTCAATTAAATTTGCCTCTGAAGAGCTTAAAAACAATCAGAAATTCATTAATAAAATCATTAAACTTCAACCTAAATCAATAGAATTCATATCCGAACACTTAAAAAAAGACATTGTTTTTTTGAAAAAATGTTTAAAAAGAAACCCTGATATTTATAACTATTTGAACAAGGGTGTTCAGGAAAACCCAGAAATCAAGAGCATGTATCTCAATATTATTGAAAAGCGTAAAAATTCCGATTGAAACATAACACCTCATTGATTTTGCAAATTAAATGACGTAAAATCTAGATTAACTTCAAATTATCAAAAAAAAAAAGAAAACCCACTTTTGTGATAGTTTAAAATTTGTCAAAACTTAGATAATTAGTTAGTAAAGATTTAAAAAACTAGCCGATCTATTATAGCCGTCAATAATTCTTTCCTTTTCGTTCTAAAAGATCAAACGCATCAATCCAAGATGGAATTGTATCCGATTCAAAACCATAAGTTCTGCCTGTTGCAATTTTATGAAAAGCTTGCATGGCTTTCAAATGAACTCCTGATCGCATAAAATTAAGCATGTCTTCTCGACTTTCCCAGGCAGTTAAAGTACATTGATATCCTTTAATTCGTTTAACCTGACAAAACTGAATTCCTTTGGCTTTTCGTGCTTGTTCAAAAGAAGGTATAGCCAAACTCCAAAACTTGAAAAAACTTAAAATCCCTCTTGGTTTAAGACCTGTAATTGAAATGTACATGTTTAGATTTTTGAAGGCAAAAAAAAGCCTCACTTTTCGTAAGGCTTCTGCTCCCCCTGCTGGACTTGAACCAGCGACCCTCTGATTAACAGTCAGATGCTCT
>JBMLTP010000281.1:0-5118 GCA_049239885.1 Crocinitomicaceae bacterium
GGCGAAATGCATCCAACAATTCCAATCGGTTTGCGCGTTGTATAGTTTACTCCACCTCCTTCCATATAATGCGATTCAGAAGCAAAATGCAAAATAGCTGTCGCGAAAAAGTGAAAATTTGAAACAGCCCTCGGGATATCGACGTGGCGAGCAAGTGAGATTGGTTTTCCGTTATCCTTGCTTTCCGCAGCCACAAATTCATCCATTCTTTTTTCAATTCCTTCAGAAAGTTTAACTAAAATCTTACTTCGCTCTTCCACTGACATGGTAGACCAAATCGGAAAAGCTTTTTCAGCGGCCTCAACGGCAAGTTCAACATCATCTGAATCTGAATCAGGAATCCACGAATAAATTTTTCCTGTCGCGGGTTCGTAATTGTCAATATAAAGACCATTTTTTGGCTCCAAATAAGTCCCGTTTATGAAGTTCTGAAGTTTTTCCATTCTTTAAGTTGTATTAGACAAATTTCGAAAAAAGAAATGGAAAACGCGACTTATCTTTCTAACTTTGAAAAATGGAAATTGCTGAGGCACAAAAAATCGTCGACAATTGGATTAAAGAGGTCGGTGTTCGTTATTTTAATGAACTTACGAATACGGCAATTTTAATGGAGGAAGTAGGCGAGGTTGCGCGAATCATGGCTCGAAGATATGGCGAGCAAAGTGAAAAGGAAAGTGACAAAAACAAAGATTTAGGAGATGAGTTGGCAGATGTAATGTTTGTCCTCATTTGTCTCGCCAACCAAACAGGAATAAATCTAGAAGAAGCGCTGAAGAAGAATCTTGAAAAAAAAACAAATCGCGACAAGGATCGTCATTTGAATAACCCAAAACTTAAATAAATGGCAGACATTTCTAATAATGAATATATCCTTGAGGCTTTAAAGTTGTTGGGATCCGGGAAATCCGTTTTGGGAATCGCTCAATTGGAAGAATATGAATCATTTATTCCTCAAATTCTATTGGATTTTGTTCCTCACCCGGAAGAGGGTTCTCCACGGGCAATAGTTGTTTGTAAGGATGATGAAACAGCTAAAAGGATTCATGAATTAGCTTCAAAAGACCTAAAAAAATATGATTTAACCTTGGATCTTATTATTGAAAAAGGAAACAAGTTAAAACAGCGAAACGACTTGTTTGATGGGACCGAAATCATTATAGGAACACCCAAACGCTTGTGCGAATTGTATTTTCAGAATGGATTCAACATCGGTAAGCTAAAATTATTTTTGATTTTAGAAATGGACGATCAAATGAGGGCGGGATTCAGAGGATTTATTTCAAGAGTTGCAGAAAGTTTACCGAAATGCAGGCAACTAATTTTTACGCGAAATGCAGAGGAGGAAAGGACAGTTGCCTATCTAGATCAGTTTGTAAATCCAGTCTCAGTGGTTTACTTTAAACAATTTGATGATTGAAAAAAGTAAAAATGAATAATACATTTGATACACAAATACTTCAAACTGATATTTTTCAATTGTGATTGCAACCAATAGTTGTAAGTTTACGTCTCAATTTTTAAAGATTTTATGAAAATATTAGTTTTAGCCTCATTTTTTCTAATCAACCTATATTCAATATATTCTCAAACTGGATGTACTAATTCTGATTTTGAATTTGGAACATTTCAAAATTGGACAGGTCAAACAGGAAGTTGTTGTGGCATTAGCACACCCACCAATGGATTAGCAACAGCACCGATGAATTCTCCAGTAAATATTGGGCAACATGTTATCATGTCAGGAAATGGAGTAGATCCAAATTCGTGTGGACAAATTCCGGTTGTTGCACCTGGAAGTACCTATTCTGCTCGTTTGGGTAATTCTGATAGTTGGTACGGAGCAGAAAGATTGCGTTATACCTTTAATATTACACCAGACAACACTTTAATAATCTACAAATACGCAGTCGTATTGGAGGATGCTGGTCATCCTGCCTCCGATCAGCCTCGTTTCGAAGCAAAACTATTAAATCAAAATGGACAAACAATTCCATGTACCTATTACTACGTTGCTGCGGGTCCTGGCTCGGGTTTTCAAAATTGTGGAGGCGGAATTCAGTATA
Source organism: Crocinitomicaceae bacterium (assembly GCA_049239885.1). GTDB lineage: Bacteria > Bacteroidota > Bacteroidia > Flavobacteriales_D > Crocinitomicaceae > UBA952. The sequence continues at coordinate 2,064 of JBMLTP010000281.1, forward strand.
AAACTTGGACGACAATAGGGGTAGATGTAACTCCATATATTGGTCAAACTGTAACACTCGACTTTGCAACAGGAGACTGTGGTCAGGGAGCTCACTATGGTTATGCTTATGTTGACGCTAGTTGCGCTCCATTTTTAATTGATTCTCGATATTGCGAAGTTCAAAATGGTCTAAATATTGCCGTTCTGACTGCACCGGCAGGTTTTCAAAGTTACCAATGGAGCACAGGAAGTACGGGACCTGTTACTACTGTTGTTAATCCACAGCAAGGTCAAGTTGTAACGTGTCAAATTACATCCGTTAATGGGTGCGTTGCAAACTTACAAGCAACACTAACTCCATCAGATGCCACGGCGTCTTACATTCCAGAATCGGTTTGCGCTGGAGATACAGTTAACTTAGTGAATACGAGTGTTTTTGAAAATGCGATTCAAGATAGCGTCCATTGGACATCTTCAGATGGATTTACGTCAACAACTCCTGATTTCGAACATGTATTTACTTCGCCAGGCACATATCAGGTAGAATTATTTATTGAATCCGATGCAGGTTGTGTTGATTCGGTAACTCAAACAATAAATGTATACAATATACCTGTTGCTGATATTTCATCCCTTGATGCTTGTGTTGGGCAAAATACTCTTCTTACTAGCTCTTCAACGATTGCTGATAATTCAACACTTTCAAATATTTGGACAATCAATGGTTCCACATTCAACGGCTCATCGACACCTCTTCCAACAAGTAATGCTGATACAATAAGTGTTCAACTTATATCCATATCTCAAAACAATTGTAGTGATACGATTACTGAAAGCTTTATTGTTTATGATAATCCGGTTGCAGGGTTTTCATTCAACGAGGTTTGTGCCAATGCGCCAATGACTTTTATTGATAATTCAACTCTCTATTCAACTCTAAATGCGTTTTCATGGCTATACAATAATCAAGAAGTTGCTACAACCTCTGATTTAACATATACCTTTCCCTCATCTGGCAATAATTCAGTTACCTTAATTGTGCAAGATAATTATTCGACTGTAAGTTGCAGCGACACGATGACTCAAACATTCCTTGTGCATGGAATTCCTGTAATTTCCTATTCTGGTGATACAACGCAGTGTGAAGATTTACCTTTCACTTTCACCAACAATTCGTCTAATCCAACTGGCGAATCAATGAATTATGAGTGGTTCATCAATAGTAATTCAGTGTCAACCTCACCAAATTTGACATACACTTTAGATAACGCAGGTGTTTACCCAATAAGTTTAAACGCAACTTCTTCTTTTGGATGTGAGTCGGATACAACATTTGACATGTATATTTATCCAACGCCACCTGAACCAATTTTATCCGCGACATCACCTATTTGCCCTGGAGATCCAATTACTTTTAGCGCTGATGCAATTCCAAATTCAATCATCAATTGGTCTGGGCCAAATAATTTAGTGTCAACTGATTTCTCATTCAGCATTCCAATTTATGAAGATCAAATGGGTTATTACACAGCGTATATAACTTCAGAATTTGGATGTGTTTCAGATACCGCCAATGTTTTCGCATCAATATTGAATATTTACGGTTTTGATGATTTTGATTTCCCAAATGTAATTACCGCTAATAACGACGGAACAAATGATGAGATTAATCTTTTCGAAAACTTTAAAACATGTGAGGAATATACCCTTTATATCTTTAATAGATGGGGTAATTTAGTGTTCGAACAAACGTTGTATTCTCCTCAGTTTAAAGGTGAAACTTTGAATGGAGATAAGTTAGAAGAAGGAGTTTATTTCTATAAATTGGTTATTAAGGATGCCGCTGAGGATAAATCCACTAAACATGGATACATTCATGTTGTAAAATAACTTCATTTCATTTGAATTTCATCGAACCAAATTTTAGAATCTTTAGCTAATTTTGGTCTATGCGCTTTTACATCGATGAAAACAATTTTATTGAAACGAATTCACCTTTAGATCTTTCTATTGGATTAAGAAATAGTAATGAAAATGTAAGAGCGTGGTATGTTGATCCACCGCGATTTGAACCTGTGCGCGCTAATGGTTTTCTTGGAAGTGTTGAAGAAGGTGGTTCCGTTAATTTTCGTGATGTTTTCTTCAACCCACACGGCCATGGAACACATACAGAATGTTGCGGTCACATTACAAAAAAGGTACATTCGATCAATCAAAACTTAAAAAACTATTTTTTCAAAGCAACGCTTCTAACGATTACACCGGATAGAATTGAAAACGGCGATTATGTCATTTTGGATCATCATTTTGAACAATTGAAACAATCGGATTATACGGAGGCTTTCATAATTCGAACTTTACCAAATGGAATCGAGAAGAAATCCATGAATTATTCCGACACAAATCCTCCTTATTTTGATTTGTCAGTGATTAATGTTCTTAACAAGTTTAATGTTCAACATTTTTTGATTGATTTACCTTCCGTTGATCGTGAATCCGATGGTGGAGAACTCGCATTTCATCATGCTTTCTGGAATGTGCCTTCCAATCCAAATCTTGGAAGAACAATTACCGAATTAATTTATGTAGACCCATTAATTGATGATGGTCAGTACATTTTGGAATTACAAGTTGCTCCTTTCGAGAATGATGCCAGCCCAAGTAGGCCAATTCTTTACAAATTACAACAAAAATAAAGGACCCCTGCAAGAGTCCTTTTTAGTGGTAGATTAAGAAGTATGAGTGGTAATTCAGTTTAACAGAGAAGCTTCTTATGTAAATTCGTGAGAAAATGTCGACTAAAAACTATAAAACTCTTATCAAACTAAAACTGCCTCTCCAAGCAGAACGCCGACCTTTACATAAGAAGCAACCTGTCATCTCCTTATTTCGTAACTAAGGTAAGTTAAGTTTTTAAATCAATTAATCGGAATGAATATTGAACCATATTTAATGAATATTAATGGTATTTGGGGTAACATCAGATTTTTTGACAAGTAATATTCCTAGCGGAGAAAGAGGGATTTGTTTCGCAGGTCTACGCTTCGCTTCAGCACGAACCCGAGGGTTCTCAT
>JBMLTP010000282.1:0-3434 GCA_049239885.1 Crocinitomicaceae bacterium
ATGAATGAACAATTGTATTTTTTTCTTGCTTTTCAGCTCCTTCTCGATCCCACTGACCGATGCAAGGCCCACATGCGTTTGTAAAGATTTTCGTTCCCATTTTCTCAAAGTCAGCTAAAATTCCATCACGCTCGGCAGTGAAACGAACTTGCTCTGAACCTGGATTGATGCCAAATTCTGCTTTTGGAGTGATTCCATTAGCAACAGCTTGTTGAACAATTGAAGCGGCACGTGCTAAATCTTCGTAAGAAGAATTCGTACACGAACCAATCAATCCCCACTCTACTTTCATTGGCCAACCATTCGCTTCAGCCTCTGCTTTCATTTTTGAAACCGGAGTACCGCGATCTGGTGTAAAAGGACCGTTCACATGAGGTTCGAGTTCTGAAAGGTTGATTTCAATTAATTGATCAAAATACTTAGAAGGATTGTCATAAACTTCTTTATCTCCAGTCAAATGGTCAGCAATCTTATCTGCAGCATCAACAACTTCTTGACGACCAGTAGCGATTAAATAACGTCGCATGGATTCATCATAACCAAAAGTTGATGTCGTTGCACCAATTTCTGCTCCCATGTTACAAATAGTTCCTTTTCCAGTACAAGAAAGATTTATTGCTCCTTCACCAAAATATTCAACGATTGCTCCAGTTCCACCTTTTACCGTTAATATATCGGCTACCTTCAAGATAACATCCTTGGCAGAGGTCCAACCATTTAATTTTCCGGTAAGTTTAACTCCAATTAATTTAGGAAACTTCAATTCCCAAGCCATTCCAGCCATTACATCAACCGCATCCGCTCCTCCTACACCTATGGCAACCATTCCAAGTCCACCGGCATTAACCGTATGAGAATCTGTTCCGATCATCATTCCACCAGGGAATGCATAATTTTCCAAAACCACCTGGTGAATAATTCCAGCTCCTGGCTTCCAGAAACCGATTCCGTATTTATTAGATATTGAAGAAAGGAAGTTGAATACTTCGTTATTTTGATTTAATGACTCTTGCAAATCTTTAGTAGCACCAACCTTAGCTTGAATCAAGTGATCAGCATGAACCGTTGAAGGAACAGCTACACGCTTTTTCCCTGCTTGCATAAATTGAAGTAACGCCATCTGCGCTGTAGCATCCTGCATCGCGACACGATCCGGTGCAAAGTCAACATAGGATTTTCCACGTTCAAAAGCTACTTGAGCATTCCCATCCCAAAGATGAGCGTAAAGAATTTTTTCAGACAACGTTAACGGTTTTCCAACTATTTTTCTTGCTGCCTCAATTCTTTCCGGGTATTTTTCATATACCTTTTTGATCATATCTAAATCAAATACTGCCATAATTCGTGATGTTAAATTTTCTGTTGCGAATTTAATGAATTACTGTTGAATGAAACCAAATGCAATTCGAAAATTTTTAGTTCGGATAAAATAATGTAACTTGGTGAAAAAATAATTCGTTTTCAGTAAGACGATAAAACTACCTAATAAATTGATAATGAAAAAGATGAGGATATTTTTATTGAGTTTTATATTTCTCGCATTTAGTGAATCAGATATCCAGAAAGGAATCGCTAGTTATTATGGGAATTCATTGCATGGTCACAGAACGTATTCTGGTGAAAAATACCACAAAGATAGTTTAACAGCCGCCCACAGAACTTTTCCTATGGGAACATTGGTTAAGGTTACTAACTTGAAAAATGATTCGGTCGTAATTGTTAAAATCAACGATAAAATGGGAAGCACTAAACGTGTTATCGACTTATCTATGGCGGCGGCAAAAAAACTCAATTTTGTTCGTGCAGGATTGGCAACCGTTACCCTTGAAAAAATCGATCAGTAGGCCTAATTACTTTTGAAGTTCGTAATCTTGATCTGAAAAGTAAGTCAAACTTGAGGCAAAAATAGTTTTTGGTTTATAAATATTTCTAGAGCGTTGTTTACCTGAATAACAATCGTATTCGATGTTTTCAACTAAGCCGTTATCAAGTAAGCGACATTCTTTAGCTATTTTACCACTTTCATGGCAAAAAGAACGCTCTCCCGTAAATTTTCCATTTGTAAAATATTTCACACTTATTGTAAAAGTATCTTTGTAATACACACTAAAATATTTCAATTCTCCATTGGCTTTTTCTTTACCGATGTAGCAAGTTTCAGAAATTAATACATCATCCTTGAACTCTTCGACATGAAATCCGTTTACTTTTAGGACTGAATCATTAAACAAATAACTAAATTTCGTTTTAATCGTTGTATCATCATTTTTTTTGAAATCAAACTCAGAATCGCTGTAATCTTGATAATTTATGGAAATCCCATAAAGCTGGTCATTTCGAAAGTTTTCTAAACGAGTCATTTTTTTATCGTGGCTAGTTTTCCAAATGCCGCATTTTCTTCCATTTTCATAATAACCTTCAAAAGTAAGATTACCGTTCCATATTGTTTGATCATACCATCTACCGTTTATTACCCCATTTTTAAAAGTAATAAACGTAATCTGTCTTGAATCTACGGTTTTGGCAACGCCTGTAAATGGCTTATCTTGAAAATAAAAAAACGTTTCAGTTGGAACGTAATTTTCCGTGTAGGTCAAATCTCCGCTTATAATGTATTTTTCTACAACATCAAATTTACCTTTGGAGAATGTCATTAACTGTTTAATTTCTATTGTATCATTTTGACAATGAACAATGAATGGTACGTAAAACAGAACAACTAAAATTCGAAAATGATTCATATTGAAAACTTAAATTCAGATAAAACTAGGAATAATATGCTTAAACTAGAAATGAAAATTTAAATTTGTTAGACCTAAAAATCATGGTGATATTTGAGAACCTGACAATAATAGACCTGTCAACTGTTTTAGCAGGCCCATCCGTTGCTTCATTTTTCGCTGAACTAGGCGCTGAAGTAATTAAAATCGAACATCCAAACAAACCGGATGTGACTAGAAGTTGGAAACTACCGAATGAAGATCAAGATAATAACGTTTCAGCCTATTTCTCAAGTATCAATTACAAAAAGAAATACATCCAATTAAACCTTCAAAATTCTTCTGATTATGCAGAATTCATCGAATTGGTAAAAGATTGTTCCATCTTAATTTCCAACTTCAAAAAAGGAGATGATAAAAAGTTAAATATCACGGATGAAATCTTAAGAAAACAAAATCCAAATCTTATCATCGGAAAAATAAATGGCTATGGTTCGGAAAGTGATCGCGTGGCTTATGACCTAATTTTGCAAGCCGAAACTGGATTTATGTCGATGAATGGAACTTCAACTAGCGGTCCGGTAAAGATGCCTGTCGCTCTGATTGATGTTTTGGCAGCTCATCACTTGAAAGAAGGACTTTTAATCGCTCTGTTAGAACAACAAAAATCAGGATGTGCCAAAACTGTCGAAGTTTCACTTTATGACGCTGCTG
>JBMLTP010000283.1:0-3774 GCA_049239885.1 Crocinitomicaceae bacterium
GTGGTTGTTCCAACCGGAAATATGCTCTTCGCCTTCGCTAAATCAATTCAAACACATTTACCCAACAGAGAAAAACTCCAGTATTGGCTTCCATTTTACGCCATTCCACAGCACATTGAACTAATTTCAGAATTCCCACTAAATAAAAATGGAAAAGTTGATCAACAGCAATTAATCCAATATGGCATTTTAGCGTTGGAACAAATCCAAGAAACAGATGCCATTAATTCCGAAATAGAGTCCAATATTATGGAACTTTTCAGGGATAAAAAATTAAATTTTTCAATTGGTTGGTATGCAAATGGACTCAATTCGATTGATGCTCTCAAACTTTCCGGAATATTAAAAACAAAGCTGAAGATTGTTATCGAAATAAATCAGATTTTGGGAGCAGAGAATTTATTCAAAATCTGTCAAACAAAACCGAATTCTCAAAATGAAAAAAGCGATTTAAATATTATCGAGATCGGTCAAACAATATACTCTACTGCTGCACGTCTCATCTTTTTATCTGAATCGGATGAGCAATTTTTCAAAAGCTATTGGATTTCAAGTGGCATTAAATTATCAAGTGATTATGATCTTGTAAAAATTAAAAGTTGGATAAATCAACAATCAAGTCTTCATCTTGCCGTAACGTTCAATAAAAGCGAATATGTTTGGAAAAAAGGCGAAATTCAACTCCACGAATTCGAGGTAAACTCTGAAAAAGAATTCATTACTAGAGTTGAAAATACATTTTCTGAAATCAATTCATCTCTTTTCATCACATTTATCGGGAAATCTGAAACAGAAAATTACCTTGCCTTCAAGGTACATCATTCGTTGCTTGATGGTTTAGGATTGGAATTGGTTTGGGAAAAACTTTACGAAGACCTGAAAAACGAACAGATCAATCAAATTAAATTAATTGCCCCAAAAGAGGAACCTATCGACCTGGATTTTTGGGAGCATTACATACAAGATGTTGAAGTTAGTACATTGGCTTTTGAACGATCAAATTCAGTTGAACAAAAAGCAAATCGTTTGAACATTGATTTATCGAACGAAGAGAAACGAATTCTAACTGAATTATCCGCCAAGTATAACTGCAGTCTTTTTGAAGCTGGTCTCATACTCTTTGTAAGGATGATGAATGTTTTCAAATCAAAGAATCAAGCTGTCGGAATTCCTGTAAATACTGGAGAATTTGTAGATTCAAAGCACATTTCGGCAATGTCAGTAAATATTCTGCCATTTAAAACAGAATTTGAAAAAACAGAGGAAATTTTGAAAAATTGGAGAGAATTGTTTGAAAAACGCTTTACTCCTTTTTCTGAAATCGCCCAATTGGATAAAAACCAAAAAAATGGTGTTCCTTTCTTCAATTGCACTTATTTGTATCATTCTCAAAAAGCTGATTTAAAAGAATTTAAATCCATTGAATTTAAAAGAGCTGCTACTGATTTCAATTTTTCACTGGACTTCATCGAAGAAAAGGATAAATTCGTTTTTGCTTGGGAATATCGAAGTGATCTTTATTCCGAGACCGCTATTCGAAAGTTCCATCAACTGCTGTTTTATGGTATAGAAGAACAAGAATCAAAAACTTTTGAAAAAGCTAAAAATCTTCAATTAAGATGGAATTCTATTATTGAAACATTTTCTGAAAAAACGGCTTTGTTTTTCGGCAATAAAATCTATTCGTACGCTGAGTTAAACAAATCGATTGAAGAAATCAGAGGGAATTATGAAAAGTCTGAACGAATTAATGTTTTAATTCTTGAACGAACTAAAGAATCTCTGTGTAAGCTTTTGTTTCACTTAATCGATGGTATTCCTTTTGTTCCTGTGGATTCTGAAACGGCAACAGATCGAATTGAACAAATCACGGAAATTTCGAACAATATAAATTCAGCACAAGCGGAATTTAATGATCTTCAATATGTGATTGCGACGTCAGGAACAACGGGTATTCCAAAACTAGTTGGAGTTAGAAAAACAGGATATGAATCAGCGGTTCAAGCTTGGATAGAAGATTATAAAATGAGCCAAGATGATTGCTGCTTGCAAGCTGCATCTTTTTCGTTTGATGTTTCATTAGGCGATATTGGACGATGCTTTTTCAATGGTGCGTCCTTAGTTTTACTAGACTCATCCGAAAGAAAAGACCCAACGTTGATGTTGGAAAAAATCAAGCAATTTTCAGTTACTGTATTTGAAACAACACCACTAATCGCCCGTTGGTGGTTAGCCGATGACATGCAAATAAGTGACTATCCAAGTTTACGATTATTAATCGTTGGTTCTGATAGTTGGAAAATGGGTGAATTACGTGAATTAATTAAAGCAAAATCCAATAATCAACGCATTATCAGTTCTTACGGACTTTCTGAGACGACCATCGACAATAGCTTTTTCGATCCAGAAACGGATGATTACATCGAATATCAGGATGACATGATTGTTCCTATTGGAAAGTCAATGAACCATTGTCAGCTTGAAATTTTGGATCCAGACGGACAGCAACTATCAGATGGAATGGAAGGATTCGTTGCAATCTCAGGTCCAGCTGTTGGTTTAGGTTACTTTATTGATGGAATTTGGACAAACGCTCAAAAAGCAATTTGGCAATCCAAGGATCGTGGCGTTTGCGATGAATGGGGTAATTTCCATTTCAAAGGAAGATCCGATAGACAAGTTAAAATTCGTGGTCAACGAATCGAATTGGAGGAAATCGAGCGCGTTTTAGCGAGTTTATCTCCTGAACAAAATTGGTTTGTTGTTGATTTCGAGCACGAATTTTCAACTGAAATGGCCGCATTTTTTATGGGTAATTTAAATGCTGAAGAAATTAACCAGATCAAAACGCACTTAATCGAAAAATTCCCGTCCTACTTCCTTCCTACTCTATTTGTTTCGCTAGAAAAATTCCCACTCAATACGAACGGTAAAACGGATGCAAGTGAATTGAGAAAAATTGCGATTAAAAAGAATTCTTTCAATTCATCGGTTAAAAGTGATTCCGAAACTATTAGCAAGTTAATTTATCATTTCAACCAATGTTTTAATCAGGAAATTAAAGCTGATGACAACTTTTTTCAGTTTGGAAAAAATAGCTTCGATGCGATGCATTTTGTCAGAAGTTGGAATAAACTTTATGACGAAAAAATGGCTGTCCATCAATTATTTTCCTCTGAAAATTTTGAGTCTTTGGCACGCGTAATTGATATTCGGAAAGAAATACAAACCTCTGAAAATAAAATTCAAAAAATATCAAAAGCTCAAGAAGCGATTTGGTTTGAGATAAAAAATGGGAATTCGTCGCTTTTCAACTTGCCACATTTCATTGAAATTCCAACGAATTATGAGGGTGAAAAAATCAGATTGGCTTTTGAGCAAACGTTAAAGTTTTGCCCTGCCCTATTCAGTGGTTTTGATGAAACGGAAATTGGAGATGTATTCTTGCGTCCATTGGACTCGTCTGATTTTAAGATTCAAACTTTGGAAATCGATGATTTGGAAAGTTTCAAACGAAAGGCATTTGCAAAAGAATTTGATTTTTCAAGTGGTTTGCCTTTCGAAGCCGCTTTGATACATTCGCAGGATAAGAAAATTCTTTACTTCAACCCACACCACTTAGTATATGATGGTGGTTCAGATGCTCATTTAAGCCATTTGTTTTTAGCATTTTACGAGGGAAGAAAGGTGTCAGAAGAAATTTTGACATCCACCTATCAAAGTGAACCGATTTCTTGGACAAACTACTTCGAGTTAATAACTCCACCTGAGATA
>JBMLTP010000284.1:0-7563 GCA_049239885.1 Crocinitomicaceae bacterium
ATATATTTCGCCCCTTCGGGTTTTTTTAGTTTATTAGTCAATTACGATAGATTCTATCCATCGTTCTGTAAATATGGCACTTACAGGGCTAATTTGAAATTAAAAATAGTGTAAAATACGTTATTATCCTAATAAAAGATTAAATAATAATCAAAAATAAAGATTAATAAGTAATCATTTTGTAATTTTGTCCAACAAACGATATGCGCTTACAGAAAAATTCACCTTTCAAAAACTTGAAAAATGGCTGTATTGCGTTCAATTGCTCACATGGATTTGGATACATTTTTTGTTTCCTGTGAAAGAAAATTAGATAGTAGATTAATTGGAAAACCGATTTTGATTGGAGGAACATCCGATCGGGGAGTGGTGGCATCGTGTAGCTACGAAGCGCGTCAATTTGGAATTCATTCGGCGATGCCTATGAAAATGGCGAAAGAACGCTGCCCGGAGGCGATTATCATCAAAGGTAATTCGGAAACGTATAGCAAGTTTTCACGTGAAGTAACGGACATCATTCGGGAATCGGTTCCTGTTTATGAAAAGACTTCCATTGATGAGTTTTATATGGACTTAACGGGAATGGACAAGTTTTTTGGAACGATGAAATATGCGTCGGAACTGCGTCAACGGATTTTATATGAAACAGGTCTACCGATTTCTTTTGGTTTATCGCAGAACAAAACCGTTTCCAAAATCGCTACGGGTGAAGCAAAACCAAACAATCAACTGCGAATTGATTATGGTTCGGAGCGTCAATTTCTAGCACCGCTTTCTGTTCGGAAGATTCCGATGGTGGGAATAAAAACGTATCAAACGCTTTGTAATTTGGGTGTGCGTAAAATCCAAACGATTCAGGAAATGCCGGTTGAAATGATTCAAAGTGCTCTAGGTGAAAACGGCGTTATGATTTGGAAAAAAGCGAATGGCTTGGACAATTCTCCTGTTGAACAATACAACGAACGAAAGTCGATTTCCACTGAGCGAACGTTTGATTATGATACGATTGACGTAGTGAAACTTAGAGGGATTATGTTGGCGATGGCTGAAAATCTCGCGTTTCAATTGCGAAGAGGTGAAAAGCTAACAGGTTGTGTGACGGTTAAAATTCGCTATTCCGACTTTCAAACGCAGACCTTACAGAAACAAATTCCCTATACGGCAGCAGATCACCAGCTTTTACCTATTGTGAGTGATTTGTTTGAGCGCTTGTACAGCCGACGTCTACTTGTGCGTTTGATTGGAGTGCGCTACAGTTCGCTTGTCTCCGTATTCCATCAGCTGAATTTATTTGATGAATCTTTGGATTATGCAGCACTTTACAATGCCTTGGATCGGATTCGTTTGCGTTACGGCGATCGTTCCGTGATGCGTGCCATTGGTATGGAAGCTCGAACTATCGGGCGTTGGAATCCATTTTCCGGTGAACCACCACCACTGTTAGCAAACAGAAGGGTATAAAAAAAGCGCTCCGAAGAACGCTTTTTGAAGTTTTAAGAGGATACAATTAGAATCTCCAACCCAAACGGAAGTTTCCAATGAAATTATTTCCAAAGCTGCTTGATTTAGAAGGAGCTAACAATGTAGTTGTCGAAGTACCTGCTACATTTACAACTGTTTCTTTTGCTTTGTTTGAAGTACTAGATAAACCTAAACCTAGCTCAAGACCTAAATAAAAGTTTTCAGCAAAATAATAATCAGTTCCTGCAACAAGGTTTAAGCCCATCATGGAAGAAGGACTTTTAACAGTAGCAGTGACGTCTGCAGCATAATCTGCTCCATCGAATTTATCCCATTTTGCTGAAGTGTTACCCATTCCATAAACTAAATCAGCACCTACATAGGGAGATAATTTATCAGTTCCTTTGAAATGTTTCTCTGCACCTAAAGCAATTGTAGTCATTGAAATTTTGTTAATTTCAGTACCTTCTCCACCCGCATTGTTGTCATTCTCATAATAATAATCCTTTGTTGAAGAATTGTTCAGTGATAAAGAAACGCGCGCAGCCAAATCATCAGCTAAGAAGTAACGCATTCTTAACGAGGGAGCATTGAAAGAAAGAGAAGCTGCATTATAACTTAATTGTCCTTCCAAAGAGAATGGATTCTCTTTTGTTGCCTTTTGTGCAAACATTGTTCCTGACAATGATAATGCACCTACAAAAATCATAATTTTTTTCATGTTGTTGTTTTTTAAATTATGAGCTAATGTACGCAGGTGATCATTTTAAGGTTACAAACCGAGTTGTAATTTTGAACAATTATTTTTTAACAAGAAACTTAAATTGCTGATAATCAGTTGTATGAAAATTAGTTTTTTTCTAGTTGCTTACGGTGCATTTCAGCATATGAGCCATTCTTCACTAATAGTTCTTCGTGTGAACCCTGTTCAATAACTCGCCCTTGATCCAGCACAAGAATATCATTCGCATTACGAATCGTTGATATTCGATGGCTAACTACAATGGTCGTTCGTTCTTGATGATTTCTATGGATATTGTTTAAGATGACATCTTCTGTCTCCGTATCTACAGCAGAAAGGCAGTCATCTAGTAAAAGCAATTGAGGTTTTCTTAGTAAAGCACGTGCAATGAGAATACGTTGTTTTTGTCCACCACTCAAGTTCACACCTCTCTCCCCTAGAATCGTTTCAAATTTATTTGGAAAGTCCATGATGTTATTATAAACGTGTGATGCTTTAGTAACTTCAATTAATTCCTGCTCGGAAACATCCTTTTCTTTAGAACCAAATTTCAGGTTATTGGCAATCGTATCAGAAAACAGAAATACATCTTGAGGTACAATACCGCTTACATCACGAAAAGCATCTGAATTGATTGATTGAATATTCTTTCCGTCGATTAAAATTTCACCTGAATCACAATGATATTGTCTTAACAGTAGTTGTAAAATAGTTGACTTCCCACTTCCTGTTCTTCCTACAATGGCCATCGTATCTCCTTTTTCAACTTTAAAACTCACATTTTCCAATGCTTTTATTCCTGTATCAGGATAGGTAAAAGAAACATTTCGAAATTCGATATCACCTTTAAATGTAAAGTCAGCGTGATTTGTATTTTCAAATTCTGGTTTTGTTTTTAGAAATTCATTGATGCGATTTTGGGAAGCAGCAGCTCGCTGAATAATAGAGGTCACCCATCCAACACTAGCAAAAGGCCAAGTTAAATTGTTCACAAAGAAAATAAAAGCGACAATTCCTCCCAAGGATATTTGTTTGTCATAAGTCATTAATCCTCCCAAGTAAATTGTAATTAACGTACTGATTCCAATTAAAAAAATCATGGTTGGCATAAATAAAGCATTCGTTAACACCAACTTCATGCTTCGTTTTTGATATTCATTGGATGATGTAGAAAATTTAGTTGATGTTTCTTCATCTCGATTGTAAGCCTTAATAATTCGTATTCCAGCAAATGTTTCTTGAGCAATTGTAGATAAAAGTGACTGTTCTTGTTGAACCAATTTACTTACCTTATTTATACGAGTTGAAACCGTATAAATCAAGAAAGACATGATTGGAAGCGGTAACAAAACGAAAAAAGTCAATTTACCCGAAATTTGAACCATTTGATAGATTATCATCGAACTCAAAATGACCAAGTTTATCGTATACATTATTCCCGGACCTAGGTACATTCTAACCAATCCAACGTCCTCCGAAATTCGATTCATCAGGTCACCTGTGGAATTCCTTTTGAAAAAGGCCAAGTCCAATTTTTGATATTGTTGAAAGATTTCATTTTTTAAATCAAATTCGATGAGTCGGGACATGATGATAATCGTCTGACGCATCAGGAACAAGAAAAATCCTTTTAAAAATGAAAGTAAAATATAAATCCCTCCGAGTTTAATAGAGAGCCAAAAAGCGGTTTCTATACCTGTGATTTTTGTTGAGCCCATTAAATTGTCTACGCTTTCTTTAACGTACAAGGGCATTTTTACACCAAAATAGTTGCTGACGATCGTAAAAACAATACCCAACAAAAAATGCCATTTGTATTTGACGAAATATTTATTGAGGTATCGAAGTGATTTCATTTATAATTTTCTAATTTTGCCAACCTGAATGGCACTGCAAATTTAACCATTCATGTCATAAGTTAACGAACTATATTTACGATGTCTGAAATAAAAACTTTTACCGCTGCTGAGCTTGCTGAAAATCCAGTAATTGCTCAGATGGCGAATCTAGGACATGAGCAAATCCTCTTTTGTAACGACGAATCTACAGGTTTAAAAGCAATAATAGCCGTTCACAATACGGTTTTGGGTCCCGCATTAGGTGGTACCCGTATGTGGATGTATTCTAATGAGATTGAGGCCCTTAATGATGTTTTGCGTTTATCAAGAGGAATGACCTACAAAAATTCGATTTCGGGATTGAATTTAGGAGGAGGAAAAGCAGTTATTATTGGTGATTCAAGAACACAAAAATCGGAAGCATTATTCAGAAGATTTGGGAAGTTTGTGAATTCCCTGGCAGGAAAATATATTACAGCTGAAGACGTAGGTATTTCTCCGATTGACATGAACTGGGTAAGTATGGAAACCAAACATGTAGTTGGTCTTCCTGGGAAAAGTGGAGATCCATCTCCAGTTACTGCCTATGGGGTTTACATGGGAATGAAGGCCTCTGCAAAAGTGCAATTTGGAAGTGAATCCTTGGAAGGAAAGAAAATTGCGGTTCAAGGAGCCGGTCATGTTGGTGAATATTTGATTGGTCATTTGACAAAAGAGAAGGCGCAAGTTTATGTTACGGATATTCATTCGGATACGTTAAAACGAGTTTCAGAAAAATACAACGCAAAAGTTGTTGCACCCGAAGATATTTATGATGTTGACATGGATATTTATGCACCTTGTGCTCTTGGTGCGACTGTTAATGATGATACGCTAGGTAAACTCAAGTGCTCAATTATTGCAGGAGCTGCAAATAATCAGTTAAAATCAGAAGCTAAGCACGGAATCGACGTAATGAGAAAAGGGATTATTTATGCTCCGGATTTTGCAATTAACGCCGGTGGTGTTATTAATTGTTTTTCTGAAGTTCAAGGATTGTCATCAGAATGGGCACAAAATAAAGCGGAAGAAATTTACAATACAATTCTTAATATTGTAAGTCGTTCCCAATCAGAAAATATTCCAACTTATCAGATTGCAAACAAAATGGCTGAAGAGCGAATAGTAGCGATCGGACGTGTAAAATTACCATTATAAGATGCTCAATCGCAGACATTTAAGGATTAAAGTACTACAAATTTTATACGCTTTTTATCAGTCGAATGAAACAGATGTTGTAAAGGCTCAAAAAGAAGTTTTATTTACGGTTGAACGGATGTACGACATGTACATTTATTTAATGTTGACGCTTCCAGAAATTAAACGAGCTGCGGAGAATAAAATCGAAGAAAGAAAGAAAAAGCTTCTTCCCACACCTGAAGATTTGAATCCAAATTTGAAGTTGGTCGAAAATAAAATCATTTCCCAACTGGAGTCTTGTGCCCATCTTAGAAAATTATCCGAACAACGAAAAGTCAATTGGACTGGAGCTGTTAATCAAGAGATTTTTAGAAAGATGTATTTGCAGATTATGGAAAGCGAGGTTTTCTTCGAACACATGAACAACGGTCTTTCTGGATTCGAAGAAGATCTAGCATTTGCAGTGCATTTATTCAAAACAGAAATTGCAAATTCCTCCTATTTGTATCATTTTTTTGAGGAAATGAGCATACATTGGATGGATGATCTTGATCTTTGTTGTTCCATGGTATTGAAAACGTTAAAGGCGATTCCTGAATCGGGAGAGTTTAAAGTTCTGCCCTTGTTTAAGGAGGATGATGACGAGAAAGAATTTATTTTGCAATTGGTTAAGCGTACCATCGAAATGGATTCAGAAAATGAAACGTTAATTAATGACTTAGCGCAAAATTGGGAGTTGGATCGCATCGCAAGAATGGATATCTTATTATTGAAAATGGGAATCACCGAGCTTCAGAATTTTAGCAGTATTCCAACTAAAGTTACGTTGAATGAATACATTGAGATTTCTAAGTTTTATAGTACTCCAAAAAGTAATGTTTTCATAAATGGGATTTTAGATAAGTCCATTGAGCGATTGACTAAAGAAAAGAAAATTGTAAAAATAGGAAGAGGTTTATTATCTTAATTAATATGAAGAAAACGTTAGCATTTGTTGGACTTTTAATGCTCTTTGCATGCGAACAAGAGCAAAAAGTTGAAGTGGGTCAAAAAACAACCATGGAAGTAACTCCTGAATTTAATGCAGGTACCGTAATTAAAGGTGAAATTATCAAAGCCCGTTTTAAAGTAGAAAATACAGGTGATTACCCATTGGTATTTGGAGAGGTGAGAGGTTCATGCTCGTGCACGGTCGCTGAAAAACCTGAAGAACCACTTCAGCCAGGGGAAACTGCTGAAATTTTAGCTGAGGTAAATACGGAGAATTTAACATCAAAGAAAATTTCGAAATCAGTAACGATTTTGGCTAACACGGAGCCAAGTTTAACCGTGGTAACAATTAAAGGAACTTTAAAAAAGTAAGTTATGGATAAGAATTCAATGAATATCGTCATCGTCGTTTTGATGATTTTTGTATTTTATTTTTTCATGATTCGTCCGCAGACGAAGAAACAGAAAGAGTTAAAGAAATTTAGAGAAGGATTAAAGCCTGGAGATAAAATCGTAACAATCGGTGGAATTCACGGAAAAATTCTT
Organism: Crocinitomicaceae bacterium; assembly: GCA_049239885.1. GTDB lineage: Bacteria > Bacteroidota > Bacteroidia > Flavobacteriales_D > Crocinitomicaceae > UBA952. Next base: position 6,757 of record JBMLTP010000284.1, read on the forward strand.
GAGATTGCTGAGTCAACTGTTTTAATTCAATCGGACGGTTCAAAGTTGAGAATTGAGAAATCTGCAATTGCTCAGTCTTCTGAAGATCAAATTATGGCGAAATAGTTTCAATAGTGCAGATTTTTTAATTCATCTCCCAAATTTGAAATTCTTCAGTTGCAATAAGAGTAATTCCCAATCCTAAAAAAGAAAGAAATAGGGAAATAATAAATAAAACTATTGTAACAATTAAATTTGGTTTTTTTTGATTTGTTTGTTCTTTTGTTTTTAGATTAAATTTTTTGTATTGAAAAATCGAAAAAGCAAATAAACCAATATTTAAAATGACGAAAATGAAATCCTTTAAAAAATTAAAGAATTTATAAGAGTCAATTTTTGATTGCCTAAAGCTCTCATTCACCAAATTTTCTGTCCAAAAATAACCTTCTCCTGATCCTAAATTTGGCTCAATAATTTTCGAATTTATTAATATTTTTAGTATCAAAAACTGATGTAATATAAAATAGAAAATCAAAATAATATTCATCAAAATAACTGTTCCAAGAATAATTCTTAAATTGCTTTTAGCGGATATTTTCTTTAAAATTTGATAGTTGGAAAATTTGATTATCAATATTATTCCTAGAGAACCAAGTAGGATGGTTATAAACAATAAAAATGGATTTATTATTTCAATCATATTTTATATATTTTTAAAACATTAATTTCTTTTGACAACTAAATCAAACTCTTAATCTCCCCAATAATTCGTTCTGCAAGAGCATCAGCAGCTTTCGCACTTTTACTCTCAGAATAAATTCGTATAAT
>JBMLTP010000285.1:0-3728 GCA_049239885.1 Crocinitomicaceae bacterium
GGAAAAAAGAGAATTTAACCAAGGAAATTGATCGCTTATATGATTTATTGGGCACGAAATTTATTCGTGAAGATAAACTGAATGAGGCTCTTGGCGCTTTCGAAAAAGTAAACGATACGCTTTGGAAATCAGAACATTACCCGTTTAAAATGTATTTGAACTCAAATCCATTTTACACAAATTTTTATCTTGAGCATAGCAAAACACCTATGGACACGGTTGTTTTCACCAAAGAGTCGATTACTCGAAAATTGATAAATCTAAAAACCGATTTTCAATCTTTTTCAGGTAATAAAAAAGCATACGCGGCTTTTCACATTGCGAATTGTTACTTCAACATGACACAATATGGCAATTCCTGGATGATGCGCAGGTATGCTTGGTCACAGAATTTCTTGGAATCACCTTTAGTTGATAATTTCGAGTTTTTTGAATGTAGGTTGGCAAAGAAATACTACATGGAGGCATACAATTCAGCGACCAGCAAACAATACAAAGCACTTACCTTAAGAATGGCTGGAAGATGTGAAAAGTACAAATTACTTTTTAATGATAGAAAAAATGAAGACTACGATTCCGAAAATGATAAACCATTGGTAAATAGCTATTATAACAAACTAAGAAATGAGTTCCCTGAACATTATGATGAATTGATGAGTAATTGTGAAAGCTTTAAGACGTATTACAATTCAATAAATTGATTTGAAAACGGTTACAAAATTGAAACTTCTGAAATTAGTACCTTTTCTGCTTTTCAACTTGACTTCCTGTGATGCCGTATTGAATTTGGCTTATGTAGTGAAAAATAATACGAAAGATACAGTTAGCATCATCGCTCCTTCGGATAGTCGTTATTTATCATTCAACAACAAAGATTCAATTTTTATTCTTACACCTGGAAGTCAACTTTGTGTTGGTCAAAAGCAAGATATTGGTTTTCCTTGGGAGACGAAGAAACTATACCGAGCGAATCCGACTCTTTGGAATTTCAGCATTGTATACAAAAGAGAAAAGGTTCCATTTATCAAGAACGATAAAGAATGGAAATACCGAAGAGGAGTTTCTTTGTACCGAATTAAAAAAGTGAATTAAAATTCAATTCATTAGTTTTACAAAATATCGCACAGATTCCAACATCCTCGAACCATACCACGAAATCATTTCGCCATCAACAAGTATAATTTTGGAATTCGGAAATAACTTTTGATACTTCTCAATGTGTTGCTCATTAAACGGAAAAGGCTCAGAGCTCAAGAAAATCAAATCGGGATTGGGGTTTGGTAATTCACTTAAATTTGGGTATCGACTTAAATCACACGCATTGATAAATCCGATTTTTTCAATCATAGAATTGATGAATGTATTCTTTCCAACAACAAAGGACGGTTCATCCCAAATGAAATACAATACGCTTCTGCCCTCACCTATTGATGAAATCTCGTTAAATCCGTGAGTGATTTTTGTTGACAATTTTGTCGCTTCCATTTCTTTTCCGCAAATCAGACCCACTTGTTCAATCATCTCCAACGCTTCGTCAAACGAATTGATGTCGCTCATCCAAACAGGCAATCCATTTTGTTCTAATTTTTCAATATCGTGTTTGGTATTCTCCTCCTTGTTCCCAATGATTAAATCAGGTTTCAAGGCAATAATTTCATCGATTTTCAATTGCTTGGTTCCACCGATGCGTGTTTTGAATTTAAACCAAGAATCAGGATGAATGCAGAATTTGGTTATTCCCACAACTTCGTTTTCCAACCCGAAATAATGCAACAATTCAGTTTGCGAAGGAACCAAAGAAACAATTCGTTTTGGTGAAATCGGGACATCAACACTTCGTCCCATTTGGTCGACGAAGATGCGCTTTTCCATTAGGACATTGCTGAAATAACGTCGTATCTCGAAACGATATGAAATTTACCGTTTGCCAATTCGACTAAAACCGCCGGTGTTTGCTTATTGATTAATTTACAAACGTCCTCAATCGGGGTAGTCGTTTTCACAACTGGAAATGCCGGATTCATAATGGAAGAAATTGGTGCGTCGCGCAAATGTGGTTCATCGACCAACAACTGATAAACGTGACTATCATCAATCGAACCAACGAATTTACCATCCTTCATGACTGGAATCTGTGATATTCCGAAATTTCGCATTTTAGCAATTGCGTGTGAAACAAGTTCTTCGGCATAAAGTGAAACCAACGGCTTATCGGCATGTTTTGCAATTAAGTCTCCAGCTGTAATGATATTTTCTTCTAGGAAACCTCGTTCCTTCATCCATTCATCATTGAAAATTTTTCCAACATAACGACTTCCATGATCGTGAAAAAGAACTACAACAACGTCGTCAGGTGTCAATTGATCTTTTAATTGAATAACACCTTTGATGGCCGCTCCTGCAGAGTTTCCTACAAAAACTCCTTCTTCTCGTGCCAATCTTCTCGTGTAAACAGCCGCGTCTTTATCCGTTACTTTTTCAAATAAGTCAATCACATCAAAGTCAACATTGGCAGGCAAAATATCCTCACCTATTCCCTCAGTGATGTATGGATAAATCTCATTTTCATCAAAGATTCCAGTTTCTTTATATTTTTTGAAAACCGAACCGTATGTATCAATACCCCAAATTTTAATGTTTGGGTTTTTCTCTTTTAAATATTTACCTACTCCAGAAATGGTTCCTCCTGTTCCAACTCCAACCACAAAATGCGTCACTTTCCCTTCCGTTTGTTCCCAAATCTCTGGGCCTGTTTGTTCATAGTGCGCTTGGCGATTCGAAAGATTATCATATTGATTCACATACCACGAATTTGGAATTTCAGTTGCCAATCTCCTAGAAACAGAATAATATGATCGCGGATCAGTTGGTTCCACAGCCGTTGGACAAACAACAACCTCAGCGCCAACCGCTCTCAAAATATCCATTTTTTCTTTGGATTGCTTGTCGTTCAAGACACAAATCAACTTATATCCTTTGATGATACAAGCCAACGCCAATCCCATTCCTGTATTTCCTGAAGTTCCTTCGATTACCGTTCCACCTGGCTTCAATAAACCCGCTTTTTCAGCATCTTCAACCATTTTAACCGCCATTCGATCCTTAACAGAGTTTCCTGGATTTGTCGTTTCTACTTTTGCAAAAACTTGGGCAGAAACATCAACCGCTAACTTATTGATTCGAACTAATGGCGTATTACCAATGGTTTCGAGGATGTTGTTGTAAACTTTCATTCAAATTGTTTTGGCAAAGATAACGAAACGAAGTAAGGTAATAGAACAATTAATTTGAATTTATTCCCATTTTATAAGTATCATTGTAAGCAGTTTCAAGATGAAAAAATCGATTTTTCTAGTTGCTCTGATATTTTTAATCTTCCAATCTTTTGGACAAGAAAAAGGTTGCCCAATTCTTCCAACACCTGTTACATATCAAACTACAAATGAATTCATCAGTATTCCAAAAACGATTACTGTTGACACAACAAATTTGAGTCTGAACAATTTCAATCAACTGATAGAACATGGGAAGACCTATCATAATTTAAATTTCACGCTTTCAAAAGAACAATCACTAATCGTTTTTCGAAAACTCAAGAATGTTAAGGAAGACTCTTATTCCATCAATGTCGGAGATAACATTATAATTTCTTATTCATCGCAACGTTCCTGTTATTTTGCAATTCATTCATTGATGCAGTTGATTCAGGGAAAAGAACAAGAATTGCA
>JBMLTP010000286.1:0-13417 GCA_049239885.1 Crocinitomicaceae bacterium
CAAAATTGTTCACACTTCTTGCCGAACCCGTTATCATTCCGTTTGATTTAGTTAAAACGACTGTTGGACGAAAATAGGTTTCAATCAGTCGAGAAGCAACAATTCCAACGACGCCTTTATGCCAAGTTTCTTTGTAGACAACAGTTGATGATTTTGAAACGAAACTAGGATCTGAAGCTACTTGTTCCAAGGCTTCTTCAGTAATTTCCTTGTCAATGTTCTTTCGCTCCGAATTATCTGCATTGATTTCTTTCGCTAGACGTGTTAACTCATCTTGATCGGTTGAAATCATCAATTCCACAGCTGCTTTTCCTGTCCGAAGTCTTCCGGCTGCATTGATTCGTGGAGCAATTATGAAAACGACATCTGTTAAATTCAACGGAAACTTTTTGCCAGCCAACTCAATCAATTCTTGAAATGCTGCCCTTGGTTTTTCATTCAGTAATTTCAGTCCGTGATAACAAAGAATTCTATTTTCTCCGATGACTGGAACGATATCGGCTCCGATGCTAATTGCCAATAAGTCAAGTTGTTCAAAAAGTGGATTAAAATCAAGGTTCATTTTCGAGTAAAAACCTTGAAGTAATTTAAATCCAACTCCGCAACCTGAAAGCTCTTTGAATGGGTATTCACAATCAGCTTGTTTGGGATCAAGAACGATGCAATTTGGAACAATTTCACCAGGTTCGTGGTGGTCGCAAATGATAAAATCAATACCTAAACTTTTTGCGTAGTCTACTTTTTCAATGGCTTTAATTCCACAATCCAATGCAATAATCAATGAATAACCATTTGATTTTGCGAAGTCAATTCCTGCTGTGCTAATTCCGTATCCTTCCGAGTATCTGTCTGGTATGTAAAAACCCAATTCTTTGTGGTGATTTTTTAGTACTTCGTGCATTAAAGCCACGGCTGTGGTGCCATCCACATCATAATCTCCAAACAGCAAGATTTTTTCTTTTGAATCGATTGCTTGAATCAAGCGCACAACTGCCAAATCCATATTTTTCATCAAATACGGATCGTGTAAATCACTTAAATCGGGATTCAAAAAACTACGTGCTTCTTCAAATGAACGTAATCCCCTTTGATGCAATAGGGTAGCGATTATTCGATCAACTTTTAGACTTTCTTTTAATTCAATTATTTCTTCTTCGCGGCCACCATTTTTCACCAACCATTTCTTCTCCATATCAACTTTTCTTATTTAAGTTAGTGAAAATTATCCTTTGAAAGAATGAAAAGTTGAAAAAATTATTCCACGTAGCTTAATTTTAACATATTGGAATTGCCCAAATCTTCAAGAGGAATGGAGGCAATGTTGATGACCAAGTCTCCAGATTTCAAAAATCCTTCGGACTTCATTAAGTACTTGATATCAGCGATCGTATGATCTGTGCTTATTCGTTTGTTGTAATAAAACGCTTTTACACCCCAAACTAAATTGAGTTGCGTTAGAATTTTCTGATTACTCGTAAACACGAAAATATCGGTATTAGGTCGCTGAGAAGCAATTTTATAGGCCGTATATCCTGAAAATGACATTGTAATAATTGCTTTCGCTTCAACACGTTGGGATAATCGACAAGCATTGAAACAGATCGAATCCGAAATAAAGCGATCCTGATTTTTTTCTGGAAGCTCTTCCTTGTTGTAAATGCCATCGAATGTTTCCATTTCTTTGATAATGTTGGACATCGTTTTGATAACTTCCACGGGGTATTTTCCAACAGATGTTTCCCCTGATAGCATAACGGCGTCAGTACCATCTAAAACGGCATTTGCAACATCGTTTACTTCTGCTCGCGTTGGCGTCATGCTTGAAATCATGGTTTCCATCATTTGGGTAGCTACAATAACCGGTTTTGCTTTGTGGATACATTTCGTTATGAGCATTTTTTGAATCAAGGGAACATTTTGAAAAGGAACTTCAACGCCCAAATCACCTCGAGCAACCATTAGTCCATCACTTTCATGAATGATGTCATCGATGCACTCCAAAGCTTCTGGTTTTTCAATTTTCGCAATGACTTTCGCGTGACCTCCTTTAGCAGAGATGCGGTGTTTCAACTCAATTATATCTCGAGCCGACCGAACAAAAGATAATCCAATCCAATCCACTTCTTGTTCAAGTGCAAATTCTAAATCCAGCTGATCTTTTTCAGTTAAAGAGGGTAATGAAATTTTTGTATTTGGGAAATTCACTCCTTTTTTCGATGATAAAATTCCACCTTGGATGACCTTACAAACAATTTCCGATTTGCCATCTGTCGACTTCACTTCCAAAACAATTTTCCCATCATCTAGTAAAATTCGTTCTCCTGATTTGACGTCTTGTGGCAATTTGCCATAATTAATAGAAAATCGTTCGTTGTTTCCTACTACTTTTTCAACTAATACTTTGATATCTTGACCAACATCCAACAAAACGCCGTTATTTTCCATTTCATTGGTGCGAATTTTAGGACCTTGAAGATCTGCTAGGATTGCTACATTTTGCCCAAGTTCTTCATTTAAGTCCCTAATTAATTTTATGGATGCGGCATGGTCATCATAGGATCCATGGGAGAAGTTTAGTCTACAGACATTTAATCCGGATAAAATCATTTCTTTTAGAACCTCTTTTTTTGCTGATGCAGGTCCGAGTGTTGCGACAATTTTTGTTTTTTTCATTAAAGCTAAAAATAGGTGGTTTAAAAATTAATTCATTTCTTCTATAAAATCGAAATTGTTTTGTTCGAGCTTGAAAGCCGCAACAATTCCATTCGTATTTCTAAGTTGAGTGAGTAATTTATTGGTATCAATTGTAAAGTTATTTTTAATAATTAGGAAATAATCCATCTTCGCGTGATCAGCTGTCACGATTTGGTTACCCTGTTTGTTTTTTAATAAGCAAATTTGAGTAAGATTTTCTTCGTCAATAAACGAAAACTGTTGAAACATTTTCATTTGTTTTGTTTTTCGATCGTAAATTGAAAGAAGGTCACTTGATTTCTCAAATTTAAATTCAAGTTTGTCATTTAATGCCCAAGCCAGGCGATAGTCGGCAAATGGAGTGGATAAACCAAAAACATCAAATTCGACTTCATCTTCGATATTTAACGTGTATTTTTTTGTCTTAAGCATTGGAACCAAAGTTAATTAACATATCAGTACGATGTAACAAAGAGGTTAAAATCTTGTTACAAACAAATTGAACTTTGTTAAGTGAATAAATAATAGTACAAACTTCATTTTACTCATGTTAAATTTATTTAATTTTGCCAACACAAGAATTTGCTTAAAATGACGCTTAATTTTCGTTTAACTTTAATGTTTTCAGTAATCTTCGGAGCCTCGATTGCTCAACCAAACAAGATGATTACCAATAAGGATAATTACAACTTGATGTTTGGTGCGTCTTGGATGATGCTCGATGACGATGGAGCACAGACGAATCCATTTAATTTTTCACAATATCATTCTGCACCTTATCCTTCTCGCGCTTTTGTTGATAAATATATATATAACGGATGGAGTATTGAAGGTTCGTTGTGTTTTCAAAAGTACGACAATTCCAAGCTTGTAAATGATTCAATTGGAGTGGATGGAAGTCTTTTTGGGTTTGATGTTCATTCCAAATATTCATTTTACAAATTGGCAGGAAGTAGTTGGATTGATCCATATGTATTCGCTGGTGGAGGTTTAACAAGCAGAATAACGGATGAAAGAAACACAGCGAAAGCTATGTCCATTAATGCTAATATAGGCGGAGGAATAAACTTTTGGGTTTCAAATAACATTGGTATTCAATTGCAGTCTATAGCGAAGTTTTCGTTGAACGACTTTATGGGACCTTCTAATTATATGGCTCATACCGCTGGAGTTGTAGTTCGGTTAGAAAAATCAAATGGAGGAGGCAATGACTTTGCAAAATCTAAGTATAAGATACGTAAATCGCGTAAAATTAAAATGCCGAAAGGCAATAAAAAGGGCAGTGAATCCTAATTGTTTTGAATTTTGAAACGCTTTACGGTCCGTTGTTTGCTCGTTACCAATCCAAAAAAATACTCACCATCGGATAGGGAAGTGCTTTCAAATCGTACGATATGACCTCCTTTTTTGAAATAATCGTTCCGCAATTCCATCACTTTCTCATTATCTTTCCAAATAGAGAATTCAACTTTTATCATATCCGGAGAAACAAAATAAAACTCAACTTCTCCTGATACGGGATTTTTCTCAAGACTATATAACGTGCAAAATGAGTCCATATCAACTTTTCCTTTGCTAAGCCTTCTCAAAAGCAAACGATAAAGAATAATACCAATTACTATGCATAGAGTAATGAACAAAAAATCTAACAGTTTTTCCATTTTATAATGATATTACACCTTTAATTTCAGAAGCTTTTTGATACTTTTCGATGATTTGATCCACCGAAACGGCTACTTCCTTTACACTTATACTCACATAATTACCTTTTCCTGATTCGTGATAGGATATTTCAGCCGTTTCAAAATCGAAAAGTGCGGTAACTTGTGCCAATTTTTCATTTTCGTTTGGAATAATGAATTTATACAAATACAAATTCGGCCATTCCATTAAATCAAGTTGCGCCTTTAATTTATCGAAAACATTCATAATGCAAAGTTAGCGTGGATTTCTGTAAATGAAGATTTAGCAAGAAACTTTAACAAAATGAAATGCATTTGTTTAGTTTAAGAAACAACCGATTTAATAATCGCTTCCACATCTTTATAATTCCGAACGATAAACTTTTGCTTTGCTTCTACCTTATCAAATAAGGCTTGTTGTTTTTTCGATAATTCTTCGTTGTGGAATTTACATTCAATCAAAACTTTCGATTCCGAATAAAAATCAAGTTCAATGGTGTTTTCGTAGATGTATTTCAAATTTAGTTTTTTCAAGCTTAAGAATGCATAATTTTCAAACATGGCACCCCAATCGCGTTCGCCGGTGTAGTAATTTCGAATTCCAGTATCGCAACAATAAATTTTCTTAGGTGAAACGAGTTGTTCATTGAGTTTTCCATGTCTCGAAACGGGGTAGATAATAAACGTATCGCAAAACAAATCAAAATACCTTTTTGATGACTCCGTTGAAATTCCTAGATTTTTTGCCATTTTATTAATGCTCAATGTTTTTCCACTACGTTCCATCAATAAGAGAAAGTAGTTTTTCAAAACACTGATTTGTCGAATCCCATGAACGGCTGCAATGTCTTTGTAAATGATATTATCCATCAATTCTCGGATATAGGCATCATCATTCGTTAGCACATACTCGGGGATTCCGCCTTTTACGAGATACTCTTTGAAATAGGTTTCGTGCAAATGAGCGTCCGATTTGGCAATTTTGATATTTCTGAAATCAAGAAATTCCTCATAATTCAATGGTAATACTTCAAACGTAACAGATCTTCCTGTCAGCAGTCCGATTTGTGACTTCAGCAACGATGCGCTTGAGGAAGATGCTACTACTTTAACATTTCCTGCATCGTATACGTTTTTTAGTTGTTGTTCATAATTCGGACAAAAAGTGATTTCATCCAAGAACAAGTAAATCTGATCTTTAACGCTCAGCACATTCATTTCTCGAAAGTATTCTACAATTTCCAAAATCGTTTTTCCGGTCAATAGATAATCATCCAAACTTACATACAGAATATTTTTCGCAGGCAGATTCTTTTCAAAAATCAAATGCTTGATGCTCAATTTCATGAGACTTGTCTTTCCGATTCGCCGTAATCCAGTCAGAAAAACTACTTGTTTATTCGTTAGATTAGGTAGCAAGCTCTTTCTAAAATCAGATCGTTCCTTTAGAATATCTAATTTCTCAAAATCATCTTCCCACCAGGGATTATAGCGATAAAGTTCTTTTTCCATCTTGCACCAGTTGGCAATTTATAAGCAAAAATATAAAAAGCGTTTGATATTAACAAATTAAATATAGATAAATCATTCGATATAAACAAACAATAAAACCATAAAACGTTTGGTACTAACAAACGTAAGTAACTATTTTTATTTGGTTTAACCAAATGGAATCTTTAGAAACGAAATTAATCCTTTCTTCTTTTTGAAGTAATATAAACACCCGTGAAAATGACTAGCATGTAAACAATCTTTTCTAAGGTTATCGTTCCAGTGTAGTCGGCTGACCAACTCAAAACAGCGAAAAGCCAGGCAAATAAAATAACCATTACAGGCTGGGTATAAATATAAGAACTCGAGACCGTTGGGCTTAAGTATTTTAGACCATACATGGTGAGTAGATAAGTCAGAAAAGTTACACCGACAATCACATAGCTTATTTTTAAAACGATTTCAGTTGTAAACGTGGTAAAATTCGTTGCTAAAAATTGTGGAACTGTTGGTGGAAAGAGCAAGACAAAGCCCAATCCAAAAGTAAAAACCCACGTAATGACTGTAATTGGTTTGTATCGTTGCATCAAGGGTTTCACAACAACGAGGTAAATAGCGTAGCTTAAGGAATTGATGAATAAAAACAAGTCGCCCAAGGAAGAATCACCTTTTCCAGTGGCACCTTTTAGGGTTAGTAAAATTGCTCCTCCCGCTCCTAAAGCAATTCCGAATGTCCGCAATGTCGTAATTCGTTCTTTCAATAAAAAGAATGACAAAATCGCTACCATAATTGGATTGAGCGCCATGATGATTCCAGAGTTGAAAGCCGAAGACAAATTCAATCCATGGAAAAAGAAAAGTTGATTGATGGCTACGCCGAAAAGTCCACAAGCAATTAAACGAGGAAAATCAGTTTTTTCAATTTTTTCTCGACCCGTTAATGACAGTACTAACCAGAACAATAAAGTTGCTCCCAAAACACGAAATAAAATGAATACGTTTGGAGAAAGAAATTCAGGCATTACCCCTTTTGCCAAAACGTGACTTGCTCCGTAGAGGACATTGACAAAAAGCAAAGCTAGGTGAGCTTTCAGATTTTCGATTTTCATTTTCCGAAAAAATTCCAACGATTTCTCAATACAGTTTTTCGGAATTCATCCAATTTTTCGGTCACATTTGCTTGTTCAAATTTCTTGAAAAGTTTTGCAGTGCCTTTTCCTTGTTTATAATCCATTTCGTCCTCAAAAATGGGGATTACGGCTAAAAAATGGATGGTTTTATCTTCCAATTTAATCGATGCTAGTTCCTTTGATAACTCCATTGGATGTGCAAGAATGAAATGATTTTGAAGCATTTTATCAGAAAGTGGCACAAGTGATTTTCCAGTAGCGATTGTGTGTCCGTTTCCGAACCAGGAGTTTTTTGAAATCACATGTTTTTTAAGTTTTTCCAGCCAAATAAAAACCCAGTTCATCGAGGTGTTTTCTGTATCATTCAAATCCCAATAACTCGGTAAATAAAAATAAAGTTCATTGAATTCTTCACCAATATGTTTTTCATGCACATTCATTTGAAATTCAGACAAACCAGTTGCAATAAGAATTTTATTGCCGTTTTTATTCTTTGGAGTAATTAAAATGAAGAAGCCAAATTGATTTTGAATAGTTGAAATTTCATCTGTAGAAAAACGAGCAAATAATTGCGTTAGGAAATTTTGCATTAAGTAAAGTTAAGCTTTATGAAACTTCAGGGCGATAAGATTCACGAATTATTCCACAATCTTTACTTATTTCTTCCGATGATTCGCAGTCAAATTCAAGTTGCAAATATCCACAGGTTTTCAAATGAATATATGAACCGCTGAGATAACTAGCTAATTCGGAAAGTCCTTCATTGTGACCGATGATGAAAATATCCTTTTTCGATTTTAAATTCCAAATAAATTGGAGTAGTTCTTCCAATCCGGCCAAGTATAATTCTTGGTGAAATGATAATTGATTAGAATTAATCGTGGAACAAACTATATTAAATGTTTCTTTTGTACGTTGTGCTGCTGAGCAATATAAATTGGTGTTTTCAAACGACTTTGCTTCCAAAAAATTGAACATTTCGGTTGATTGCCGAATCCCTTTTTCCATTAATTTGCGATCGAAATCCTTGCCACTCGATGAAAATTTTTCTGTCTTGGCGTGTCGAAGCAAATGGATTTTCACAACGTCATGTTTTTGACTAGGTAATTACCAATTTTGTGGAAATAGGGCATATTCAAGTGATCTTCCAATAACATTAAATGTTCAATGCGATGACAATCCGTTCCAACGAAATCAAATTCTCCCGCGTCGATCAATCGTTCAGCTTGTTTTCTGATATCCGGTCCATAATGACCAGTAAGTGAGTTTAAATTGACTTGTATGTTGATTCCTTTCCTTCTCCAATCTTTGGCTTTCTCGATATCGCCCAAAAAATACATATAACGTTCAAAATGGGCTACTACAGGCCGATAACCGTTGGTTTGCAGTTCAAAAAAGAGCTGTTCCAAGTATTGCGGTGCAGAATGAAAGGCAAATTCAACCAAAACATATTGATCCCCAAAAGTCATTAACTCCTTATTTTTAATTTTCGGCATCAACGTTTCGTCGAAATAATATTCAGCAGCTGCCTCAATTTCAATACTCAAGCCTACTTCTTGTATTGCCTTTCGAACTTCAATAAGACCATTATTTATTATTTCAGGGGTGTTTGCGTAACCATCGGTCATGATATGAGGAGTTGTCACCACTTTTCTATAACCTAACGATTCAAATTTGGTTAACATGGCAATTGTTTGATCCATGTCCTTTGACCCATCATCGATTCCAGGAATCAAATGGCTATGCATATCTACTTTTATGCGAGATAAATCAAAGGGAGGTAAAACCTCTTTTTTCTTGAAAAAACGATCAAAAAGCCCCATTTAGCTATCGATTGGCATACATGGTTTCATAGTAATCCTTGTATGAGCCACTCGTTACTTTTTCTATCCAGCTTTGATTTTCCAAATACCAATCAACTGTTTTTGAAAGTCCTTCTTCAAAGGTGATTGACGGTTTCCATCCTAATTCTTTTTCAAGTTTCGTTGCGTCAATTGCGTAACGTTTATCATGTCCAGCTCGGTCAGTAACAAAAGTGATTAGTTCCTCTGATTCCCCGTTAAGTCTTCCAAGTTTTTCATCCATCAAACGACATAAAAAACGAACCAATTCAATATTCGTCCACTCGTTTAATCCACCAACATTGTATGATTCTCCAATTCTTCCGTTATGGAAAATAGCATCAATAGCACTTGCATGATCTTCCACCCACAACCAATCACGAATATTATCTCCTTTACCATAAACTGGAAGTGGTTTTTTATGTTGAATGTTATGAATCATCAATGGAATTAATTTTTCCGGGAAATGATGACTGCCGTAGTTATTCGAACAATTTGACATTTTAATAGGCAAACCATAGGTATGGAAATATGCCATCACGAAATGATCGGATGATGCTTTTGAGGCAGAGTAAGGACTTCTTGGATCATAAGAAGTTTCTTCGGTAAACAATCCTTCGTCATCAAGACTTCCATAAACTTCATCAGTAGATACATGGTGAAAAACATGGTTTGTTTCTCCATTCCAGCATTCACGAGCAGCTTGTAGCATATTTACAGTTCCAACCACATTGGTCATCACAAATTCCATTGGACCTTCTATTGAACGATCAACGTGAGATTCAGCAGCTAAATGAATAACATCTGTTATGTCGTATTTGGAGAAAACCGATTTAACGGAAGCTGCGTCAACTATATCAATTTTCTCAAAGCGATAATTAGGGAACGAATCTACATCAGAAAGATTCTCCAAATTTCCGGCATATGTTAATTTATCTGCATTAACGATTAAATAATTTGGGTAATTTCTTAGTAATCTTCGAATGACATGTGATCCGATGAATCCAGCACCTCCGGTTACAAGAATCTTTTTTTGAAAATTTTCCATAATTACAAACTCCAGTATTCCAATTCGTTAATCTTACCTTTATAAATCCCTTTCACATCGACAAATACACCTTTAGCATCCTTCAAAATGCCCTTGAAATAATTTTCATTCAATCCGATATATTCTTTGTGATTAACCGCAACAAGAATCGCATCATAATCTTTTCCTGCAGAATTGATTAATCCAACACCATATTCGTGCATCATTTCGTTTGAGTCGGCATGCGGATCGATTATGTCAACATGAACTTGGAATGATTGAAGTTCATTTACAATATCAATTACTTTGGAATTTCTAATATCGCTAACGTCCTCTTTGAAGGTCGCACCCATAATTAGAACTTTTGCATCCTGAATATGTTTTCCTTGAGCGATGATTTTTTTTACGGTTTGCTTTGCGATGTAAAAACCCATTGAATCGTTCACGTATCGTCCACTTGTAATTACCTGAGCGTGATATCCCGCTTGTAAAGCTTTGTGTGTAAGATAATAGGGGTCAACTCCGATGCAATGTCCTCCAACCAAGCCGGGTGAAAACTTCAAGAAATTCCATTTTGTTCCAGCAGCTTCAAGAACATCAAACGTATTTATTTTTAGTTTATTAAAGATAATTGAAAGTTCATTTATCAAAGCAATGTTAACATCTCGTTGCGTATTCTCGATGATTTTTGCAGCTTCGGCTACTTTGATTGTTGGAGCTCTATGAACACCCGCAGCAACAACTAATTCATAAGTTAAAGCAATTTGTTCCAAAGATTCATCACAACATCCTGATGCTACTTTAACCACGTTTTGAAGTGTATGTTGCTTATCTCCTGGATTTATTCGCTCGGGTGAATAACCGACTTTGAAGTCTGATTTGAACTTTAATCCAGACATTTCTTCAAGTATCGGAATACAATCTTCTTCGGTACATCCCGGATAAACTGTCGATTCATAAACTACGTAATCACCTTGTTTTAGAACCGCTCCAACAGTTTTACTTGCGCCGATTAGCGGTTTCAAATCTGGCAGATTCGCATCATCAATTGGTGTTGGAACCGCAACAATGAAGAACTGAACATCTCGTAAGTCCTCCAAATTGTAAGTGAATTGAATGTCGCAGCCATCAAAATCCTTGGATTCCAATTCGTTACTTGGATCAATATTGTTTTTCATCATTTCCACACGCTGTGGGTTGATGTCAAATCCAACAACTTTAATTTTTCGTGCAAACTCCAAAGCAATTGGCAATCCAACATATCCCAAGCCGATTACAGCCAGTTTAGCTTCTTTTTCAATGAGTTTGTTGTAGATAGGTTTACTCATGTTCTTTATTTATTGTAGGTTGATTGTTCATTACGAACTTTATATATTCTTTCAATAATTTCTACGACTTTAAGTCCCTCTAACGCATTGGTAGTAGGGGAAGTGCGCCCTTTCAGCGTATCAATTACATTCGAAATTACGAAATTGTGATTGGCTGCTGATCCCTTATAAGGACCATAGTCATTAGCTGGGTTAGATTCTTTTAATATCGGCATTTCATAACCAGCGATGTTACAGACTTCAACTTCGTTCATATATTGACCTCCAATTTTTACGCTTCCATTTTTTCCGACTATAGTCATTGAAGATTCTAAGTTTTGATTCGCGACAGCAGTAGAGTAATTGATGCAACCCATTCCGCCATTTATAAAATCAAAGCTAACGAAACCAGAGTCTTCGAAATCAGTTGTGTTTTGGTGATTGAAATCCGCAAATTTTCCTTGAATGTTGTCAATGTCACCAAACAGCCAATACATGATATCAATGAAATGTGAGAATTGGGTGAATAAAGTTCCTCCATCCAAATCTTTAGTTCCCTTCCATCCACCAGCTTTATAATAGCGATCATCACGATTCCAATAGCAATTCAGTTGGACCATATAAATATCTCCCAGAAGCCCATCAGATACAATTGATTTGATCCACTCAGATGGCGGTGAATAACGATTTTGCATGACACAAAAAACTTGTCGGGAAACTTGTAATGCTTTAAAAATGATCTTTTCGCAACTTTCTTTTGATAACCCCATTGGCTTTTCACAAACCACATGTTTTTTTGCTTCTAAGGCTTTTAAAGATTGAGCAGCATGCAGTCCGTTTGGTGTGCAAATATTTACAACATCAAAATCCAGGTTACTTGCCAGTAACTCATCGATTGAACTGAAAAATGGAACGTTAAAATCATGCGCTCCGCATTCTTCTTTTCCTCGAATGTCAACCATTGCAACTAATTCGCCTTCAGCATCACGACGAATCATTTCAGCATGACGCTTACCTATATGTCCGGCTCCAACAACTGCGAACTTTATTTTTCTATCAGTCATTATATTTTTTTACTTGATTATTTTTCAATTCATATTTTTCATCACTTTCAGGACAAACTGCAATCCCAACTTCATTAAACGTCAATCGATGTCCAAATTCGCTCATCCATCCAATTTGTCTTGCCGGATTTCCAACAACTAAAGCGTAATCAGGAATGTGTTTTGTTACCACAGAACCAGCACCTACAAAAGCGTATTTGCCAATGTCATGTCCGCATACAATCGTTGCATTGGCACCAATACTTGCGCCTTTTTTTACAATCGTTTTGGAATATTGTCCTCTCCGATTTACGCCACTTCTTGGATTTGTAACGTTGGTAAAAACCATTGAAGGTCCAAGAAACACATCATCTTCACAAACCACACCTGTATATATGGAAACATTATTTTGCACCTTAACATTACGACCTAAAACCACGTCGGGTGATACGACAACATTCTGACCAATGTTACAATTTTCACCTAGAATGCAATTATTCATAATATGTGAAAAATGCCAAATTTTCGTTCCATCACCGATTTGGCAACCTTCGTCAACGTATGCTGATTCGTGCGCGAAATAACCCATTTTACTTAATTATGTATTTATCAAAATTGTAATGGTCTGTTTCCATCAACTCTTCCGAATTTAAACTATTGAAGTAATCATAAGTTATTTTTAATCCTTCACTTCGATTAACTTTTGGTTCCCAACTCAAAATTTCTTTTGCTTTGGTAATATCCGGCTGACGTTGTTTTGGATCATCGACAGGTAAATCTTTGTAAATCACTTTTTGATTTGTCCCTGTAAGTTGGATGATTTCCTCGGCGAATTGTGATATGGTAATTTCAGAAGGATTACCGATATTTACTGGATAAGCGTAATCGCTTTTCAGTAAACGAACAATTCCTTCAATTAAATCATCTACATAGCAGAATGAACGAGTTTGTGAACCATCTCCAAAAACGGTTAAATCCTCTCCACGCAAAGCTTGTCCGATAAATGCTGGAAGAACACGGCCGTCATTTAGTCGCATGCGTGGCCCGTATGTGTTGAAAATCCGAACGATTCTCGTTTCCAAACCATGAAAATTGTGATAGGCCATGGTAATAGCTTCTTGAAACCGCTTTGCTTCATCATAAACACCACGGGGCCCAACAGGATTTACATTTCCCCAATATTCTTCTGGTTGAGGGTGAAC
>JBMLTP010000287.1:0-8516 GCA_049239885.1 Crocinitomicaceae bacterium
TTTTTCTTTTTCTTTTTCTTTTTCTTTTTCTTTTTCCTTTTCTTTTTCTTTTTCTGCTTTCTCAGTGATGGTGGTGAGGTCTTTATTCGCATGAAATACAGATTCTAATGTTAATAATAGCACACTTAAAATGATGACAATCGGCGCCAATTTTTCTATTTTGAGGTACATTTTCATGAGTGAAACTTAACTGAATGTCGTAAAATTATAATTCCTTAATTGATTTATGCAACTTGGGTAACTTTTTAATGTATTTTTTTATCGTACTTTCCAAAATCTAAACAATTAAAGTAGTATGAAAATTGAATCGGCCAAAAATAAACACACCACTATTTCCTAGCGAAGTTTTCTCAAATATTGTTTCAAATAGTACTCTTTTTGACACTTCTTACAGAATAAATGAACGATAATTTTCAGCGTTAATTGAGTTTGCATTTATTTGGTAGGTTTTAAGAAAGGCAATTGGTGTTTTTACATTCTTTAATGGCTTCCATTTAAATTCGTAGGCGTAAAGTTGCCCATCTTTTTCCTCCACGTAATCAATTTCTTGTTGGTCAACTGTTCGCCAAAAGTACCCTTTGGCATAGGTTTGTTGATACGCGTTCAATTTCAATCTTTCAGAAATTAAAAAGTTTTCCCACAAAGCACCAATGTCATTTCTTAACTTAAGTGGGTTGAAATTTTGAATAATTGCATTTCGTATTCCGTTATCGTAAAAATATATTTTTTGATTATTCTTAATTTCCTTTCTTAAGTTTCTACTATAACTGGGCAAACTGAACACCACGTATGAAAGTTCCAACAATTTAATATACGTTGAAACTGTATTTTTATCAATACCAATTAGTTTAGACAGTTCGTTGTAGCTTACTTCATTACCAACTTGGAAAGCCAAGGCACGAAGTAAGTTCTCTAGTTCTTTCGTTTTTCGAATGCCGTTGTATGCTAATATGTCTTTGAATAAATAGCTTTCGGATAGATTGGTCAACACTTCGCGCTCGTCTCCCGGATGATTTAATACATCAGGATACATACCATAGAGTAAAATATTTTCCAGTTTCTTCTTGGTATTCAAAACACCTTCTTTATTCTCTAATTCTTGATAGGAAATCGGGAAAAGTTGATATTCCCATTTTCTTCCGGTTAAAGGCTCATTTAAACGATTGTTTAACTCAAATGCTGAAGACCCACTAACAATTAATTGAACGGATTTGAATTGATCCGTAATTATTTTCATTGTTAACCCAATATTTTCAATGCGTTGGGCTTCATCAATGAAGACAATTTTATTTTTACCAATCAGTGAACGTATTTCTTCCGTGTTGGGATTAGTCAGTTCAAGTCTCGTTTTCGGATCGTCTGCATCAAGGAATAAATAGGGTTTTTCTTGTAAAAACTGTTTGATTAGCGTAGTTTTTCCTACTTGTCTTGGCCCTGTAATTAATATCGCTTTACCTCCTCCAATACGCTTCTCTATGGTTTTTTCAATGATTCTATTAAACATTTTCAATTTTATTATTCACCAAAAATACATTTATTTAGTGAATATAATCACCAAAAATACATTTATTTAGTGATAAAAAGGAAAGTAAAACTTGTTTAAGAAGATATATTAAAGAGAAAAACCTAATACGAGCTTGTAGCCCCACCGATGTTTTCAATCGGATGCCAAGTAGTTTTAATTTCTTGTAAATCAGATATATAGTGTAATCCTTGCGCATCGGTTTTGTTCCAATCAGCTGCGAATTCATAAGTGCGTTTAAGATTGTCTACTGCGGCTATTGATAAATTCTTTTTCAAAGAATCTTCTAAATGTGAGACAATCAATGCGTTTACGTCCATGTGAGAAGCTAAGGTAGGAGCCATTTCCTCAATTGAACCAGTTAACACATTTACAACGCCCCCTGGCACATCAGATGAATTTAAAACTTCCGCAAACGTAATTGCGCACAAAGGAATTTTTTCAGATGCCAATACAACAGCCGTATTTCCACCGCAGATTGCTGGTAATAGCATTGAAATGATTCCAATCAGTGAAGTGCTTTGCTCTGCTATGATGCCTACAACGCCCATCGGTTCACAGGTTGAAAAATTAAAATGCGCGGAACTAACTGGATTGACTGAACTCAATACTTGATTGTATTTATCGCACCAGCCAGCATAGTATACGATGCGATCAATACTCAAATCGATTTCCTTTTCTGCGTTGACTTTTGTTAAACCTTGAATAATCAATTCATCTATAAACTGAGCGCGGCGACCTTCCAACATTTCAGCTATTCGATATAAAATCTGTCCACGATTGAAAGCCGAACGCTCAGACCATGAACCAAACGCTTTTCTAGCAGCAACAACTGCATTCCGAACATCCTTTCGAGATGACAGACAAACATTCGCAATTGGATTTCCTTTTTTATCTCTTGGAGCGTAATACCTGCCGGACTCCGTTCTTGGAAATTGTCCTCCAATGTATATTTTATATGTCTTTAAAATTTCCAATCTAGTCATTATTTCAATTTATTCTTATAGAAAATTCGCAATGTTTTCATGATGAATTAATTGTGATTTCTTATGATTAATTCTTCTCAAAAGTAATAATTTTCGCCGTCAGAAGAAATAAAATCTAATTAGGTTAATTTCTTAATAAATGGCATTAGAAATATGAAGGATTGGAGAGTTGAAAATGTGCAAATCTGAACTAAATATTAATTATTGCGAATGGGTCACTGCATAATTGCGAACGGATTAGTTGCGAACTAAAAGTTAGCAATTGGCAACGCCAAAGGCAGCATCAAAGCTAATTTTAGGTTTCGCCCAATTTCCTAAAATCCTAATGTAAATATCCTTAGAGTCTGTCGTTATTTGTCTTTAAGTCATCCACCTTTTAAAATCCGAACATCCCAAGGTAATTCAATCCTAAAATAACGCTAACTTCGCAGCCATTCATGGAATTAACACCCTTCCTGAAATTATTTGGCAAATTGGCCGCTATTGACCAGACAGCATCTGCTTTGAGTCTGGAGAAGGTGCGTTTCCAATGGAAAGGGTTGGTTGGCTCATCGAAAAGTATTGCAGCGGTATGTGTGGCACAACAAGTTCCCGGACACCACATTTTTATTCTCAACGACAAGGAAGAAGCCGCGTATTTTTTAAATGATCTAGAAGGTTTATTTCCAGAAGACAAACGCATTTTATTTTATCCTGCGTCGTATCGTGTGCCATACCAAATTGAAGAAACAGACAATGCAAATGTGGTGACACGTGCCGAGGTTTTGGAGCGAATTGCCAATGGTTCCAACGCATGGGTGGTAACTTATCCAGAGGCGCTATTTGAAAAGGTTCCTACGAAAAAGAAATTGGTAGAGAACACCTTGCGCGTGGAAGTTGGAAAAAGTTATTCCATTGATTTTATTAATGAACTTTTATTGGAATATCATTTTGATCGGGTTGATTTCGTTTATGAACCGGGCCAGTTTTCAATTCGTGGAGGAATTGTTGACGTTTACTCGTATGCCAATGATTTGCCTTTTCGCATTGAGTTTTTTGGCGATGAGGTGGAAACTATTCGGACGTTTGATCCGGCGACGCAACTTTCGGTAAAAACGCATTCATTTTTTAACGTAATTCCAAACATTCAAGGACAATTGACCTTGGAAGGTGTTGGTTCCTTTTTTGAATTTATTGGTAAGAATGCAAATATTTGGTTGAGTTCGTTTGAACGCACAGAAAAAATCCTGGAAAAAGAATATAACAAAGCTGTTGAAATTTATACCGGATTGTCGGAGACAGTAATACATACATTGCCTTCAGATCGATATCTCAATCAAACTAATTTCAAAAAGGAAATAGAATCTTATTCACTCGTAGAATGGGGTCCGGATTACCAATTTAAAGCAACTGAAACCATTTCCTTTGATTTTTTGCCACAACCAAGTTTCAACAAGAATTTTGAACTTCTGAAATCGGATTTATTGGCGCGACAGGAGTCTTTGTTTAAAAATTTGATTTTCTCCAATCAGCCTAGACAAATCGAACGACTTTATCAGATTTTTGAGGACATCGGAGGAGGTGTCGAATTTGCACCAATGCATTTGGCGTTGCACGAAGGATTTATCTCCCTAGAATTGAAGTTGGTTTGTTACACCGATCATCAGATTTTCGAGCGTTACCATCGTTTTCGTTTGAAAGAAGGCTTCAAGCAAGCTAAACAAGCACTGACTTTAAAGGAAATTTACAACCTGCAAAAAGGGGACTACGTAACGCATATCGATCATGGTGTGGGGCAATTCTCCGGACTAGAAACGATTGATGTCAATGGAAAACCGCAAGAAGCAATTCGTTTGGTATACAAAGACGGAGATGTACTTTATGTGGGAATTCACTCCTTGCACCGCATTTCGAAATTTACCGGAAAAGAAGGAACTGTTCCCAAAATGAATAAACTGGGAACGCAGGCTTGGAGCACACTAAAAAATAAAACAAAGAAGAAAATAAAAGAGTTGGCTTTTGATTTGATTCAGCTCTATGCGAAACGTCGAAGTCAACCTGGATTTGCTTTTGCACCGGATACTTACATGCAAAATGAGTTGGAAGCATCTTTTATGTACGAAGATACGCCCGACCAATACAAGGCAACTCAAGATGTGAAAAAAGACATGGAGGAATCCCGTCCGATGGATCGTTTAATTTGTGGAGATGTTGGATTTGGAAAGACGGAAGTTGCAGTTCGCGCGGCATTCAAAGCTGTTGCAGATTCGAAACAAGTAGCTGTGCTTGTGCCGACTACAATTTTATCCTTACAACATTACAGAAGTTTCAAGGAACGTTTATCAGAATTCCCTTGCAATGTCGATTATATCAACCGATTTAAAAGTGCGAAACAGGTTACGGAAACGCTGAAAAAACTTGAAAAAGGAGAAATTGATATATTGATTGGTACACATGCCATTGTCGCTGAACGCGTCAAATTCAAAGATTTGGGATTGATGATTATTGATGAAGAACAGAAATTTGGCGTAGCTGTAAAAGATAAACTGAAAACGATTCGTGCAACTGTCGATACTTTGACTTTAACCGCAACTCCAATTCCAAGAACACTTCAATTTTCACTGATGGGCGCCCGTGATTTGAGTATCATCAACACCCCTCCGCCAAACAGACAGCCTGTTTTAACTGAAATTATTTCCTTTGACGAAGAGTTAATTCGAGATGCCATCGCCTATGAAGTCACTCGAGGCGGACAAGTCTTTTTTGTAAATAACCGCCTTTCCAACATCCGCGAAATAGCTGGAATGATAAGTCGTTTATGCCCAGGTGTTCGAGTTGGTATCGGTCATGGACAGATGGATGGTCCACAATTGGAGAAAGTGATGCTGGATTTCATCGAAGGCAGATACGATGTACTATTGGCAACAACCATCATCGAGTCAGGAATTGACATTTCGAATGCGAATACCATCATTATCAATGGTGCCGATAAATTTGGATTGAGTGATTTACACCAATTACGTGGTCGTGTCGGCCGAAGCAATAAAAAAGGATTCTGTTACCTCATCGCACCGAAATTCAGTGTTTTGACTTCCGAAGCAAGAAAGCGATTGGAAGCATTGGTTCAGTTTTCCGATTTGGGCTCTGGATTTAATATCGCGATGAAAGATTTAGATATCCGTGGAGCAGGAAACATGCTAGGCGGTGAACAAAGTGGTTTCATTTCTGAAATAGGATTTGAAATGTATCAGAAGATTCTGAACGAAGCGATGAACGAATTACGCGAAAGTGAATTCAAAGAATTGTTTGATGAGCGGCAGACAGATACATTTGGTTCCTATGTAAACGATTGCATTTTCGAAACCGATATGGAAGTTCGTATTCCAGATGATTATGTGAACAACGTTAATGAACGCTTAAGTTTGTATCAGGAGCTCGATAACCTAAAAAATCAGGAAGAATTAGACAATTTCGCCAAGCAATTAATTGATCGTTTTGGTCCGTTGCCTCGGGAAGTAAAGGAATTATTATTCTCCTTTCAATTGCGTTGGTTAGCCCAGGAACTCGGTTTGGAAAGATTGGTAATTAAATCCTCCAAACTCGTCGGCTACTTTATAACTAATCCGCAGTCTCCGTTTTATGAAACGGACACATTTACCAATTTATTGAATAAAATTATGTCGATTGGCGAAGGCTATCGTTTAGTTCAAAACAATGACAAACTTCGCATGGTAATCGAGCCTGTTCGACACATCAAGGATGCATTTGAGAAGTTAGTAACACTTCGGTAGTTGGATTAGATAATCAAATTATTTTGTTTTACATTCTTTTATCCTTTAAAAACAAAGTGATTCCTTAATCGTTTTAATTTTTTAACAAGATGCCTTAACTTAGGTCAATTGACTCAATGGATCTGAATTCTCAATTTTGTCAAATATTATTAACCTTAAAATTTAAAAAAAATGAATTACAAAGTAATCGCGGATTCCATTAAAAACAGAAAAACCATCCGCAAAAAAGTAATTTTATCGATTTCTGCCGGATTGGCATTGATGTCTTTTGTTATTCTTGAAGCAGGGACTTGGGGACTGGACGCTGCTCACTCTCGTTTGGGTTTTACAACAACTCACATGGGTGTTTCAGAAGCGAATGGTCAGTTCGACAAATTTGATGTAAAAATTTCAGCAACCAAGGAAGATTTTTCTGATGCTGTTATCGAGTTGACAGCTGAAGCAAAATCAATTAATACTGGATTATCAATGAGAGATGATCATTTGCGTTCTGGTGATTTCTTTGATGTTGAGAAATTTCCGACAATTACGTTCAAAAGTATTACCGTAAAAAAAGGAAAAGGAAACAAATTGGCAATCGTTGGTGATTTGACAATGCACGGAGTTACAAAAACAGTTGTTTTAGTTGGAAAACACAACGGAACAACAAAAAACAGAGCAGGAGCACCATTGGCAGGATTTAAAATGACAGGATTGGTTAAACGTTCCGATTTCGGAATTGGTGCGACTATGCCAACAGCTGTTGTTGCAGACGAGGTTTATTTAAATGCTGACTTGGAAGTAAGTAAAAACTAAGATTTAATACTCCATGAAGACATTTTTCAATACGGCTTTCTTGTTAATTTATTCCATCAATGGAATATGGTCGCAACAGTGGAAGATAACTGACGATCATGCTATCTCGTTTGCCAATAAAGATGTTAGTGGTATTTTTAAGGAGATTTCAGGAAACATCACATTCGATCCTGCAAATTTGGGAACAGCGAAATTTGACCTGAAAATAAAAGTTGAGTCTATCAGCACAGGAAACGGAATGCAAAACAAGCATGCGATTGGAAGCGAGTGGTTTAATGCTGCTAAGTTTCCGGCCATCACTTTTGTGTCAGATAAAGTTATGAAGAGCGATGCAGGTTTTAAAGCAATAGGAAAACTTGAAATGCACGGAATCGAAAAAGAAGTTGCCATTCCTTTTACGTTTTCAAAGAAAGGAAACAAGGCTACATTTGTTGGAAAATTTACTGTGGATAGAACAGATTATGGCGTTGGAGCGAAAGGAAAAGATGTTGAAGAAACGTTGAAAATTGTAGCCACAATTCGAGCGACAAAAAAATAAATTATGTTTAGAAACAGTTTAATTACTGGTATTAGTGCAAGTCTTTTCGGTACAATCGTTAGTGTTGCTTACATTTCCATTTTTAAATATTCTGCTTTGGAAGCGGATTTTTCTGAACAAGCTTCAATTCCCTATTTATTTGGGATTAACGCTTTGATTGGAATGCTTAACAGTTTAATTTATTTCGGATTGTCGAAACTCCTTAAAAAAGAAAGTTTAGTTGATTTTACAAATGGATTTCTGCTGAGTGCTGCGGTAATAGCTTTTTCTCTCATGTTGATGTTCAAAGTTGATACGGAATTAACTTTCAAAAATGAGAATGCTGAACTATTTAAGGATTATTTCTTTTTTATCCTCGCACCGATTCCATTTTTTTCAGCTTTGTCTTGGTTTACTTTTAAACCGCTTTTTTTGAAAGGTAAAGGCAATTAAAAATCTAATTTTAAAGTTAAGCAGCCACCTTTGCAGGTGGCTGTTTTTTTTGTTTTGAAATAATTGATTACTTCTTTGAGATTAAATTTAATTCTGTCAATTTGAATGTTGGAATACCAACATAAGCAACGTTGTATTCCTCGCTCTTATCTGAGGAAATTCCAACATTGTAGATTGAAGGTAAGCGAGGATTTTTTAACCGCGTGTTTTTCTCAATCGTGTTCCACATTTCAGCGGTATTTATAAAAGATTCATTTACTGTATTTCCTTGGAATATATTTTCCAAAAACTCAAGCGCTCCTCCGAAATAATTGTTTCCGTGGTATGCCTTTGCTCCTGCTAATAGAAAAGGTGTTGCAGTTTCTACAACACGTTCCTCTGCTGTTTCTAGACCAATATCTCCTTGATCTCCTGCTGAAGAACCCGCGCCACCACATGCCGATTGATAGATGACAAT
This sequence comes from Crocinitomicaceae bacterium, assembly GCA_049239885.1. GTDB lineage: Bacteria > Bacteroidota > Bacteroidia > Flavobacteriales_D > Crocinitomicaceae > UBA952. The sequence continues at coordinate 8,501 of JBMLTP010000287.1, forward strand.
GGCTTCTTTTTTGAAT
>JBMLTP010000288.1:0-32385 GCA_049239885.1 Crocinitomicaceae bacterium
TAATTCTTTTTAATGAGAAAGATGAAAAATATCAAGTAGCCACCGTAGGTCATATAGATAAAAAATTAGCGAAAGGATTGAATCCTGAAGGTGAAGAAGCAAATTATGCTGATTTCTTCAAAAACATTGACAAGTTAATCGAGGCAGCCAATAAGAAAGCAGAAGATGACAAGAAGATCTCTAACACATTTCATGCCCCAGAAGGAAATTATACAGATAAATATGGTATTTCAGGAAAGTATTATTTATCAGAAGTATCTGAAATAATTGTATATGGTAGAAGAGACGGAGATGTTAAGTATGCAGATGAAGTTCAATTGGAGTTAGATAAAAACGAAGCTATTTTGAAAATTCATTATGGACAAAATGAATTGGATAAGGCTTATTTCTTGACACAAGATCTAATCAAAGGTTTCAAAGATGGATCATTATCAAAAATCTACAGAATGAGAAATGATCACAACAATCACTTGGACGCTTTTAAAGGATGTGATATGCGGATTTTGGAAGAAGGCGTTTGGTTAATCGAACGGCATAGTTACTTTAACAATCGTTTAGATTGTACGGAACCAGCGTTTCAAAATAAAAATGATGGGTATTATATCATTATGGGTAAAAATAAAGAACGTGTAAAGGAACTTGCTGGAAATTTTGAGAAAATGAAGGCGCTCGCAGAAAAATCTGTAATTGCCGATTGTGAGCAACTCAACGCCATGGAAGCTGCTCGCAAACCGATGCCTGAGCCAGGGATGACTGATGCAAAGTTAAATGCTGAAATTACTGCTGCCGTCAAGGCAAAAGCAGCATCTGCTGGATGGCCTCAAACTGTAGTTTATACTTACATTAAAAATTCCGAATGGAATACAATTAGAAATAAAAATACGGGCATCATTACGGGTCGATCTTTACGTGCAATTGCCGTTTTGAAAACAACTGCCGGAAAATGTCAATGGGAAGAAGTTTCTATAGCGCAAGATTACGATGGTGTGAATTACGGAAAATCATACTTTAACGGAAATACGGCAATAATTGTCCCTGTTGATTGCACGGCAGCCATGAAATACATGAAATAATTGGTAGTTTTAAATTTGACTAATAAAATTCAAACTTCTAAAATATAATTAAAAAAGAGTTAAGATTTATTTAGAAAACTGAGATTATTCTGATTTCATTTTCATTCAAAAGGCAGTGTTAGCTAAAATGGTTAATACTGCCTTTATACTTTATAACAGGTGCGTTTCCCCCCCTTTGGTTTTCAAAATCAATTTTCCATTTAAATTCTTCAACTTCACATCACTTTTGAATAATTGATTCGTAAATTTGTGAAAAAACTAATTATGAATAATCGTGTCGAATCAGCGCTTAATGAGCAGATTAAAAAAGAAGCATCATCCTCTCAATTTTATTTAGCCATGGCCTCTTGGGCTGAAAACAACGGATTGAATGGGACAGCCAAATTTATGTATTCGCATTCTGATGAAGAGCGATTCCATATGTTGAAATTGGTTAAATTCGTAAATGAGCGAGGCGGAAAAGCGGTTATTCCTGCTATTGATCAACCACCTGTTGAGTTTGAAAATTTAAAAAATGTTTTTGAATTGTTACTTTCACACGAAATTAGCGTAACTGATAGCATTAACAATCTAGTTGACATTTGTTTGCAAGAAAAAGATTACACCACGCACAACTTCGTTCAATGGTATGTATCTGAACAACTCGAAGAAGAAGCCTTGGCGAGAACAGTCTTAGATAAAATCAAATTAATTGGAAATGACAACGGTGGATTGTACTTGTTTGATCGAGACCTGGAAAGTTCAATCATTCAAGCGAATAACAGCAATCAAATGAATGGCGGAAAATAACAATTCAAAATTACTCTTACTTCTCTTTTTCTTTGTTGGGACTTTTTTGAGCTTTTCCCAAGGAGATTATCGTTTCAATAATTATACAATTAGCAACGGTCTTTCGCAGAGTTTTGTAACGACGATCATTCAAGATCAAAACAATTCACTTTGGATTGGGACTCAAGATGGATTGAATCGTTTCGATGGTAAAACTTTTGAAGTTTTTAATCAAGATGAAACTCCTGGACTTGAGAGCACAAACTTTCAATGTTCAGCTCGCACTCCTGATGGGCGTTTGTGGTTCGGAACTGCAAGTGGTTTAATTCTTTATAACCCGAACACAGAGCGTTTTACGACCTTCAATATTAGTAGTCAAAGTCTTTTAGATATTCAAAGCCTGGATTACGATCGAAAAGGAAATTTATGGCTGGCCACAATTGGTTATGGCATTGTTAAGTTCGACACGAAAAATCTCAAATTTGAAAAGGAAAAAGTAACCTCAGGCTCAAAAAAGGTTCATCTTGTTACATGTCTTAAAGATGGAAATTTATTGATTGACACTGAAGATAAAGGATTAATTCATTACAATTCCTTGTCAAAATCCACTCAAAAACTTGTTTTAAAATCAAAGAATCAAGCTATTGTCTCTATTCTCAAAATGGTAGAATTAACAAACGGATTTGTAATGCTCTGTACAAACCAAGGTTTGTTTCAATTTAATCCGAATACGCTTAAAATTAATGATCGATTTAAATCTTTAGATAAAATCGGTCTATTCAGTATAAAAGATGTTGTTCAAGCGAATGGTAAATACTTCATAGCGACTGCTTCCAACGGATTGTTTACTATTAACGAAAACGGAACCCTTTTTAACAGTACCGAAGATATTTTTCAGAAAAACTCGCTTCTTTTCAATGGACTGTCATGCCTTTATCACGACAACAACAACAAAATTTGGATAGGTTCTGAACGAGGCTTATCAGGATTTGATCCAAGTCGTGTCGGATTCTTAGGAATTGGACCTAGTGGAAATTTAAAAAAAGGACTACCCTCTCCCAATGTTTGGTGTTTTTCGGAGGACCCAAGCGCAAAATTTGTATTTGTGGGAACAGATGCCGGCGTGTCGCGTTTTAATCGAAAAACAGGAAGCTTCGATCAATTCAATCGTTCAGTTGGAGCACTTTCAAATAGTGAGACAGGGAAAGAAGTTGTTTTAAGTATTTATAGCCTTTCGGAAAACAGGATATTGGTTGGGTGTCTTGATGGATTGTATGAACTTCGAATAAATGGCCCTTTGCAGTATACGTATCGAAAATTAAATCATGCGCCAAAAGAGGAATCTCAAAAACATGATCGCGTATATTCCATCGTACCTTATACCAATGATCAGTTTTTTCTTGCAACGAAAGGCGGTGTAATTCGATATAACCTAAGAACGAATAAATCAGAACTTTTCGAACATAACCCAAAAGACGCTAAAAATTCAATTACGATTGGCATTTGTCGCGTTGCTTACAAAGACAAGAAAGGGAAATTTTGGTTCGCTACAAGTGGAGGCGGCTTGAATTACTTTTCGGAAAGCAAACAAAAAATTGTTCCTCACCCGATAAATAATATATTCATTCGTTATGTAAAGGATTATGTCAGCACCATGTGTCATGTTTCAGGAAATGAATATTGGCTTGGTACTTTTGGAAGCGGATTGGTTCAAATAAATTTGAAAACGAACAGCATTAAAATTGTAGGAAAAAAACAAGGCTTACCCAACAACGTAATTTATGGCTTACTTGAAGACTCATACAATCGACTTTGGTTAAGTACTAATAAAGGCATAGCATCTTATTATCGAAACAACGGAGAAGTAACCATTTACAAAGAGATTAATGGCCTTGTAAGTAACGAATTTAATTCCAATGCATTTTATCAATCACGGAAAGGAGAACTTTTTTTCGGAGGAATCAACGGATACAATTATTTTTTCCCTGGTAATTTATCCAAATCCTCAGATGATTTACAAGTAATCATTTCCAAATTTAAATTGGATCAAAATTGGCTAAAACCTGGCGACAAAAAATCTCCACTGAGGCAAGTTATCGCCAAAACAAACTTTCTCGAATTGGATTACAAACACCGTAGTTTCACAATTCGATTTCAAACAAATGACTTAAGTAACCCCCAATTAGTCAACTATAAATATATTCTAAACGGTTCGGACGTAGGTGAACAACTTATCGGAACTGACAATGAACTGTCTTTCAATTCACTTTCTCCTGGAGAATACACATTAAAAATCTATGCTCGTTTGGGAGATGGCAGCTGGAGTAATAATCCAGCCACTCTTCAGTTGAAAATAAATTCACCTTACTGGGCAACTTGGTGGTTTTGGCTTATCGTAGCAGTTTTTCTATCCATTTTAACACTTATCATCTTCCGAAGAAGAATTGAATTGGCTCGGCGAGAACAAGTGCGCCTTGAACTTAAAATCGCAGAGAGAACTCGAGAAATCCGTCAGCAAAAAACCCAAATCGAAGAGGCAAACGTATTAATTGAAGCTGAGAAAAACAAGGTTTTAGAGCAACAAGAATTACTTCAAATTGAAAAAGATAAAGTAGAAAAATGGCTGAGTAATACCCTACCAGCAGAGGCAGTAATCGAATTAAAAAGGAGTGGAAAGGTTCAAGCCAACAGTTTCAAAGTCGTTTCTGTTTTGTTTACTGATGTAGTCGGTTTTACAAAGATTTCAGAAACAATGAGCGCCAATCGCTTGGTTAACAAATTGGATGTTTTGTTTAGGAAATTCGATGAGATAATCGAAAATAATAACCTTGAGAAAATTAAAACGATAGGTGACGCTTACATGTGCGCTGGCGGCATCCCAACTGAAAACTCAACGAATCCAATTGATGCCTGCACTGCGGCTATTCAAATTCAGGCATATTTGTCGAAAATAAAGTTCGACGCGATTGCCAACCATGAAGATTATTGGGAAATACGACTTGGAATCAATACAGGACCTGTGACGGCAGGAATAATCGGAAACTTGCGATTGGCTTATGATGTTTGGGGTTCTACAGTAAATTTGGCTCAGCGCATGGAGATGTTAAGTCAACCTGGAAAAGTAACCATAACCGGATCAACCTTCTATTACATCGAGCCATACTTTGAATGCGAATTTAAAGGTCGAGTGCAATCGAAAGCCCAAACAATGGTCGACATGTACGAGGTAATTCGAATTAAACCTGAATTATCTATTAATGGAGAAGGACTCGTTCCCAATACACGGTTTGAAGAAATTAAAAAGCTACATCACTACAGTACCATTAAGTATTATAAAACTGAACATCACGTTTTAAAAATATTAGAAAAGGGTCTTTCCGATAAACTATATTACCATTCAATTAAACACACGAAGGATGTTGTCAAATCGGTAGAGCGCATTGCTTTGCTTGAAGGAGTGACCGATGAAGGGTTATTTCTGCTGAAAACAGCGGCAATTCTGCATGATGCCGGGTTTATCGAGCGCTACGAACACAACGAGGAAATTGGTGCTCGAATGGCGAGAGAATTATTACCTAAATATGGCTACACTGAGCAACACATAAAAACAATTGTTGAGCTAATACATGTTACAGAAATACCACATCGGCCAATAAATAAACTTCAAGAGATCATCTGTGACGCGGACTTAGATTATCTCGGGCGTGATGATTTCCAGGAAATTGCGGATAGATTGCGCATGGAGTTAAAGGAAATGAATAAAATAGACAGTGATCGGATATGGGATGAAATTCAAATTAAATTCTTGGAAAATCACCACTATTTTACACAAACCGCAATTGAATCTCGCCAGAAAAAAAAGGAAGAAAACATTCAAATGGTGAAGGAAAGACTTGAGCGAAATGAATATAACGATTAAAGGTCTCTTGGATTTTTGGAATTTTCCTTTCCTGTCTTCTTTTTAGAATCTTTTCCTTTGATAAGATAGGTTGCCGATAAATTCAAAACGTGCCTGTCCACCGCGTTTGGCAAGTTAACTTTATTGTCATACAAATAGGCAATTCCCAAATCCAAAGGAAGCTTCGTTTCAAAATCAACGCCAATTTGATATCTTATTCTTGTGAAACGATTTCCAAGTGGACCATTTTCTGGCGTGTAAAAAAACTCGATGCTTGCATTTGGAACAAAAATACTATTATTCAAATCGTATGAAATAGACGGTCGAAAACGGTAAGCGACGTCAAATTCCGGGTCATAAGACGAAGAAACGAAACGATTAAATGAATATTGATACCTCGCTCTAAAACCCAAATCAAATCGTTCATGTTTATGATTTAAAATCACGTTTGCATTTACACGATTACCCGAGGATAAATTTCCATTATTTTCTTTGGAAAGGATCCATCTATAATCCAATGAAGTCTTTAACCAACTTAAAACTTTATATTTAGCGGAAACTTGTGGGAACGAAGTAGTTAAGCCGTAAGCATCAAATCGATTTGTCCATTCGGCGGTAAAATCAAGTTCTTTGTTAAACTTATATTTAAATCCCGTTTCAGTCCAAAATTGAAATGCCGAATTTTGAGTAAAGGAATATTGAACCAAAAGAGCAAAAAGAGAAGCAATCAAATACTTCATGTCAGACTATATTTTTTTAATGTAGATAGTATCCAAGATCAATTCTTGATTTTTCTCTGTGATTTCTACCTCTTTCAAAACCTCCTTTTGCCCGCTTGGACATGAATTGCAATCTTCATAAACGAATATTTTATAAGTTCCTTTTCTCAGATATCTAAATTCAAAGGATCCATCAAAACTCGTTTTAATATCGTCATCATAAAATGTATTACCCGCTCCATATATGATGTAAACATCCTGGTCAGGAATGGGGTAACTGGCAATAACATTTCCAAGGCTGTTATATTTCTGTTCTACCACTACTCCTTTAATGGTAGCCGCGCCACCTTGTCCTTCATATTTAGAACATGAAAAAAGTAATAGTAAGAAAATGGTTGAAATAAATAATTGTTTCATAATGCATTGTTAGTTTATCCAAAAGTACAACTATTTTATGATGATTTGCGTCTAGGCATTATCACATTTTTTTTGTAATATTGAACATTAAACTACTATGAAATTATTCTTTATAACATTAACTTTAATCATCTCTTCTTATTATTGCTTGTTTTCTCAAGTGTTAATCAATGAATATTCCTGTTCAAATATGACAGGTATTACAGATGCATATGGCGAACGAGAGGATTGGATAGAACTTTTCAATCCCACAGGGGCAGCGGTGGACCTTACGGGATGGTATTTATCAGACAAAGCCACAAATCTCACCAAATGGATGATTCCAAGTGGGTCAATCAACGCGAGTGGTTATAAAATGGTTTTTTGTTCCAAGAGAAATACAGTAAATGGGAACCAGTATCATCCGAATTTCAATCTATCTCAAACCGAAGGAGATTGGATAATTCTATCTAACAATTTTGGGAATGTGGTCGACTCGTTCAAGATCGTTCACATGACGAAAGCAAATCATTCTGTTGGAAGATCAACAAATGGAGCGCCTGATTTTAAACTGTTTACTACACCAACGCCAAACGCTGCAAACACAGGAGCTATAAATTTTTATACACCAAAACCAGTTTTTAACGTACAGGCCGGTTTTTATTCAACGCCACAAACCATTACTATTTCTTGTCCGGATGCTACAGCGGCAATTCGCTATACCTTAGACGGAAGTGATCCAACAGCAACATCAACCGTCTATTCAGGACCGATTACCATAAATACAACAAAAGTTCTTCGTGCTGCTGCTTTTGGCACAAACTTACCTTCATTTAGTGAAACAAACACTTATTTTATTAATGTAACTCATAACATTCCGGTAGTTGCTGTTTGTGGTGCAGGATTAAATACCTTATTGATAAACGGTAATCAAATTGAACCGGTTGGAGGATTTGAGTTGTTTGAGGACAACGGTTTATTCATAGACGAAGGTCAAGGTGATTTTAACGAACATGGAAATGATTCTTGGGCATACGATCAAAGAGGTTTTGATTTCATTATGAGAGACCAATATGGCTACAACGGTGATTTGGAACATCAAATCTTCCCGGAAAGTACCCGAGATAATTTTCAACGACTAATTCTCAAACCTGCAGCAAGCGACAATTATTCATTTGAACAAGGAGCGCATATCAGAGATGCTTTTATTCATACTTTGAGCATTCGTGCAGACATGAAGTTAGATGAGCGCACGTGGAGACCTTGTGTCGTTTACCTAAATAGTCAATATTGGGGAGTTTATGAAATACGAGAAAAAGCGGATGACCATGATTACACGGACTATTACTATAATCAAAATAAATTCCATCTTGAATATTTAAAGACCTGGGGAGGAACTTGGGAAGAATATGGAGCTCCGAATGCACTTAATAATTGGAACGCTTTAAAAAATTATATAGCTACCAATAACATGGGGAATGCAACGAATTTCGCTTATGTCGACAGCCAATTGAATTGGGAATCGTTGTGCGACTACTTTATGTTTAATTCATTTGTCGTCAATCAGGATTGGCTTAATTGGAATACCGCTTGGTGGAGGGGAACAGATCCGCTTGGCGACAAAAAGAAATGGAGATACACTTTGTGGGATATGGACGCCACATTTGGTCATTATGTAAATTACACGGGAATACCAGATAATACAGCTAATGCAGACCCGTGTAATGTAGAAAATCTCCCAAATCCTGGAGGGCAAGGTCATACGGAAATACTCGAGAAATTGATTAATGAGAATCCAATTGTTGAGCAATATTATATCACGCGATATGCGGATTTAGCGAATACCTATTTTTCTTGCGACTATTTGATTCCACTATTAGATAGTATGGTCAACGAAATCGCACCTGAAATGACCGCTCAATGTCAAAAATGGGGAGGAAGCTACACTGATTGGCAAAGTAAAGTCACACAACTAAGAAATTTCATCAATTCAAGATGCACAGCAATTACCGATGGGATGATTGATTGCTATCAGCTTTCAGGACCGTTCAATGTTACTTTTAATGTTTCGCCTCCATTATCGGGAGAAATAAAAGTTAATTCACAATGGGCTCCAAGCTACCCATGGACAACCTCTTATTTTGGAGGAATTCAAACCAACCTCATCGCTAAAGCATTACCAGGTTTTGTATTTGATCATTGGGAATATACGATTGGACCTATGGGAACGGCAATTACTGAGGATACAAGCTTTATAAACATTACAGGAATAGAAAATATTACTGCCGTTTTTATTGTTGATGATCCCAATGCAGATACAGATGGAGATGGAGTCACCAACAACAATGAAAACACGAATGGCTCTGACCCATTGAACCCGTGCGACCCTTTCCCAGATGCCGGCCCTTGCGACCAGGATGGAGATGGTCTAACTAATACTGAGGAAACTTCAGAGGGAACAAATCCTGTTAATCCAGACACGGATGGAGATGGAATAATTGATGGGACAGAAATTAGCGGTGGATCAGACCCACTGAATCCATGTGATCCGGACGATTCAAGCGCCGATTGCCAAATTGATACGGATAGTGACGGTCTGAGCGACGCACAAGAAAATACGCTTTGTTCATCTCCTACAATTGCTGATACTGATGGTGATGGAATTAACGATGGCGCAGAAGTAGCTAATGGCAGTAATCCTTGTGATCCTTGTAGTCCGGATAATTCTTCACCTGATTGCACAGTTGGAATTCACATTCCTAATGCATTTTCTCCAAATGGAACAGGCAACCCTGAAAATGACGTCTACCAAATCATCGTTGGAAAAAATATTGCGCGCATAAATTTCAAAATTTTCGACCGTTGGGGTAATCTCTTATTTCAATCCGATAAAAAAGACTTCAAATGGGATGGAAGCTACAAATCGAAACCATGCAACAGCGGAGTTTACGCATATATTGTTGAAGTATCCTATGTAGACGGATTGGATGAGATTCTTTCAGGAAACATAACTTTATTGAGATAAGGTAATGAAACGGATCCATCTGCTCTTTCTAATTTTATGTGCAAATGCATTTGGTCAGGACTTACATTTGTCTCAAATTGATCAAACGCTTCCGATTATCAATCCATCACTTACTTCAAACTTCAATGGATTCGAAAAATTTAGTATTCAGCACCGTAATCAATGGTTAGGAGCTGGAACACAATTCATGACCTCATATGGCCTAGCAGAATTTTCAATTGGAAAGACAAGACAAATGAACAAAGCCTATGCAGGAGTTGGCGTGTATTTCATTAATGATGTTGGGGGCGATTCAAAAATTTCATTGAAAACTGGTGGAATAAACTTAAGCGGTAATTTACCAATATCGAACAATCAATGGATTTCAGCTGGAATACAAACATCATTTAATAATCGATCAGCTGATCTCTCCAATCTGCTTTTTTACTCACAATGGAATGGAACGAATTTGGACGGAAGTATTCCATCTGGAGAAGAAAACCAATTTAATTCTTTCTCTTATTTGGACGCCGGTGCCGGAATTTCATATAATTACAGACCCGCACAAACCTCAACATTTGGTCACAGTGAAACCGCTTTTCAAATGGGACTTTCGCTTTCGCATGTCAATCGACCCAATCAGCGCTTTAATTCTTTTACCGAGGACCGTCTGTATGCAAAACTTTGCGTTCATGCTAACTTTAAATATGGAATAAGTGATGTCTCAGCGCTTGAATTTAGCGCGGTTCAATTTTTTCAGGGTAAACATAAAGAAACGAATATCGGTATTTTCATTCGCAATAGACTAAAAGAGTCCTCTCGAATTACAAGTCTAGTCAATGGACAACATGTAACTTTAGGAACCTATTTTAGGGTTTCAGGAGCTTTGACACCTTATGCAGCAATTGATCTTGGACCAATTAAAGTGGGTCTATCTTACGATTACGAATTAGGAAAAGTATCACGCGCATACAATCACTCCATTGAATTCTTTATGAGTTATATGCTTTCGAAAAGTTCAATTTTCAAATCGAAGAAGCTTCGTTAAGAAATCGGAGCCATTTTTCAGATTGGGCTTTATTCAACACACGCGGCATTTTGTTTTGTGCGCCTATTTTACCTAAGGATTCCAAAAAATCATAAAACTTCTGAGCTGGTAGAAAGTTGAAATTCGGGGTTTGTAAATTGTATTTGCGAACGTAAGCATAATCGTCATTCAAAGCGGAAAGTTTTTCGTCCATTAATTTCGTGAACAATTTCTCATCGCACGCATTCTGTGAACCAATATACCATTGGTGCTGACTATTTTCAGCATCAGCGTAAATCGTATACTCCGAGATTCCTACTTTCATTTCTTTGGAGACAGCCAATAAGGCTTGATTGATATTATCCAATGACAAATGTTCGCCACAGAGACTTAGAAATTGTTTGATTCTTCCCGTAATTTTAATTTCATACGTTTCCACATTGGTAAATCGAACCAAATCGCCAATCAGATATCGCCAAAGACCAGCATTCGTTGAAATCAACAAGGCATAATCAACACCTTCTTTCACTTGACTAATTGTAAAAGCCTCGTGCTGATTTATGAGCTCACCATTTTCGTCAAAATAATTGGAATTGAAAGGCACAAACTCAAAAAAGATCCCGTTGTTCAACAATAATTTCATCCCACTTGTGTGGAGAGAAGTTTGATATGCGAAATAACCTTCACTTGCCAAATACGTGTCTAACAAATTGATTTTTTTACCGCTAACCTTATTTAAACGCTCAACATATGGTTCCATGAAAACACCTCCATGAACATAAACCTCCAAATTCGGCCACATTTCATGAATGTTTTTGAGATTATAATGTTCAACGATTCGTTCCATCAATAAAATACACCAGCTCGGAATTCCTGCAATGATTCCAATATTCCATTTCGGAGCTTTTTCAATTATCAATTTCAATTTTTCATTCCAGTCCTTGATTACCGTTATACGATTTCCAGGTTTTGTAAAAGGCGTAACGATTAATGACGTATGTTTTTTTAAAATCCCGCTTAAATCACCTTCAATGTGCTTGCCTTTTTTCGTCAACTTAGTAGAGCCTCCAACTGTAAGTACACTCGCACTGTAAAAATTCTCAGACAAATGCAACTCATGAAGGATAGATAATTGACGCATGCTTGTGCGTTGAAACGAGCGAATCATTTCTAGCGTTACAGGTATACGTTTACTCGGCGAACCTGTTGTACCAGAAGAAAGTGCAAAATACTTTATTTTACCCTTCCAAGTATGGTCTTTAGCGCCTTCAATTGTCTCTTTTAACCACTTCTCATAAAAATCCTCATAACTCCAAATAGGAACATTTTTCTGAAAATGTGATACCATATCGGGCTTTTGAACAAAATCATGAAATGAATGATATAAACCAAATTTAGTATTTTTGGCCGTCTCTAAAAGTGATCGCAGACTTTCTAGCTGATGTCCATATTCAATGCCTTTTTTGGCGTTTCTGCGGTAACTTATTTCTGTAGTTTTTTTTATGAGTTTTCCAATTATCGCCATATCGAGCTAAAAAACGAAGTTATTCAAAAAAATCGTTTTTAAATTAAAAAAATAAAAAGTATGAAAGAGGATTTATTGAGTTGATTATTATAAATTTGCAGAAACAAGTTTTATGTCAAAAAAGGTTTTCATTGTTCCTCACGATTTTACATCAGTTGGGGATATCGCACTCGAACACGCAATAGCAACTGCTCGACCTCTTAACGCCGCTGTGCATTTGTTGCATGTTGTTTCAAAAGATGGTCAAATTAAAGAGGCTACAGAAAAATTAGAGTCAGTAATCGATCGTTATGCATCTGAAGGAGTTGAAATAATTCCTGTTGTTCGCATCGGTAGCATCTTTGAAGATATAGGCGAATACGCTGCTGAACATTCAGCTGAATTGATTTTTATGGGGACTCATGGTGCTCATGGTTGGCAACACATTACGGGTAGCCACGCCTTGAAAGTTGTTACAAGTTCAAGTGTTCCATTTATCATTGTTCAAGAAAAGACTGTTAAGCCTACAGGATATGATTCCATCGTTGTGCCTATGGACTTGCACAAGGAAACCAAACAAAAACTTTCAATTGTAGCTAGTTTAGCAAAATATTTCAATTCAAAGGTTCACGTTGTAACCCCAGATGAATCTGATGAATATTTAAGACATCAAGTTAACTCGAATATCATTTTTTCTGAAAGATTCTTTAAAGAAAGAGGTGTAGAAATGACTTCAGCAATTGTCTCAAGTAGTGGGTTCGATAAAGAAGTGGTAAAATATGCTGTTAGTGTAGATGCTGATCTTATCGCTATAATGAACTTGAATAGAAGTAGTTTTCTTAATGCGATTACAGCGAATTATGAGCAATATATCATTACGAATGATGCGCTAATCCCTTCGCTTATTCTGAATCCGATTGATACAGCGAGCTCTAAAGGAGGTTCGTTTACCATGTTTTCTATTTAAAACGTTATATTTATTCGGCCCGCTTTGGCGGGCTTTTTTTGTTTATAAGCTATGTCTAAATTAACTACACTCAACGAATTTATTCTTACTAATCAAGCTGATTTTCCGTTTGCGACGGGCGAGCTTTCTCGACTTTTGAACGATATCGCAGTCGCATCAAAAATTGTTTCCAGAGATGTGAGAAAAGCTGGACTCGTTGACCATATCTTGGGTGCGCAGGGCAATCAAAACGTTCAAGGAGAGGATCAACAGAAACTCGACGTTGTTGCCGATATCGCATTCATTAAAGCTTTCGAACAAGGAGGTGAAGTTTGTGGAATCGCTTCCGAGGAAAACGACGACTTTGTAGCTTTCAAATCAGAGCAAGCCAAAAACGGAAAATACGTTGTGCTTTTTGATCCGCTGGATGGCTCAAGTAATATTGACGTAAACGTTTCTATTGGAACAATTTTTTCCATCTATCGTCGCATTTCACCGATTGGAACCGAAGCAACTTTAGAAGATATGCTTCAACCAGGAACGGAACAAGTTGCCGCGGGCTATGTGCTTTATGGCTCATCAACGATGTTGGTTTACACCACTGGAAAAGGAGTGAACGGATTTACACTCGATCCTTCGATTGGTGAGTTTTGTTTATCTCATGCGAATATGAAAATGCCTGAAATCGGTCGAATTTACGCGATGAACGAAGGAAACATTTTCGAATGTGAGGAAGGTTTGCGAAAATACATCAATTACTGTCAAAGTCGTGAAAACCAAACAGGAATGCCTTACTCGGGAAGATATATCGGATCTCTTGTGGCTGATTTTCACAGAAACCTCATCAAAGGTGGCATTTACATCTACCCAGACGTGTTGAGTGCTCCCGAAGGCAAATTACGCCTCTTATACGAGTGCAACCCATTAGCATTTATCGCCGAACAAGCTGGCGGACTTGCTACTACTGGTCGGAAACGAATTTTGGAAATCAAACCGGAACGTTTGCATCAACGCGTTCCATATTACGTGGGTTCAAAATTGATGGTGGAGAAAGTGATGGGATTGCTGAAAAATTGATTAATATATTCGTAAAATAACGTTAAATTTAGCGATATTAATCCATCGCGAATATGAAACGTGTTTATGAAGATTCATTCAAAAGTCAGCTGCAAAGCAACCGAATTTTATTGCTTTCAGGACCACCAAAAGTTGGAAAGGTCGCTTTTATTGAGAAGTGTTTGGAAGAGCTAGAACTCAAGTTCGAAACGATCGATTTTCGAAATGATAAAATCAGGAAAAAGTTCGATAAATTAACTTCAGATGAATTGCGTTGGTATTTTAACCAGCATCCGTTTTTTGTTTTAGGCGACGCTCAATTATTCGATTCACTGCAAGTTCTATTGGATGATGTTCTGACAGAAAATATCAAATCTACTTTTATTCTTAGTTGCGCTTTCGAGCCACCGATTGTTCACGAACTCAAAGAAGCACTCAAATGGGAGGGATTGGAATTTTACTTTCCAGCGAAAACCTATTATGAATTGACTCAAGAGTTTGGAATGGTTACCGAAGAGCAACGGATCGAACAAAGACTCATTTTTGGATCGTATCCGCTATTAGCTGACTTACCTGAAAATGGTTCAGAACTGTTGACGCAAATCACCGATGAAATCATGGCATCAACCAAACTTGGGGCTGATGACCGCGTGAATAAAAAAGAGGCAATGATTCGCATACTGCAAACTGCTGCTCACCTCATCGGACAGCCAATCTCTTACAACCAAATTGCTGAACGCGCGGGCGTAGATAATGAAACTGCCGAACGTTACCTGAAATTATTCGAAAAAGCGCATTTGCTCTTCCTATTACCAAGTTTTCATTCAGAGCAGAAATATGAGCTAAAAAAAACGCATTTGATTTATTTTACTGATAATGGTATTCGAAACGGAATCATCCGCAACTTCAATCCGCTCAATATGCGAATGGACGAAGACTTGCTTTGGAAAAACTGGCTAATTTCAGAACGTATCAAATGGAATCGAATCAATGGTAAAAAAAGCGACTATTTCTTTTGGCGAAGTCACACGCGGCAGCAACTCGATTTTATTGAAATGCAAGAGAATTCTAAACAAGCCTATAAATTTTCGCTGGAAAAGAAAAAGATACTCAAAGAATCCCCGTTATTTAAATCTTACTACCCCGATGTTATATTTAAGACCGTTAATCGTTCTACTTATCTCACGTTTTTAACAAGAAAATAAATGAAATTTCTAAAACAACTTGCCGCACATATCAAAGACAAAAACTTTGATTTACGATCGTTGACAATCATATTGCCATCCGAACGGGCTACCAAATATTTAGCTGAGGCACTTTTAGAGGAATATGGAAAACCCATTTTTTCTCCAGAAATAACAACCATTGACCGTTGGGTGAAAAAACACTCCAAACCAATTATTGACAACACGCGGCTTTTGATTCGACTTTTTGAAATGTATCGGGAAACGGATGAAGGTCGTTTTGAAACATTTGAAGAGTTCACAACTTGGGGTTCGATGTTGCTTAGCGATTTCGATGATATTGATCGATACATGCTTGATTACGCGCAAGTATTTAAAAACCTAAAAGCAATCAAGGAATTGGAAAGTTGGAAAATCGACGAAGAAAAGTTTTCCGCCTCCCAAAAGAAGTTTATGGAATTTTGGGAACGAATTCCAACCTACTACGACAATCTGCACCAAAAAATAGCTGAAAAAGGATTCGTAACCGCGGGTCTCGCCTATCGTCAACTTGCAGAAAATCCAGAACCACTTTTCGAAAAGAACAAAAATCAATTCTTCATATTCGCTGGATTCAACGCGCTATCGTTGGCGGAATTAACCATAATTAAAAAACTGATTCGTAGAAATAGAGCTGAATACATAATCAACGCTGACAAATACTATTTGGAAAATCCAATTCACGAAGCTGGTGCGTTTCTCAGAAAAAACGTGGACTTTCTTGAAATCAAAGACCCGCTTTTCATTTCAGATGAATTAAATCACAAAGGATTAGATATTCAAGTAGTTGAATGTGCCCAACATACTGGGCAAGTAAAAGTTGCCGCCACAGAATTAGAGAAATTGTCACAAGATGAAGTCAATGAAACGTTGGTTCTTTTGAGCGATGAATCATTAATTGGTGCCATGGTTAAAAACATTCCTGCAAGTGTTGGGAAGGCTAACGTTACCCTTGGATTGCCTTTAAGTCAAACACCGATTAAATCTTGGGTAGAATTGATTTTTGACATTCAAGAAAACAAAATTAGGTTTAAAACAGAGGCTTTCTATTTCAAAGATTTGCAACGATCCATCAACAACGTCTTAATCCTTTCTGCGTTGGATGAAAGAGAAAAAAATCAGTTGGTGAAACTCGAGCAAGAAACCATTCGCAAAAACAAAATATTTCAACGCGTCGATTCATTGCAAATTGGTCCAAGGGCGGATATTCTTATGCAAGCGCTTTCAACTAATTGGAAAAACGATTGGAAATTGGCCATGACCCAAATTCGAAAATTAAATTCGCTTTTACTGGAATCATTAAATCAAAATGCTGAATTTGAGCGAAATATTGTCTTGATTTTTGATGACGCCCTGCTTGAATTTCAACGAATAATCGAAGAAGGAATTCCAGAAATGAACTTGCGAAGTTTCAAATCTTTGTTCTACCAACATTGGAATAGAAAAAATATGGCTTTCCATGGAAATCCAACGAATGGACTGCAAATCATGGGGTTATTGGAAACACGCTTGATGGATTTCGAACGAGTTTTTATTCTTGGTTTCAACGAAGGGAAATTACCCGGAACAAATCCTGTTAGAACCATCATTCCGATGGATTTACGTTATGGCTTGGGATTGCCGTCAACTCGAGACAAACAAGGGATTTTTGCGCATCACTTCTATCGCTTGTTACATCATTGTAAAAATTTATGGATTACCTACACAACAGCAGCCGAACAAATCGGAAGTAATGAGGCTAGTCGCTATTTGCTTCAACTGAAACTAGAATTGGCAAAAATTAATAAAACCGTAAAAATTTCAAATCAATTCTACACCGTCCCTTTTCCAGAGCTCACGGAATTACCATCCAACGTCGTAGACAAAAAACCTGAGATAATCGAACGATTGGATTCATTTTTTGAACGATCAATTTCAGCTTCAGCACTGAACAAATACTTGACTTGTCCTTTGGATTTCTATTACCGTTATTTAGTTGAATTTGGCGAAGAAAAATCCGTGGAGGAAGGGGTTGAATCCAATACATTCGGTTCATTTATCCACAAAACACTCGAATTATTATTCAAACCGTTTGCCCAACGTGATGAAGATGGAAATTATGTAACGCCCCCGCCACCTGCGATTTCAACTTCCCATATAGATGAAATGCTAATTGATTATAAAAACATATTACATAATCAATTTTTGGAATTTTTTGGAGGCGATGAATCCTTGTTTAAGAATGGTAAGAACTTGCTGAGCTATGAAATGGCAATGGAGATCACAAAAAATGTCTTGATAAAGGAAAAGGATTTTCTATCAACGACCACTGAACTAGTTTACATAGAACAAGTGGAGGCAGCTATGAATACAGAACTGGAAGTAAATGTAAATGGTGAAGTGAAGCGATTAAAATTCAAAGGGTACATTGATCGAATTGATCGAATTGGAGATAAATACAGGGTCATTGATTACAAGTCTGGCAAAGTGAAGGACGATGATGTAAAATTCAACTTACTTGAAGATGGCTTGAAACAATCGTTTAAGAAAACGAAACATGCACTTCAGCTAACCTTGTATTGTTTATTTTTTAAAGAAAAATACAATTGTTTTCCAGATCAAGCGATTATCATGTCGTTGGTGAAAAGCGATAAATTGTTTGTTTTGAATTACGATAAGGATATCGAAGGTATGACTCTAGTATTCAAAGATTTAGTTGAAGAATTACTCAATGAAATATACAATTTGGACATTCATTTCGAACATGATTCGGACGCAAAATATTGCGGTTATTGCGCATAAAAAAACCTGAAAAGAAAACTAGAAACAAAATTTTGCTGCTAAAAATCTTTTCAGGTTACTGCAAGTTAATATAAAACCAAATTGAACAAACGTTTTTATTCTAATTAATGACGAACACGTTTTTCAAAAAGTTGCCTCGAAATAAAAATAATTTAATAAAGTTCCATTTTCAAGGAGCTACGATAGTCCTTGATCTCCTCGCGATTGATCTTATGTTCAGCATTTTTAAGAAGATTCAAGAGATAAAGAAGATTTTCCTTGTCATCAATTTCGATTGGATATTCATTTCCTTCCTCATCCTCTTCATACTGAGCTTCTACATCAAAACATTCGTTTTCCGAAATGAACTCATACGTCAATCTTAGAACTTTCACAACCAAAGGGTCTTGTTCCTTGATAGCTAACTCACGCAAAGCCTTTAAATCCTCAATTATATTAGGCGCTTCAACACCGCTCTTCTCTACTTTTTTAATAATTGCGTCAAGTTGTTCGTTAGCAATGGCTGTTTTCATAAGATATAATTTTCCGTGCAAAGGTAATTAGTTTGTGTGAATTATGAACAATCAGATATAGACAATATCATGATTTCAATAGAAATTCTTACTTGGTAATGGCTAAATTTGTACTATGCAGTTCTTCATTCAAGCATTCAGCATCGGATTTCTATTGAGTATACTCGTAGGACCAGTATTTTTTATCTTGCTTGAAACGAGCATTACAAGAGGATTTCGGGCAGCAATTTCGTTTGACTTAGGCGTATTTTTGAGTGATTTGTTGTACGTCTTGATCGCCGTGATGTTCATGGAGCAAATTAAGGGATTAGATACCGCTTCTAATAAAATGCTTTTTGGATTTATTGGAGGAACCATCTTTATCATTTATGGATTGTTTACATTTTTTAAAAAACCAGCGCTTGTCGAAAATAGTGTTATTGACACCGATGAGGTTGTGAGTATGCCTGTATCCCAAACAAAAGACTATATCATGCTTGGAGTAAAGGGATTTCTATTAAATTTCGCTAATCCGTTGGTCATATTTTATTGGCTTAGCGTGGCTTCTTTCGCGAATCAATTCGCTCCTGACAAATCAGGAATTGGGTGGGTATTTCTATTCATTTCCATTGTTCTGATTACATTCTTTGGCGTTGATGTCCTTAAGATTTTAGCAGCAAAAAAACTGAGGCCTTTGGTGAATCAAAAACTACTCATTGCCTTGAATCGCGTAATCGGAATTGTTTTTTGCCTGTTTGGTATTTTTCTAATTTTACAAAATCTGATTCAAAAAACGTAACGTATCGAAATATCCAACATTTTTATAGAATGAGAATCCTTTTCTACTTTTTATTTCTTCCTTTTTTATACAATAGTCAAAAAGTCCTTAGCGAAAACTTATCGCCAAAAGTTAAATTATTTTGGGATGCTGAAAATAAAAAAATTCAGGCGAGCGGATCCTATTTTACCAGTGATATTGTTCCCAATACTACTGAAAAGCACGGTAAGTGGCTTTTTTATTCTTACAAGGGAATATTAGAGGAAGAATCGAATTTTTATAGAAATCGATTACATGGAAAACAAACACTTTATTTTCCCGATAAAAAGATAAAAAGTACAACCTTCTTCGTTTTTAACGTTCCCGATAGTACATATAAAGAGTGGAATAAAGACGGTAAATTGATCATTTCTGGAAACTACTTTATGGGAAGTCCTGAAGGGAAATGGGAATATTTTTATGATGATGGAAGAAAGAAAAAGGTAGAAAAAGTAGTAAATGACACCATCTATTTAATGCAATATTGGGAGAGCGATTCGGCTCAGACACAAACCATCATCGATGGAAACGGGACCATTCAAACATTTTACATTAATGGAAATCCGAAAGAATACTACACCTTTGAAAAAGGTTTAAAAACAGGGCCTTTCTCAGAATATACAGCAGGAAGAATGCTTTCGGTCGGAGGAGAATTCCTTGAAGGCAAAAAGCATGGAACTTGGGTGTTTTATTCTTCTAATGGAATTTTGGAAAAAAAGATTAACTACCAAAAAGACTCCTTGGATGGCGAATACCTTGAACTTTTCGAAAATGGTGACACCCTGACATGTGGTTCATACAAAAATGGGCTAAAAAGTGGAAAGTGGATTTGGAAAAGTAAAGAAGGGACCTTGGATATGGAAGGAAGTTTTGAGAACGGCTTGCAAAACGGATCTTGGAACTATTATTTTTCTTCTGGAGAACTTTCGTATAAGGCCAATTTCCTCAAAGGCAAGAAACACGGTGAATGGCGCTATTTTTATAAAAATGGCACAGATTACCGCGCGGGATCATACAAAAATGACTTGCGCGAAGGACTTTGGCAAACATGGTATGAAGACGGGACTTTATTGATGGAAGGTGATTACCTCAACGGTAAAGAAGAAGGAGAATGGAGAAATTACTGGGATAATGGTGTCCTAAAAAACAAATCAACTTTCAAAAAAGGAAAACTCCATGGAAATTGGTTTTCATACACACCTCAAAAAATCTTGATATTAGATGGGAAATACAAAGATGATCTCAAGACTGGAGAATGGCGGGATTACTACAACAACGGTGCTCTCAAGGAAATCAACACGTTTAAAGTCGTTAAGGCGAAAAATAGGCAAAATGACATCCTCATTCTTGGAATGAAAAAAATGGTTAGTGTTCCCCACGGCAAGTACGAAGCTTACTCAAAAGTTGACTACCAAATAAAGGCAAAAGGACAATACAAAAATGGACTGAAAAACGGTACCTGGTATGACTATTACCCGGGAGGCGTAATTCCTACATATATCACTCAATACAAAAAAGGAAAACTACACGGTGTTATGAAAGAGTTTGGCCGAAGAGGTGAGCTACACAGTGAAATTCATTACAAGGATGGCCTTAAAGATGGTTGGTTTGTGATCTTAAACCAAAATGGGAAAGTCGCCGTTCAGAAAATGTTTAGTAAGGGTGTGGAAGTTGGTCGAAAGGGTGAATCAGATCCATTTTCACCGAATTAATAGGGAATTTCCATAATTAAAAAAATAGATTAAACTTTTTTATATTTTAACTTTCCCTCCTCAAGGAGGGATAATGGGAGGTAACTTAATAATTATTAGTTTATCCCTCCGCAATAAACTTGGTTAACTCAATAAATAAATCTACTGATAATTTTTCAGGGCGTTCATTCGTGAAAACGGCTGGAAGTTCCCGTCCTCTCAACAACTGTTTTAACGAATTCCGAAGGGTTTTTCGACGTTGGTTAAATGCCATTTTAACAACTTGGAAGAATAACTTTTCATCACAACCCAAATTTTCGCGACTATTTCG
This sequence comes from Crocinitomicaceae bacterium, assembly GCA_049239885.1. Classification (GTDB taxonomy): domain Bacteria; phylum Bacteroidota; class Bacteroidia; order Flavobacteriales_D; family Crocinitomicaceae; genus UBA952. The sequence continues at coordinate 21,726 of JBMLTP010000288.1, forward strand.
AGTGCAACGAATTACGCCCGATTTAACCTTTGGCGGGGGAATAAAAACATGTTCATCAACGGTAAAACAATAGTGAATGTCATAAAACGCTTGTAATAGAACGCTTGTAATTCCATATTCCTTAGAGCCAGGTTTTTCTGCAACACGCACTGCAACTTCTTTCTGGAACATTCCCATTATCTCCGGAATCTGATTTCGGTGCTCCAAGCATTTAAAAAGAATTTGAGTTGAAATATTATATGGGAAATTACCAACAACGCAAAACTTCTCCTCCCCCATCAATTGTTTCAAATCCATTCTTAGAAAATCTCCTAAAACAATTCGATCCGAAAGTTCTGGATAACGATTTTTCAAATAGTCTATTGATTCAGTGTCGACCTCCAAGAGCCAAAGATTCAAATCACCCCGAGCAATTAAAAAGTCAGAAAGCGCACCCATTCCTGGACCAATCTCAATGACATTTTTGCAATTATCATAATTGGTCAACTGGTTTGCGATTTTTTCACAAATCCCTTTATCCTTTAGGAAATGTTGTCCAAGATGTTTCTTCGCGCGAACCGTCATGGCTTAAATTCCTCGATTACCGACAAAAACGTTCGAAAAGCAGCGAAACGACCTGCATATCGTTCGGAATGATCTTTTTGCAGCTCCGGAGCATGATTTACTTGATACAAATCCATCGTCTCCTGATTCGGGCATAAATACATAATGGAATAAGTAATCCCTCCCTCTTCTTCACCATGAATTCGCGAAATTCGGGATTCCAAAAAACAGCTTGTAGCCATTACATCAGGAATGTGCTTAGTTCGCATCCAATTCAACCAATCCTCGGAAATTTCAGGATCAATACTCACTGTAACGTTGTACAAAATCATAAAACAAAACTAAGAAAAAGAATGGAGTTGCAAATTTTACTGACCTTTCTGCTCGCGAAGCAGCGTAGTATAATCTTTCAATAGTAGATTTTCTTCTCGCAATTTTTGAACCTCTTCTTGCAAAACATAGTTGCTTTTGCTGTAAAGTCGGAAAAAATCGAATTCCAATACTCGCGAAATGGCGAGTAACAAACCAGTATCAATGGTCTTTCTGGAGAAAATGGAATACATGTTTTCACGAGACTTATTAATGCGTCTAGCAAACTCCGTAACGGAAATTCCTTTGGTGTCGAATACCTCCTTGATTTTCTGTCCGATGTGGATTTCTTCCATTCCACGAAATTCCAGAATAATGAGGAAAGATGTGAATCATTTTAGTTCGTTTATTTGCATATTATCGTTTGTTTTATTTTACATAACGCTAAAAATAATAATACTGTATCAACAAACACCTTCTCATTTGTGTTTTCACAGTCACTTCTCAAATAAATACAACTATTTTCTAAAAATGTGCTTTGAATTTCAAAAATATATAATTAATTTCGCGAACAATTTCGTGGGGATTACATTCTGATTTTGTCGATTGCTTTAATCCAGCGACAAACTCATAGTCTCATCTTCACGAACAGTATTAATTCACTGTTTATATTGACTATGAAGAATTTTTTCTTTGTCCTAGTTGGACTATGCTTTTTCCAATACTATTTTGGTCAAGTTACGATTACAAAGCCATCCTTTAAATTTACAGCTTGTTCACTTCCAAGTCAATATATTGATTTAGGTTTAATAATGCTCACAGAATCTACAAATGGTGATTTTGCTTTGGGCAATGCGCAAAGCATTCAAATTTCGGCACCTTCAAACTTTCAATTTGAACCATCTGTTGGAAGCGTAATTTCCGCAAATGGTGGGAATGTTCGTAATACAACCATTTCAATTTCAAGTTCATTAATTACTATAACATATGATTGCACTGGGATAAATAAATCAGATGAGGTAACAATTTCAGGAATTCGAATTAGGGTAACTTCTCTATCAACTGGCACATTTAACAGAACTGGGGGTAACGCATCAATTAGTGGATTAACAATAGGCACCCCTCTAACAAATAACATTTCAGCTTTGCAATCTGTAGCTGGAAGATACCGAACTGTTATTAATACCACTAGTAATCTAAATTGGAGTTCATCAACTACATGGGAATGTGGTAGTGTTCCGCCAAATGATGGTACTGCTGAAATTTATATAAGTCCATATAATGGAGGGTTTAGTGTTTTGAATTCCGTTGTATTTGGAAATACGACCGTTAAATCAATCATAGTTGAAAGTGGTGCTAATTTTTCACCTCCAGGAAATAGTGGTTCGACGCTGGTTGTAAATGAAGACTTCACCATCGAAACTGGTGCTTATTTCCGTCAGTATAATTGGGCAAACAATGGAAAAAACGCCATTGAAATCAAAGGAAATTTCACTAATAATGGTGAAATGACAACTTCCGGAAGTAATAACACATATGACTTGGATATCACATTCAATGGGACTTCTCCTCAAACTATTTCAGGAAGCGGTATATTTCGAATGATTGGAAATGGATCGCAAATGAGTACCATAACGTTTGACAATCCGAAAGGAATAACATTAAATGCAAGTTTTTCAACTGTAGGAGCTCATGGAGACGCTGGAACAGTTAACGTAAACGGATTATTGACTTTTGGAAGTAGTTCCAATCAATTTACAGGTGCAGGAGCAGTTAACGTTAATGGACAAGTTGTGCTTAAAGCTTCAACGTTTTATGGTCATTTTGCAAATACAGGTGCAAGAACGTTGGGCGCGACTTCCACCGTTGAATTTACAAATTCAAGCTCTTTAATTACCTCAACAAATATTCCAACAATGAATTTATATCGTTTGATTTCAAGCGTTGGTGCGAGCGGAACTTTAACAGCTACTGGAAATTTAAATGTTTCCAATCAATTAACGCTTAACGCAGGAAAAATTCTGATGGGTACAAACACCCTGACAATCGGGACATCTTTGACAAACCTTGGAATAATTTCACATTCATCAGGTTTTGTTATGGGTAAAGTGAAAAGATGGTTCAACTCAACAAACTCAGGAAATGAATCTGGATTATATCCATTGGGAATAAGTAATAAGCGAAACTTTGTAAAAGTTGAGTACACGCAAGCAACAGATGGAGGGACATTAACTGCAGAATGGATTCCTAGTTCAATGGGGACAAATTTCACTAACGAACCTATACCCACCTCTTGTAATGGAAATTTTGAAATTTACACTACGGCAAGCGGATATTGGAGTATGACGCCAGGAGATGGAATAACAAATGCTGAAAGTAAGAAATATAACATTACTTTATTTGCCGATGGACTTCTAGATTTTACAGATGATTGTCACGTTACCGCTTTAAAACGACAAGGTAGCAACCCGTGGTTACAATCAGGAATACACATAGATAATACAGGAGATGCAATTAGCCCAAATGTTCAACGTATCGGAGCGACTGGTTGGAGTAATTGGGGATTTGCCGGAGGCAGCGGAACGCCACTTCCAGTTGAGTTAGTATCCTTTAATTCAAATTGTAATGAAGGACAAACAATTTTAACTTGGATAACTAGTTCAGAAAATAACTCATCTTCATTTGACATTGAGATTTCCCCTGATGGATCAACTTGGGAAACGAATGGTTCTATTAACGCTGCAGGATTTAGTAACGAAGAAATCGAATATAGCTACAAAACAGAACGTGTCGGAATCCAACGCTTTGCGCGACTAAAACAAATTGACAATAATGGCGATTTCAAATTGTATGGTCCCGTTGAAATTTCTTGCTCACCATCATGGAATCTGAGTACTTTTCCCAATCCAAGCCAGGAGTCTTTCAATGTTTTGGTTCGTTCAAAATATTTAGATATGACTGGAATACTAAACTTAATTGATTTGTCAGGGAATGTGATTTGCTCAAAAAATGTGACCATTCAAGAGGGCATAAACGTTTTTCCTATTTCGAATGAAAAGCTTTCAAATGGAGCTTATTTCATTCAGCTTATTACTGAAAATCAAGACCCAATCGTTTTTCAACACTTGGTTAAATAATCTGACTCTTTAAATTTGTTTGATTAATCATACTCAATGTTTCTTTTAAATTGGTTCCGACCAAAAGAAACATTTCTTTTTACAGTGATTATCGTAATTTATATTAAACACTTTCATTAACTTTGGTTACTCATTTTCATTGGTAGTCATGATTGTAAACAAAAAAATTTTAGCCGTCGTTAAGAAATCATTCTCCAAATTCGATTTTTCTCAACTGGAAGAAAAGAGCGGCAATGAAGCTCAAACAAGAATCTCCCTAATCGAATCTCTATTTGAAATTTTGGGTTATAGCAGACATGGTTCGAAAATATCTTACCTATTTTAATGATGCTGATTTAGAGGAAACACCTTTTGTATTGCATAAAATCAGTTGGGAAGAAATTAAAATTCAAATCTTGGGACATTTAGCTCAGTTATCTTAAATACAAGCAGTTTGCATTAAATTTCCGAGGAATTTTCCCAAAACTAATTTTCGCTTCTTTTTCGTATCTTTGGCTCCCTTAAAAAACCAATGGCTAAAATTAGAAAACAAGACGCACTTGAATACCATTCTTCCGGTAAACCTGGAAAAATCGAAGTTGTCCCGACAAAACCATACGCCTCACAGCGCGATCTGTCATTAGCTTATTCTCCAGGCGTTGCCGAACCATGTTTGAAAATTGCTGAAAATGTTTCCGATGTATATAAATACACAAGCAAAGGGAATTTAGTAGCTGTAATTTCGAATGGAACAGCTGTTTTGGGCTTGGGGGACATCGGTCCAGAAGCTTCTAAGCCTGTAATGGAAGGAAAAGGATTACTCTTTAAAATATTTGCTGATATCGATGTTTTCGATATCGAAGTTGACGCCAAGGATCCCGAGTTATTTATCCAAACGGTGAAAGCAATTGCACCAACTTTCGGTGGAATAAACCTAGAAGACATCAAAGCGCCAGAAGCATTCGAAATCGAGCGCAGATTGAAAGAGGAATTGGATATTCCAATCATGCACGATGACCAACATGGGACTGCCATCATTTCGTCAGCCGCTTTAATAAATGCACTCGAACTTGCAAATAAGAAAATCGAAAAGATCAAAATAGTAGTTTCTGGTGCTGGAGCCTCTGCACTTTCTTGCGCTAAATTATACCATACCCTAGGTGCAAAATTGGAAAACATTTATATGTTCGATTCGAAAGGTTTGATTCATAAAAGCCGAACCGATTTGGATCCGATGAAGCAATTTTTCGCTGTTCATCAAAAAGACATTCTTTTCGCAGAAGCATTTAAAAATGCGGATGTTTTTCTTGGATTATCACGAGCAGGATTGGTTTCAAAAGAAATGATAGCGGTAATGGCAAATGATCCAATCGTTTTTGCTCTTGCAAATCCTGAACCCGAAATTTCATACAAAGAAGCAACATCAGTTCGTAAAGACATTATTATGGCGACTGGTCGTTCGGATCATCCTAATCAAGTCAACAATGTACTTGGATTCCCTTTTATTTTCAGAGGAGCTTTAGATGTTCGGGCAACCACCATTAATGAAGAAATGAAACTAGCTGCCGTCAAGGCAATTGCTGCTTTGGCAAAAGAAACCATTCCGGAAGAAGTTATCGAAGCTTATGGCGAAAAGAACATTTCATTCGGTCGTGAGCAAATCATTCCTAAACCATTGGACCCAAGATTAATCTACTATGTCGCCCCTGCGGTCGCAAAAGCAGCGATGGATTCAGGAGTAGCAAAAAATCCAATTTCAAATTGGGAAGAATATGAAACCCACCTAAAAAATCGATTGGGTCTCGACAACAAGCTTGTTCGCAACATGACTTCAAAGGCGCAAAGCAACCCTAAAACAGTAGTTTTTGCCGAGGCTGATAATGTAAAAATTCTAAAAGCAGCCCAAGTAGCATACGATGAAGGAGTCGCATTTCCTATTCTTTTAGGGAAGAAGCAGCGTATTTTAGACTTGATTGAAGAATATGCCATCGATTTACCTGAAGTTGTAATTGTTGATCCGAAATCAGAGGAGGAAGAAAAACGACGAATCGCATACGGAAAAGCCTTTTTTGAAAAGAGAAAACGAAAAGGATTTACCGAGTTTGAAGCCATACAAATTATGCGTGAACGAAATTATTTCGGTGCGATGATGGTAGATCAAGGTGACGCAGATGCGATGATTACTGGTTTAACACGGAGCTATCGCTCATCTGTTCGTCCTGCCTTGCAAACTGTAGGCTTACAAAAAGATGTGAACGTAATTTCGGGAATGTACATTCTTAATACTAAACGAGGACCGCTCTTTTTGGCAGATACTACTGTAAATCTCAACCCTACTGCTGAGCAAATTGCGGAAATCACCTTCAATGTCTCGAAAATCATTCGTAAACTAAAAGTTACCCCGAAAATCGCATTACTAAGCTATTCGAATTTTGGTTCTTCACCAGGGCCAGATTCTGAAAAAATGGCTGAAGCGGTTAAAATCCTCCATGAGAAACACCCTTCATTGGTTGTGGATGGAGAAGTTCAAGCAAATTTCGCATTAAACGAAGAATTGATGAATGAGAAATTTGCGTTCTCGCAACTTGCGAACAAAGAAGTGAACACACTAATCTTCCCAAATTTGTCTGCAGGAAATATTTCATACAAATTATTGCAACAAATGACTGATGGAGATGCTATTGGTCCTATCTTAGTCGGGTTAAAAAAATCAATTCACGTTTTGCAACTTGGATCATCCGTTCGAGAAATCGCCAATATGGTTAAGGTTGCTGTTATTGATGCTCAAAACAAATAAAGATGATTGGTTTATTGAATGGTAGATTAATTGAAAAAAATCCAACAGAGCTACTTATCGATTGTTCGGGTGTTGGCTATGAGGTTAAAATTTCATTGAATACATTTTCTCAGATACCTGAAGGAGAAGCAATTAGAATATACACGAAGCTAATTGTTCGAGAAGACGCTCATCTTCTCTACGGATTTTACACAAAGGAAGAGCGAGAAATGTTTAACCTCCTTATCAGTGTTTCCGGAATTGGTCCAAATACGGCAATGATTATGCTTTCTTCTTTAAAAACAGATGAAATTGCTCAAGCCATTGAAAATGAAGATGTTCGAACGATTCAAGGAATCAAAGGAATCGGAGCCAAAACGGCTCAGCGTGTAATCATTGATTTAAAAGGGAAAGTGTTAAAATTCAGTGCATCAAGCGAAAATATGTTCTCACTAAACAATACAAATCGATTTGATGCGTTAACTGCTTTAGTTTCGCTCGGGTTTGATAAAAAATCCGCAGAGAAAGTGTTAGATAAAATTGATACTGGGGAACAAACTGTTGAAGTTCTGATCAAAGAAGCATTGCGACTATTGTAAATGATTGTAAAGCAAAAAATAAACATACTTAATTTATCGCATCTCTTTTTGATGCTTCTAACCTTATGCGGAACACTTGTTTTTGCTCAAAACGACCCTGAATTACCTTTCCCCATTTACAATCCGCTAAATCCAGGACAAAATTTACCTCAAAGTTTTGATTTGGGGGATCCAACTTCATTGAAACAATCCATTGTTTACGACCCGTTAACCGGAACATACATTTTTACAGAAACATTAGGCAATGGCTTAAATTTCCGAAATCCTTCAATGATGACCCTTGAAGAATACCTGGAATATGAACGTAAAAAATCAATGACTCAGGATTGGCAGGAAATCATAGAGGAAGAAACGGCTGAAAACCGCAATTATGAATTACCAATCAAAATTGGAAGCAAGGCGTTTAAAAATTTCTTTGGTTCAGATACTATTAAAATCATTCCAGGCGGAAATTTGGAACTTTTTCTCGGAATAAATCACTCACGAATCGACAACCCAATGTTGCCGATGAGACAACGAAAAATTACGCGTTTCGATTTTAATCAAAATATCAATCTTGAAGTTACTGGACAAATCGGAACAAAATTAAAGATCAATGCCAAGTACAATACCGGAGCGACTTTAGACTTTGAGAATATTTCAAAACTTGAGCATACTGGAAACGAAGATGAAATTCTTCAAAAAATCGCTTTAGGAAATGTTTCACTAGACTTACCAACTACCCTAATTCAAGGTTCGCAAACCCTATTTGGTGCCAAAACACAGCTGAAATTCGGTCGAGCAACTATCGATTTAATCGCAGCATCGTCGAAAGGTAAACGGACTGAAATTAATGTTACGGGAAAAGCACAGACTCAGAAATTTGAATTAACAGCAGATAACTACGAAGCAAACAAACATTATTTTCTAAACCTTTATCATCAGCAACATTATGATACGGCAATGTCCACGCTTCCTGTTGTTAATTCTACCGTTTTCATCACGAGAATTGAAGTTTGGGTAACCAATAGATCAAATATTACTGAAAACACAAGAAACATTATCGCATTTTCGGATTTAGGTGAATCAAAACAAACAAATTGGCAAGGAAATCCGGGGACGTCTTCTCCAAATCAAATGCCAGACAACCAATCAAATGGATTATATGATTGGGCAGCCAATCAACCTTTGATTCGTGGTTTTGCCAATGCAGTTTCAACACTTAGCGCTCAAGTTAATTCCCCAGGGCCTTTTCAACAAGCCATTGAATATGAGAAAGTTGAAAATGCAAGAAGATTAACAGAATCAGACTTCTCCTACAACTCACTTTTAGGATATATTTCACTTAACCAAGCTTTGAACAATGATGAAGTTTTAGGAGTAGCTTATGAATATACCTATCGCGGCGAAACTTATCAGGTTGGAGAATTTTCGACAGATGGTTCGGACGGACAAGACGCATTAATTCTCAAACTTTTAAAGCCGACAATTACAAATCCGAATAATAAAGTTTGGGATTTGATGATGAAAAATGTATACGCAATCGGAGCCTACAATGTGGATCAAGCAGGTTTTAAAATAAATATTCTTTACAACAATCCAGATCAATCGATAAATATTCCATATTTCCCAATGGAAGGGGTGAAAGACCAACAATTAGTGACTTTGTTGGACATGGATAAAATCAATCAAAACAACCAGCCATTTTCAGATGGGGTTTTTGATTTCTCGCCATTTAATCAAGTCGGGAATAAAATAGATAACGGAGGTACAATTAATCGTAAAAGTGGGCGCGTTTTCTTCTCTACAATCGAGCCATTTGGAAAAACATTAGCCAAAAAACTAGAGGCTGTCAATATTCCCACAACGACAATAAATCGTGTGTCGTTTTACGAATTATACGATTCTACTAAAACAGCTGCTCAACAAGTTCCGAGTAAAAACAGGTTTACCTTGCAGGGAGAATACCAATCCTCGATAAGTTCAGATATTCCTTTAAATACGTTAAACGTGCCTGAAGGAGCAGTGAGCGTTACGGCTGGTGGCATCAAACTTGTTGAAGGGACCGATTATACAGTTGATTATAACTTAGGTCGCGTTAAAATCATCAATTCCGGTATTTTAGAATCGAATACTCCAATCAAAATCTCCATCGAGAGCAACTCCGTTTTCGGATTTCAAGCGCGCTCAATGGTAGGTGGTCATTACCAATATCGATTTAGCGATCGAGCAAAAGTAGGAGCAACTTGGGTTCGTATGATGGAACGTCCTGTGACTCAAAAAGTGGACTTCGGAAACGAACCGTTCAAAAATAATGTTATCGGTGCCGATTTCGCAGTTAGAACAGATTTGCCTTTCTTAACAAAATTGGTTGATCTATTACCCGTAATTTCCACTAACCAAATGTCGACTTTATCTCTTACAGGCGAGGTTGCTCATTTGATCCCTGGTCAACCAAGAGCGATTAATAAAGAAGGTACATCTTACATCGACGACTTTGAAGCGAGTCAAAGTGCAATTGATTTGCGATCTGTCAATGCCTGGAGACTAGCTGCTGTTCCACAGGGTCAACCAGATTTATTCCCTGAAGCAACTAAAAAAGATTTGTCTGTTGGATATAAACGAGCAAAAACCGCTTGGTACGTAATTGACCCTTTGTTTTATCAAAGTAATAATTTAACTCCCCTACATATTAAGCAAAATCCACAAATGTTATCAGATAGCCGAATGCGTTTGGTTAATCAAATTGATATTTTTCCGAATCTACAACAGCAATATGGGTCAATCCCAAACATTCCAATTTTGGAATTGGCATACTATCCCAAAGAAAGGGGAATGTACAACTATGACACTACCAATACGGTTGATTCAGCAGGTTTTTTCATTAATCCTGAAAATCGTTGGGGAGGAATTCAGCGCGGTTTAACTACGAACGATTTTGAGCTTGCCAACATCGAATTTATTCAATTTTGGGTGTTAGACCCATTCAATTCGGACGCTGAAAACTCCGTTCCGAATTCAGCAATGACAGGAGGAGATCTCTATTTTAACCTTGGTAATATATCAGAAGACGTCCTTCCAGATTCGCGGAAAAGTTTTGAGAACGGGCTACCTCCTTCAAATGCTGTTCTTGGAGATAATTTAGACACGACGATTTGGTCCAAAATTTCAACGCAACAAATTATCATTAACGCGTTTGATACAGATCCTCAGGCAAGATTAAATCAAGACGTGGGAATTGATGGTTGGAAAAATTCAGAAGAAAAATTAGCCTATAACAACTTTGTAAGTTGGATCCAAAATAATGGTGTTTTAAGTTCGCAAGCAAAAGCCAAACT
>JBMLTP010000289.1:0-8158 GCA_049239885.1 Crocinitomicaceae bacterium
TACCTTAGATTTTGGTTGTGCATATGATGGCGGGAACAATTATGCTGAAACAGGCGCCCCTCACACTGACAATAATCCCATTCATTATCACGCCTATGATTATGATCATGTTGCTGCAAACAATCCAGTTATAAATGAATCAGTTTGGTTGAATTTTGTCGCTCCAAATAGCGGAAGAATGATCTTTGAAACCGATTATTTAGATGCTCTTTACGGAGAAAATAACGCTCTTTTTGGCTATGATAAACGCTTTGCACCAGGAATTCCTACTGATTTTTCATGTGCTAACCTCGAATTTATTGCAGAAGATGAAGGTGGAACAAATAGCTTTTTAGGAGGAGACCCAAGCGCGCGAATTGACAGACGTTGTTTGGAGCCAGGATATAAATATTATGGAATGGTTGATCCTTCCGATAACCTAACTCCTTTAAGTACTCAAAGTATTAAATCATGGCTTTATGATCCAAGTGTTTCAGATCCAACACTAAATTCTCCGGGAAATGATATTTTATGTTTAACACTGTTAAATTCATTGTATGAAGTGCCTGTGATTCTTGCCGGGACAAATCCGACATTCCAAGCAGTTGCAGGATCGAATGTTTTTGCATGTAGAGAATATTTGGCAGGAGAACCTGCTGCAGATGCAAACCCAGTAAATAGAGCTGATCAAACCGTATGGCATTACTTTACAGCGCCTCCATCGGGTGCAGTTGAATTAAGCATTCGTGCCTACATTGGTATGGATGTATTACGTTACAATGTTTTTGAATTGTTAAATGGAACAGATTGTTATGGAGGATTAGGTCCTGCTACATTTACTGAAGACGGCACGCGAAATACGCCGATTGTAACTCCAATAATTTCGGGAACTGCTGGATTTACAGGAACGCAAACATCAGCATGTTGTCTTGAACCTGGTAAACTGTATGCCATTCAAATAGATGGTGGTTCTCCTGGTGATGAAGGTCAGTATATCATTGAATATATTCAAGAGGTTGCAAGTGATGCAGGTGATATTTATGTTGAATTAGCAAATGGCGATAGTTTGACAAATGCGCAACAAGATACAGCTTTTGTTTGCTTTGGCGATATTTTCACACCGGGTATTACTGTAAATGGAATCGGTGAATCGACTCAAAGTCTTCCGAATTGCTTAACGCCTGGTTACGTTATACATCAAGTTCAGAATTTACCCGATCCAATTGCGAACACAGGATTTAACAATGCTTATATTGACACATTAATTGGATTAAACGGGAACTTTACAAATAACGGCGACGGAAGTGGAACATTTGGAAATCCTTTATTTAATACATTGTATTACATTTCACCTGCAGGTGATATTACCGCTGATTGGGGTGATTTTTCATGCGGAACGTCAACGGTATCATCTGGATTACCAATCGTTTTCTTACAACAACTCAATGCTGTCTTCAATTATGACAATGCCTCATGTACCGCAACATTCTCGGCGACAGGAGGTCTGAACGGGTATTATTCCAATCCATATTCATACACGATTACAAGTCCGTCAGGGGCAGTTGTATCTAGTGGGAGTTTATCTCCAGGTGTAAGCACTTCCTACACAGGTTCTGAAGCTGGAATTTACACGGTTCAAATTAACGATGGTGCTTGTCCACAAACATTTACTTTCGATGCTACCAACTGTAATAACCCTTGCACACCAACTACCTCAAATGTTAATTTAGCAATTTGTGATGGTGAGTCCATTTTATTAGGAGGAGCTCAACAAACGGAGTCTGGAATTTATACAGATGTTTTCATCACATCTCAAGGTTGCGATAGTACCGTAATAACAAATCTTTCCATAAATCCTGTAGACAATGTTACAAAGGAACATAATTTATGTCCTGGTGGCTCCATTCAAATTGGTTCAAGTGTTTACACGTCACAAGGAGTTTATGTTGATACGCTTCAAGCAATAACAGGATGTGATTCAATTGTTACTTCTGTCGTGTTCATGCTTCCTGTGATCAAAACAAACATAGATGCAACTATTTGTTCAGGATCAAGCTATTCTTTCAATGGAATTCAATTAGGTACAGAAGGAGTTTATCAAGATACATTGGCAACTGCTGATGGTTGCGACTCAATTATTGTTTTATCTCTATTTGTAACTCCACCGAACTCAAGTTATGAGGTTGCCGAAATCTGTATTGGTGAAACATACACTTATGGAGCACAAACTTACACAACGAGTGGAATTTATCAGGATACAATTCAAACAGCAGCTGGTTGTGATTCTTTATCTATTCTAGAGTTATCGGTAATCGATTGTGAATTCCAAATAAGTAATATTCTTACTCCTAACGACGATGGACAAAACGACACATGGCGTGTAAGTGACTTATCGAAAATCACAGAGTGCAATGTGTCCATATTCAATCGTTGGGGAGAACCTGTATTTACGACAACAAATTATCAAAATGATTGGGGAGGAACTAGAGATGGTGAGCCTCTTCCTGATGGAGTTTATTTCTATGCTATCAAATGTTCTGATAAAGAGTTTACAGGTTCAATTAATTTGTTGAGATTTAAAAAATAAGTAAAGTCATGAGAAAAAGAGTATTAGCTATCGCGGTTTCGTTTGTTTCGTTGACTTTAACAGCTCAGCAAACGCCTCAAAGTAACGTTTATGGTTACAATAAATATTCAATTAACCCTGCCTATGTCGGAATGAATAATTGCACTGAAATCAATTTTTCACATCTTAATCAATGGGTGAAGATTGATGGAGCTCCTTTGACAAGTATGGTTAGCGTAAATAGTCGAGTTGGTAAGTCACTTGGTTTGGGCGGACAAATTCTAATTGATAAAATTGGAATGTTACAACAAGTTTCAGGTCTCGGAACTATTTCTTACGGATTAACTTTTGGTGAACACAACATCAGACTTGGTGCTTCAGTTGGTTATAATCAGTATCGAGTAAACCCTTCTTCAGCAATCGCTTTTGACAATCAAGATCCAATTGTAAATGGAGGTTTACAATCTGCAGGCGCATTGAATACGGAAATTGGATTGGCTTACGTTTGGAAAAATCTTGAGTTGGCAGTTGCTTCGAAACAATTACTTCAAACCTATTCGAATTTCGGTTACAATGATCTTCAGGGATATGGTTTAAGAAGACATATCAGCGGACTAATTGGGTATCGCATAGGAATCAATGACAATTGGTCTGTTAAACCATCTCTTTGGGCTAAAGGAACAAATAATGGTTATCAAATGGATATCAACGCCGATGTAAATTACAAAGATTTGTTCTTCGGAGGACTTGGTTATCGAACAAAAGTCGGTTTGATTGGTCGAGTTGGAATAAACATCCAAAAGTTATTTTTCATCGGATACGCCTACGAGGTTCCAATGAGTAATATCGCCTCATACAGCGCAGGATCACACGAGGTGATTTTGGGCTTAAGGCTATGTAAAAAAGCAAAGAATAAACCACTAGATGAGGTTAAGAAACCAATCAAAGACACCTTGCAGACAATTGCGAAAAAAGAAATAAGGATTGATACCGTCTTAATTACAAAAGTGGATACAATATACATTGAAAAAGCCTCCGCATCGAAAAAAATCGACAAAACCGCTTTAATCAATAAAAATATCTTGTTTGAGTTCGATAAAGCGATTGTTCAAAAAGAAGCAATTGGTGAATTGGAATCTTTAATAAATATAATGATGGATCGTCCAGAGATCAAAATCGAATTACAAGGTCATACGGATGCGGTAGGTCCTGAATCCTACAACACCTATCTATCTCAAAATCGTGTAAACTCAATACGTGATTTCTTGATTGCCAATGGAATAGATTCATCTCGCATAAAATGTCTGTACCACGGCGAGTTAAAACCAAAAGCAGCCAACAATGACTCAAACGGAAGAAAACAAAATCGTCGTGTTGAAGTAAGATTTGTTGAATAAAGGAAACAACTAATTTTGACAATGGCTGCTCATTTTGGGTAGCCATATTTTTTTAGATGTCTTTGTTGAATGAGTGAATGTCGTTATGATTATCCTCAATTTGATCTTTAATCAATTGAATGCTTTTGGCCAAAATGAAAATATCTTGAGAAGAATTCTGTCTAAGCCATATCCAACTTTCTTCCTCGTGATCGACGGCTTTAGCTAGGTGATAAAGCATTATAAAATTATGCTCCAACAACCACTTTGCCGCATTTGGATTTCCCTCCGCAGCATGAATCATAGCCATTAGGTGAGGGTAGCCATTTTTTACCAGCCAATCCCGCGGCTCATCTTTCAAATAAATCGCAAAAACACTTAAATACAACTCCAAATAACCATTATCTCTTAGCCAATTTTGTAAATCTACGTTTCCTTCAATCGCCTTAGCCCAAGCTAAAATGACCATTGACGAATATTCCATTGGTTTTAAAGGAACAATTTCTACTGGTTTGTCTTCCTCTTTTGTTCGTTTTTTGAAAAAATTCCAAGCCATCTTATTAAACTGAACTTAAATTTAAGATTAAAAGAACCACAGCGCGACAAAAATAGCCGTTATAACACAAATTAAATCAACGAGCAACATCGTTCCAAGCGTGTACCTTGTATTTTTAACACTTATCGAACCGAAATAAACCGCAATTACATAAAACGTAGTTTCAGCACTGCATTGGAAAATACAACTCAACCTTCCTGTCAATGAATCTGGTCCAAAACTGTTCATCGCATCAATCATGAACCCACGCGAACCTCCTGAGCTAAAAGGCCTTAACATCGCAACGGGCAAGGAGTCAGTAATTTCTTTGGAAACGCCTAAAAATCTGAACCCTTCCGAAATCCAACCACTGATTATTTCAAAAAGACCACTATTTCGAAAGAGCGAAATCGCTACCAACATCCCTAAAACATAAGGAAAAATTGTTACTCCAGTATTCAGTCCGCTTTTTGCACCTACAACGAATGAATCGAAAACAGTTGTGTTCTTTTCCTTAAATTTACGTTCTTGGGCAAATGCAAAAATTAACGTAAAACCAATTATTCCAACTAAAAGCAACCCTGAGAAATTACTGGTGAAATAATTCTTTCCGATTATGTCCAAGCTATTCACGTACATTAGTAACCCTATAATTGCAGCAATAATCGAAAAAATGGCAATTAAAATAGATGCGCTCTTGAAATTAACACGTTGACGAATTCCGACAATTACAAAAGCGGCAATCGTTCCGATAAATGAGGTAATAATACATGGCAACATCACATCTGCTGGATTTGAAGCATTCTGAGCTGCTCGGTAGCCTATTATTGAAGTTGGAATTAAGGTTAAACCTGCCGCATGTAAACACATAAACATGATTTGAGCATCGCTTGCCTTATCTTTATCTGGGTTAATATCTTGTAAACTTTGCATAGCTTTCAGTCCAAAAGGCGTTGCAGCCGAATCCAAACCGAGAAAATTGGCAGAAAAATTGAGCGTCATATATGAAATCGACTCATGATTTTTGGGAACACTTGGAAATACTTTTACGAAAAACGGACTCAATCTACGAGCCAATTTTTCGGTTGCTCCGGAATCAATCAACAATTGCATTATACCGCAGAAAAATGCCAAATAAGCCATTAATGGAAGGATCAAATCCGTTAGACTATTTTTACATGTCTCCAACAATCCATCCGATTTCTGAACTCCGGAATAAACTTGAACTGTTTTATTTTTAAATACATAGGTGGTATCCGCATCTTTTTCATTTTGATTAAAGACGACCGAGCCTTCTGCAGACTTTTTCAACGAATCACGCAGAACTAAAGGGAGCTGACCCATAAATTTCTCTCCGATTAAAACCGGATTATCCTTTTTTCCATTCAAAACGAAATCAATTGAATAATTCCGCGAAGTAAAAACTCCCGATACGACAAATAATATCGACGAGATAAAAATGACGAGCCAAAATCTACTTAATACCATGAATCGAAGTTCTCAATAAATCAAAGCTGATTTTCAGGAGTAAGAAAATTCTATTAACATACGTTATTGAATACTGAAAATTCCAATCAAAACAACCAAACTTCATTAATTTTGAAAATTCTATGCCACAAATCATCCACAAATCAGAAACACGAGGCCACGCCAATCACGGTTGGTTGAACGCTAAACATTCCTTTAGCTTTGCCAGTTGGTACAATCCTGAACGAATTCATTTTGGCGCGTTGAGGGTTTTAAACGATGATATTGTGGCTGCAGGAATGGGCTTCGGAAAACATCCGCATGATAACATGGAAATTATTACTATTCCGTTGAAAGGCTCGCTAAAACATCAAGATAGCATGGGATTTTCAGAGGTGATTCATGCCGGAGAAGTGCAGGTAATGTCGGCCGGAACAGGCATATACCACAGTGAATTCAACGCAAGTCAAACGGAGGAAATTAATTTATTTCAAATTTGGATTTTTCCAAATAAACAAAATGTAGAACCGCGCTACGATCAAATCAACTATGATTGGAATAACTGCCAAAACCAATTTTTACAACTCGTTTCACCAAATTCGGCAGACGAAGGAACTTGGATTCATCAAGATGCTTGGATTCATATTGCGGAAATCTCAGAGTCGGAAACAATAACTTATCAACTTAAAAATTCAACAAATGGCGTTTATTTCATGAACATTGAAGGAACATTTGATGTTTTAGATAATGAATTGAAGAATCGAGACGCAATTGGAATTTGGAATGAAGAGGAAATAAAAATTTCAGCCAAAACCAAATGCAGAATATTAGCGATCGAAGTCCCAATGAATTTTTAACCAAAATAGATGAACAAACTAATTGAAGAACTGAATTGGCGTTACGCAACGAAAAAATTTGACCCAACAAAAAAAATCACACCCGAAGGTTTAGAAACGATTATGGAATCACTAAGATTGGTTCCATCTTCATATGGTTTACAACCACTTAAATATTTGTTCGTAGAAGATTCAGATTTAAGAAAAGAACTAAGAGAAAAATCGTTCAATCAATCTCAAATAACAGACGCGTCACATTTACTCATAATTTGTTCTTTTACAGAAATAACAGAGAATTACATTGATGATCATATTCAAAATATGGCTGAAATACGGTGTATTCCACAAGAAAATATTTCTGGATTCGGAACCTATATGAAAAAGGAAATTCTATCTATGGAAAAAGATAAAATGACCGAATGGAATGCCAAACAAGCTTATATTGCGCTTGGACATCTTTTACATACCTGCGCAAGTTTACGGATTGATGCAACTCCCATGGAAGGATTTCAAAAAGAAGCTTTTGATGAGATTTTAAAACTCAAAAAGCAAGGACTCCAACCAGTTTTAGTTTGCCCAATTGGATACCGATCCGAGGAAGATACTAATCAATTTTTAAAGAAAGTTAGACGCACACAAGACAGTCTCTTCGAATTTAGATAGTTCTATTATTCACAAATCACCGTGGATAAATACCTTATCAAACATAGGTTTTAGACTCATTAAATCACCTAAAATTCCTATTTTTGAGTAAGTCATTCGTATGCGAATTAGAATATTACTTTTCTTTATTTCATTTGTTTCCATATATTCGTTTGGTCAAGGAAAATTATCTTCTAAAGATCGCTTCGATATCCAACTTTTGATTAAATCTGTTTCTAAGAACAATGGTGAACCATCAGAACAGGTTTTAAATAAATATCCCATTCAACAAATTAATGGGGTTCATTACCTTCATTTGTTAGGGGAAATAAATTCAAATTTCGATCAAGCTTGTTTAAAAGAAAAGAATTGGTTGGCAGGGAAATCCATTGGTAAAGTTTCTACTTTAAAAGTTCCTCTGTCTGATTTGGCATCGCTGGAATCTTCCGAAGAATTTGATTTTATAGAAATCGCTCCAAAAATTCGCAATCAATTGGATAAAGCGATTCATGATGTGCGCGCGGACAGTGTTCACATGGGAATCGGACTACCTGAAGGTTACACAGGAAAAGATGTTTACATTGGAATAACGGATTGGGGATTTGACTATTCTTCTCCTATGTTTTATGATACCTCGTTACAACAAACTCGAATTGTTGCTGCTTGGGATCAATTCAAAACAAGTGGTCCATCACCAAACTCTTTTGGATACGGGACAGAGTACAATACGCCCTCAGCACTATTGGCCGCAGGTGCT
>JBMLTP010000290.1:0-24178 GCA_049239885.1 Crocinitomicaceae bacterium
ACTCAAGCTAGAAATTATGGTTTTGATGTCACTCCTGCAAGATTGGTAACGGGTTTAATTACAGAAAGGGGCATATGTGATGCAAGCGAGGAAGGAATTACAAAATTATTTCCAGAGTTCAAATAAAATTAATAACTCAAATTAATACTAAAAGAGTCTCCGAAATCATTCTAATCAATACCCCAACTCCTCTGTATTCACTAAAGTAGAAAGGTTATTGATCAAATCTTCATAACGTTGTTTGATACGTTTTTTATCATCCGCTTGTCCGAAAGCTTTAGCTTCTTCCAACTGAGCGATTTCCATGTCAAGCTCGTTTACTTTTTCCCCATATGTATTAATGTTATACTCGATGATTCGAGATAAATACATTTTAACGCTTGATCCTCCTTTTTCATTCATCATGGTATAGATGGCATGTGATTTTTCTTGTAAATCGATATCCATACGCAGAATGTAAACTGCATATCCTATTAGTACACGTAATTCGTCATACCCTTTCAATTTGCCCTCGTTGATTTGCTTTTCGAAGAACGCATTTTCCTGAACTTCTCCTTTTTGTCCGTATACTTCAGCTAACACAACGTTGATGTTTTTATTGTTGTCTTTTTCAAGGTTACGAGCGGTTGTAAGGGCGTCATCCGGATTTACTTCCATTAGCGCTTGAAGAGCCGATGAAATAACTGAATACGATTTGTCATTTTCGATGATTTTCTTGTATAAAGCTGCTGCTTCAGATGCTGGAAGTGATTTTAAGTAATTGATCGCCTCCACTCGAACTTGTGGTTTTGAATCATTAATTGCTATTTCCTTAATGCGATTAAGTCCTTGATCTGCTAGTTTGTTTTTTACGATTCCGAACAACGAAATGGCATTCAAACGAATATCCCAGAAAGGATCATTCATAGCATCAAAAACCATTTTTTCAGACGCATCACTTTTCACTTTGATGGCTCTTTTAAGTGCTGTTAATTTCGAACGATAGCGACCAGAGTTATAAAACTGATGAATGAATTGGCTTGCCGGTTTATCTTCATAAAATTTGCCAAGTAAAGCTTGATCAGCATCAATAAGTTGGTTTTTATGTTCTCCTGAATAGGCGAATTTAAACGACTGCTCAATTGAATCGATTGTTATTTTTTCAATTCGTTTGCCGTTTGCGTCCCAAATTGCAACGTTCGTTGGAATTTTATATACTGGAAAATCATCTGTTTGTTGGCGTTGTTTGATGCCAATTGTAACGGTATTATTTTCTTTATCAACTGTTTGAGTCGTATGAATGATTGGATGTCCTTTTCCTAAAAACCATTGATCGAAAAACCAATTCAAGTCCTCACCAGAAACTTCTTCAAAAGCCATTCTCAAGTTGTGAACTTCGGCTGTTTTAAATTTATTGGTAACCAAATAGTTATTCAATCCTTTAAAGAAAGCTTCATCACCTAGGTAATTGCGAAGCATGTGTAAGATGCGCCCACCCTTGTTATAAGAATGACCATCAAACATTTCTTCCTTGTCATTGTGCGCATACCAAATTAGGTTGTGATACCCTTGATACATTCCTGATTCATAATATCCATTTACTTCTTGTTCAGCTTGATAATCAGCTTCTTCTAATCCAAAACGGTATTCGTCCCATAGATATTGGGAATAGTTGGCAAATGACTCATTCAATGGTAAATTAGCCCACGACTCACACGTTACTAAATCGCCAAACCAGTGGTGAAACAATTCGTGAGCGATTGTTGACTGATCATTTCCGTCAAGCAATTCACGGTCGTTTTTATAAACATATTCTCCGAAAATGACAGCGCCAGTATTTTCCATAGCGCCTGATACATAGTCTCTCACAACGATTTGGCTATACTTATCCCACGGATATTCTACCCCTAATTTTTGCGAGAAAAACTTAATCATTGTTGGCGTTTCACCGAAAATTGCTTTTGCGTTTTGCTCGTATTCTGGTTCAACGTAGTAATTAACTTCCATTTTCGACCCATCAGGACGTGTGTACGTATCTTTCACCACTTTAAATTCACCTACCGCCATCATAAATAAATATGGTGCGTGAGGTAAATCCTGTTTCCAGCAATCTGTGCGAGTTCCGTCTGCATTTTTCTTAGATGAAACGAGTTTACCATTAGAAAGTGTAACATATTTATCTTGAACAGTAATATACATTTCCTGAGTTGATTTGGAATTTGGGGCATCAATCGTTGGAAACCATACTGAATTTGCTTCCGTTTCACCTTGTGTCCAAATTTGCGGCATATTGCCATTTTTCTCGTTTTTCGGATTGATGAAGTAAAGTCCTTTGTCCGATGTAATCGCCGCACTTCCTGAAGTTTGGCGATCTTCTGGTTTGGAGGTATATTCAATAGAAACCGTGAATTTTTCATCGCGATTGTATTTTTTATCAAGTTTAATCCGAAGTTTTAATGAGTCAGTATAACTGTAAGAAACAGATTTCCCTCCCATTTCCACTTTTTTGATCTCCATACCTTTCGCGTCTAAAATCAAACTATCAGACGCATGAAAATGCTGTTTTGCAGTAATGGTCGCTTTTCCGTTCAATTGAGATTTTTCCCAATTAAAATTGACTTCCAATTTCGTGTGAATCAAGTCCGTTAGTAATGTTCTAGAAGGGTTGTAAATTCCACGCATTGGAACTTCATCTTCAAGGAACATTTCTTCGTCTCCTGAAATATCATATGGTTCATCAAGGAATTCATCATAACCTAGAGAGTCTTCGATTTCAATCACGGAAATTTCATCTGAATCAGATTTCCCGACCTTACAACTCAATAAAACTGAAAAAATGGATAAACCAATAAGATACTTCTTCATAAAACGATATTTAGCACAAAACTGCATAAATTATTTGATAATTCAATTCAAGTTGAGGGATTTATTCAAAAAATAAGCTTGAATAATTACTTTTGCAAAAAGCATTAATTATGGCAGATTTCGATTCCTATTCTTTTAACGGTAAGAAAGTATTAATTCGCGTGGATTTTAACGTTCCATTGAATAAAGAAACGCTTCAAATCACGGATGATAAACGGATACGTGCGGCATTACCGACTTTAAATCACATTTTGAATCAGGGTGGAAGTTTAATCATCATGTCTCACTTGGGTAGACCGAAAGAAGGGCCTGAGGATAAATTTTCACTTCGACACATCGTATCAGGTTTGGAGAAGAATTTAAATCGCTCAATTCAGTTTGCGAGTGACTGTATTGGAAATGAAGCTATTGATAAAGCTGAAAACTTAAAATCTGGTGAGGTTTTGTTGCTTGAAAATGTTCGTTTTTACAAAGAGGAAACAATAGGCGATATGGTTTTTGCGGAGAAATTGGCTAAACTGGGAGATTGTTATGTAAATGATGCTTTTGGAACAGCTCATCGCGCGCATGCAAGTACAACGCAAATTGCAAGCTTTTTCCCGAATGATAAAATGGTCGGTTACTTGATGAAAGCCGAAATTGAAAGTGCGAAAAAAGTAATGGAGAAAACCGAACGGCCATTTACTGCAATTGTTGGAGGGGCGAAGGTTTCAGACAAAGTTTTAATCGTTGAGAATTTATTGAATGTTGCGGATCACATTATCATTGGTGGCGGAATGGCTTATACATTTTTCAAGGCGAATGGTGGTGAAATCGGAAATTCACTGTGTGAGGATGATCGTTTGGAAACATGTCGTGAAATTTTGGAAAAGGCCAAGGCTAAAGGTGTAGAAATTCACTTACCAATTGATTCAATCATTGCAGATAAATTTGCAGAGGATGCGGAAACAAAGAATTGCGAAAGTAATGCGATCCCTTCGGACTGGATGGGCCTTGATATCGGTGAAAAATCTATTTCGGTATTCAAAACCGTATTATTGAACAGTAAAACCATTTTATGGAATGGACCAATGGGTGTATTTGAAATGGCTCCGTTTTCTGAAGGAACAAAATCCGTTGCGGAGGCTGTAGCTGAAGCCACTAGAAATGGTGCTTACAGTTTAATCGGTGGAGGAGATAGTGCAGCAGCCGTTCAGAAATTCGGTTTTGCAGATCAAGTGAGCTACGTCAGCACCGGTGGAGGAGCACTTCTTGAATATTTTGAAGGGAAGGAATTACCGGGAATTGCGGCAATTTTGAATTAATCTCAATCAAGAAGTTTTACTAAATCTTTCAATCGATTCGAATAACCGGCTTCATTGTCGTACCAACCTACCACTTTTACTAAATTACCGAGCACTGAGGTTAATCCAGAATCAAAAAGGCAGCTCAATGGGGAGTCGATAATGTCAATTGACACGATTGGGTCATCTGTATATCCTAAAATTCCTTTTAAATTGGTTTCTGATGCTAATTTGAAGGCTTGATTAATTTCTGCTGTTGTTTTTGGACAAGGAGAGTAAAGTGTTAACTCTGTTAGTGATCCGTTGATGACAGGAACTCGAATACTTCCTCCAGTTACTTTACCTTCGAGCTCAGGGAATACTCTTGAAATGGCTCTTGTCGCACCTGTTGTTGTTGGAACAATCGATGTTGCAGCTGCTCTGGCTCTACGCAAATCGCGATGTGGTGAATCATGAAGTCGTTGATCGGAAGTGTAGCTGTGAATAGTTGAAAAATGACAGGATTCAATTGGCATGAGATCGTACAATACCTTTAACATTGGAGCTAAATTATTGGTTGTACAAGATGCATTTGAAATGATCGTGTTTTGCCTAATGACTTCCATTTCGGTTACCCCCAATGTAACAATCGGAACGTTCTCATCATCAGCGGGTGCTGAAATAATTACTTTCTTCGCGCCTGCTTCTAAATGTCCTTTAGCCAATTCTTGTGTAAGGAAAAAACCACTTGATTCAATTACGATTTCTACATTGTGCTTTTTCCAAGGAATTGATTTTGGTTCTTTTTCATGGGTGAAATAAATGTGTTTTCCATTTTCGAAAACGACATGATCACCATTTATTTCGAAAGCTAATGGAAAAGTTTTGTGAACGCTATCGTATTTCAGCAAGTGCATAAGCGTTTTGGTATCGGCGGGGTCATTGATAAGTGCAATATTCACTTGGCTATCATCAAGAATCAACCTTGTGAAATAACGTCCAATTCGTCCAAACCCATTAACCCCAACAACCTTCATTTTCGTGTTTTGTGTAAAGTTAAAAAAGTACTTAAATATGGATAAAAAAAATCCCACAGAACTTCGGTGGGATTTTGAAATATTGTTAAAACGGAAACTAAATTACCAACTGAAATTGTAGGTATTTCCATTTACAGTTACAGTAAATTGAGAATCACAATTACCTTCTCCGTAATTAATTGTTCGAGGAGGTTTGTTGACAGGCGTCATCTCAAGAATCCCTTGTGTTGGAAAAGAGCAACCTACTTGAACGCGTACAGGCGAAGTTGTATTTGCCGAGTAACCACCTCCAGTTGAATAAACGGCATTTGCTGTCCCAGAAATATCATAAATGTCATCCATCCTATTCAAAGGTGTAGCATATCCCGAATACCATGTTCTAACGCGTGACGAAACATAATCAACCACGGTTCCTGATGTCAGTGTTGCTTGTCCATCAATTTCTACGTTAAAATAAGGTTGTCCGTTATTGTTCAACCCCATATTTGTAACAGTTTTTGAGCCATCAATTCTGATATCATTAACGTAATAATTGTCTGTAGTGTGCGTGATCACTGTCCCTTGAGCCAAATAAGCCCCCGTGAACGTTGTAATGATTTTACCTCTTCTTCTTTTTCCATCATTACAATCGCAATTTGTTGTTCCGTAGTCAACTGTTAACACCTTTGGGCTTGAAGTTGTATCGAGTGTGATGATAACATTACAAGGTGTTTTTGGTAAAACCGGTTTTTCACCTGGTTTTGTTGTAACAACTTCACCCGATTTGTAATAGACCATAGTTCCCGTTATCGCTTGGTCTGAGATATTGGTCATTTCATCAAACGCATTTTCGATTTTTAGGTTTACCAAAGCCGATTGATCGTTATCCCATTTCTTTTTACAAGAAGTTAACGTCAAAATTGAAATTCCTAGGAATAAATAAATGCTTTTCATATTATTTAAAGTTAAGTTTTGATTTTAAGTCATTACTAATTGCATCCTTGTGTAAGAATACATTGATTGTTTTGTAACGAAAATAATGTTCCGATACATACAAAAACCCTTTTGGATAATTATTAGTTCCCCACGAGTTCTTTACCAAGAAATAGTTGGTTCCGTGCTGATCTTTGAAAAGTCCAACGATATGCATACCGTGATCGTCTGTTGTTGTTTTATTGTCATAGCCCAACTGGCGAATTTCAGCAGTAATCTTTAATTCTTTTCCGGGCATTGTAAACTGATTTCCAGAACGATCTGCTCCCGCATCATTAAATCCTTTATTGTCTTTTCCTGTTACTTCAATTTGGCCTAAATTCTCTGGAACAATGGCAAGTCCGTTTTTAAAGCTAAATCCTTTTTCCGATACATCCGCTCCCCAAGCAACTGTATAGCCGTTTTTCAAAGCTTCCACCGTGACTGAAAACAAATCATCCAACGATACATTGTAGCTTTCACCCCAAGCCCAATTGTCTGGAATTTCCAATTGACATTTTTGATTCATTTGGTGATTCGTAAATGAGGTAATGGAAACATAATTGTCCATATTCAATCCCAAAGATGCAGCATAGCTTGATGGAGTATATTTCTTGCCTTCCCATTGAAATTCCTGAACGTCTTTACCTAAGTTTTTGTCCAACAAGCCTTTAAAATCGTTTTTCCAACTCAAGTCAACACCGTTGGCACTAGCTATTTTTGCCAAAACGCTATTCATAAAATTTTCATATTCCGTAAACATTGCGTCATGATTGTAGCCTTTTTCGCTGTTGTAATTACCTGTGTAAATATCGTTTGGAACGATACCAAAGTTTTTTATAACTAACGGAATATCATGAAAAGCGCCACCTTGAGCAAACCCTATTTTTCCATCCATTCGGATGTACTTTTCGGCTTTTAATTCATAGGCTTTCCGAACGATATACATTTCGGATAAATTAACGGTTGGTTTCCCCATTCGAATCAATTCGGACTCCAAAAAACTCAAACAAGAAAAACTCCAGCATGTTGATGTTCTTCCTTGGCTAAGCACAGGTGACGGATCGTAGTTGTAAATCTTCGTAAATTGATATTTGCTCCCCTCGATATTTGTTGTTTGAGCAAATGAAATTACTGCACTGAATGGAATCAGAAACAGGATTGTTTTAATATTAAAATACATGTATTAGTTTTTTAAAATCCAACCTTGATAGCCTAAATTATTGGCTTTTGAAATTACTTCTTGAAGTGAATCCAAATCATTTGTTGCACCAACGGTAATTCGAATCAAAGATCCTGCCGAAGATTTATTCACCTCTAATCCTGCATTCTTCAATTTGTTGTAAAAATTTGTTGCATTCGTTGGATTCGCGAAACAACCCAATACATATTGAAATTTTTTCGTGTCGCTTGAATTCTGAACTTTAGTAACTATTTCAGAAACATTAGGATTTTCGCTTTCATTTTGAACAAGTTCGATTTTTTCATCCATTCGAACGGTCAGTTTGTGATTGGAATCCAATTGGAAGTCTGCAAAATAAGAATCGGGTTCTTGGCTTATTTTTTCCTCAAATGATTTAGGCTGAATTTCTTTAGAGAATGTCAACGCTTTTTTCTTGTAACTACCAACTTCTTGTTTGTAGAACGGATTAAAATCTTTGTGAGAAATCAATCCCGATTCGAGGACATTCGTTCTTGTTGGAATCCAAATGGAATAAAATGCTAAGGGCAATATACACGCCGCAGCTGCATATTTCCAAAGATTCCTTTTTCCTACTGAGATTGGAATTACAGGAGTCTCTTTTTCAATTACAACTTCAGTCTTTTCGGATTGTTGTTTTGATACAAATTGCACAGAAGTTAAGCCGTATGCATTTAGTAAAAAGTTGAAATAACGATCTTGCTCGAAATTGATATTCCCTTCAGCATCCAAATGAAAAACTCCTATTTTAGGAAGTTCATAATGTTTCGATACTTTCAGCTGATTATTAATTTCATCTACGAATGTTGAAACGCGACTTTCAGAATCTTGAAAGGACAACTTATTTTTTGTTGCTAGTTCATTCACCAAAAGGCCGTCGTTGGCGATAAGATGTTTATTGAATAGCAAATGTTTCGAAGGAGGAATTACCAAATTGCGCTCTAAATCAATTTTTGCCGAAGTTTGTTTCGCAACGAAACCGCCAAATTTTGGGATAATCACACACGAGTGATTCAGTAATAAATCGCAAAGAATTTCCTCAATCGATAACATAGATTCAAAATTACAAAAGTTTCGGGAAATGAGCAAGTAACTTACAAACAGGCTAAGACCTTATCAACATCAGCGGGAACATCAATGTTTGGTGTTTCAATGTCTGTTTTTACGACTCTGATTTTATAACCGTAATACATCCAACGTAATTGCTCAAGTGATTCGAGTTTTTCAAGCGCTGTAGGTTCTAGTTTAGTAATCTGCGTTAAAATATCACTTCGATAAGCATATAGACCTATGTGGCGTAGGAAAGGATAAACTTCAAATGAATTCCCTGAAAAATTTTGAGAATTTGGAATGGCACTGCGACTGAAATAAATAGCATTATCTGAATTGTCAACAACCACTTTGATTCGATTTGGATTTTGAAGATTTTCCTCGGAAATATTTTCAGTTGCTAAGGTTGCAATTTGAACCGAAGAATCAGAAAAAACTTCGATAAGTGAATCCAGTTGACGAGCGTCTACAAGAGGTTCGTCCCCTTGGATGTTGATAACCAAATCGAAATCACTATTTCTACTCAGAACTTCTGCACAACGATCCGTTCCAGAAGGATGCGTTTCTAAAGTCATTTCAGCCTTTCCACCGAATCGTTCAACCTCTTGGAGAATTCTCACGTCATCAGTAGCGACGATAAGTTCTGAAATTAATTTTGACTTTTCCGCACCTTCATAAACCCGCTGAATCATTGATTTTCCTTTTAAGTCAATCAATGGCTTTCCCGGAAATCGAGAAGAACCAAATCGAGCTGGAACTACCCCAAGAACGCGCATTAAAATTTCATTTGAAGTTGCGCCATGAAGTTTCTAGGTGGTTGGATATCACCCGGTCTGCTTGAATATTCCGCATTGAAAACATTGTTTGCGATAAGCCCAACTCGGAAGTTATCGTTGATTTTATATCCGATTCTAACGTCAAACACCAAGTTTCCTTTGTTGAACTTTTCGCGATATTGCTTAAGACCAGGTAAAATATATGTATTACCCGCAATAGGCTCTTCGAAAACTCTGTCGATATTTCTCATAAAGCTGCTGTAGCGATTCGATATCCCAAAACTAAATTTCCGCCAATTAGCCTCAATGTCGGCTTTTGCAAGATGATTAAAACGGTATTTAAGCATGTTAGTTGTCGAGTCAGAGTTGTAAACGGTATAATTGGGATCATTATTCAAGGAAATTGGATTCATGTAAGTATATCCGATTAATGAAATCAATTCTAATTCTCCAATTTTACCCATACTATTAAAAGAAATATCAATTCCTGTAATACTCGCTTTTTCAGCATTTGTTGCTCTAAAACCAATCAGGTTGTTAATTGTGTATCCTTGATTAATTAGATTTAAATATTCAGATAATCCTTCTTGGGTCGCTGTATTTAGGTAGTTGCCGGTTTGTGGGTTAAATAAACCAAAAGCGAACTCGATCATATTTGAATAATTATTGATAAATCCAGCAACGTCAAACATTCCTTTCCAATCTCCAATTCTAACTCCTTGTTTGAATCCAAGTTCAGCTGCCCAGCCAATTTCGGGGGTTAATGAAGGATTTGGGAATATGTTTAATGCACCAACAGATGTCTGCGTATATCGCTCAGCAACTGACGGATAGCGAATTCCTTGTCCAATGGAAGCTCTTAAGTGCGTGTATTTAGCAAGTTCATAGTGGAAACCAGTTCGTAAAATTGGGTAGAAAGGCAGAGATACAGAATCTTTTTTGTTTATCATGAAATCAGAGTCTCCGCGTTGACCATCCATTTGAAAATGCTCCAATCTAACTCCGGCACTAATATCTAATTTTCCAATGTGGTGCTCATATTGCGCATAAGCAGCAACGTTATTTGAGGTATGATTGCCAAAAAGTTCAGAGGTAACTACGTTGTATATGTTTGAAATTCCTGAAGTAAGTGTAATGGCTGTTCCAAAGTTCTTTTGAAATTGATAATCAGTAAAATAAATAACGGCACCATTACTTTGACTCGGATTATTAATATTTCCATTGTACGCATAATACATCCGTGTTTTTAAACTATGCTTGTTGTTATTTTTGTCAATGTATTTGATGTAAGGATCGATAAACAAGCGTTGACCCAAATTGTAAGTTAGTGTTGATTCGGCTTTACTTGTATCCGCTCCACCGCTCGGGACATATCCCAGTGAGTCGCTTTGCCAAATTAAAAAGTTACCTGTTTTTTGCATTTGAAAGTTATACCCAATTCCAGCTTTCAATCGATTGATTTTTTGCGGCAATAGGTAAATCGTTCCACTCACACGTCCACGATATTCGGTTTCTCCTTGTCGGTAACCATCGTTGTGAAATAACGTGGTTGAGATGGTGTACCCCGTTTTCTTAAACATTTGACCGCGATACGCTTCAATTTGTTGAAACATCGGTGTCTTTGACCACCATTTTAACGATGCTCTAGGTGGGTTATCATAAAATCCACCCATGACTTTCACTTTGGTTTCTGGCTTCAGTCCAGGTTCTTTTTCTGCTAATGCAATGACTCCATTCAAGGCACCGCTTCCGTATAAAACCGAAGAAGCACCTTTCATGACCTCGATTTGCGATGCTTGTTCCATCGGGATTGCGTTCCATTGTGTATCTCCAGCATAACCAGAAAGTAAAGGCATCCCGTTCCAAAGTAAAAGAACACGACTTCCAGCGCCGTATGCAAAACCTGAACCACCTCGAATACTCACTTGTCCATCCATTGTAAAAACTCCAGGTGTTTGATCAACGGCTTGTTCCAAATCAGTTATTCCTTTATTATCAATTAATTGCGGCTTGATGATTTCCATCGAAACAGGAACTTCTTCAATCGCTTGTTTTCTTCGTCCTGCGGAAACGACTACCATATCCAAGTCTTTTTCAGGTTCACCTAGTTTTATGGTGATTTCTCCAGCTTTATCAACCGTAACGGTATCGGAAACGTATTGCAGTAAACTGATAACAATAGTTACAGGGAACTTTTTGCAGTCTAACTCAAATTTTCCGTCATAATCAGACAGAGCTTTGGTGCCATCAGAAGCGATTAATTTTGCCCCGATTAGAGGTGAATTATTTGTTCGATCGACAACAACACCCTTCACTTGAGCATGAAAATAGATGGGAATAAATAATAGGTATGAGAGAATAAATTTTCCTTTCATGAGCATAGTTTAGAATTCAATATTAGCAGATTTTTTTGAATACTTACATTCTTTACATATTAATTTATGCACTAAAAGTTGCACAAAAACTGTAAAATGAAATTACGTGGAGGTTGAACATCGCCCGGTCTTGATGCGTATTCAGCATTCAATAAGTTATTGACAATAAAATTAAATCGATATTGTTTTTTGATGGAATAGGCAACCCTAAGATCAATCACAAAAGCCCCTTGCTTGTTTCTCTCTCTATATTCTTTAAGTCCGGGTAAAATTTCTTTTGGACCTGTATCAGTAAGAATAGTCCCTTCGAATATTTGATCAATATTAACCATCAAACTGTTGTAACGAGTCGAAAACCCAAGTTCAAAATTCTTATAGCCCAATTGAATATCTGATTTTGCCATATGTCTAAAGCGATACTTTAAAATATTATTGCTTGTATCTGAAAAAGTCTCTTTGTATTTCGGATCTGTATTTAAACTTATGGGATTCATGTAGGTATAACCGAGTAAGGAAGTTACCTCTATTGGTCCTATGTGACCCTGACTATTGAACGCAAATTCGATTCCAGAAATCCTTGCTCGTTCAGCGTTCGTTGCTCTAAATCCTACGCATTGACCAATTCCCACTCCCTGAGCAACCAAATTATTCCAAATTGCAGAATCTTCAGGTGATGCGACGCCTGCTCCCAACCAATTTAGTTTACTGCCTGTCAATGGATTATAAACACCAAATGTAAATTCGGTCATATTGCTGTATTCATTGATAAAACCGGCAACATCCAAATAACCTTTCCATTCCTTTCCGATTTTTACGATTTGTTTGAATCCGATCTCTCCTGACCAACCTTTTTCTGGTTGAAGATTTGGATTTTTAAAGATAACTAAGCCACCGACAGATGTTGATACATAACGTTCAGCAATTGAAGGAAATCGAACACCTTGACCTATCGAGGCACGAAGATGAGAAGCTTTGTTTAATTCATAATGTGCACCCATTCTGAACACCGGGTAAACAGGAATGAAAAGCGAGTCAAGGTATTCGTAACGAGAATCGATTGGCATTGTATCCAACTTATAGTATTCCAATCGCATACCTGCAGTCAAATCAAGTTTGTTGAATTTTGATTCCAACTGCGCGTATGCGGCATAATTCTGAGAAATGTGGTCTTGAAACACCCAGCTTTTTACAGTCCCAACATTCGCCATTGCTCCTGCGGTTAAATTTACGCCAGCGTATAATTTCTTTTGAAACTGATAATCCGTGTAGAAAAGTTGGGCGAAAGAGGCATCCTTATAATTTTGATCATTTCCTGTTGTTACAAGGTAGTAACGGGTCCTCAAATAGTGTTTGTTGTTTTTATTATCGATGTACTTAAAATAGGGATCAATGTTAAAACGAATGGCTTTTTGTCGATTAAGTGTTCCATCCATGGGTTGATAGCAGTTTGAATCGTTTTTCCAAAGAATGAAATTGTTTACATCTTGGTATTGAAAATTATAGCTTAAGCCTGTTCTAAATTTGGTCAATTTCTCTGGACGATAATAAAACGATCCATTTATTCTGAAACGTTTTTCACTTTCACCCTGGCGATAACCAGAATCCAAATACATGTTTGCGCCGATTGTTGCCCCCACTTTTTTAAATGCTTTTCCTCCATAAATATCGACAAGATGAAATGTCGGGTTTTTATTCCACCATTTCATTGAACTTCTCCTTGGATTGTCATATATTCCTGACTGAACTTTTATAGAAAGTTTCCCTTGAACAGTTGGTTCTTTTTCAGTCAATGAAATGATTCCATTTAATGCTCCACTACCATAAAGAACCGATGAAGCGCCTTTTAATATCTCAATTTGTGATGCTTGTTCCATTGGTATTGCATTCCATTTTGCATCACCAATATCTGGGGATAACATAGGGACACCGTTCCAAAGAAGCATCACGCGACTTCCCGCACCATAAGCATATCCACCGCCGCCACGTATACTTACTTGACCATCCATCGCATATACGCCAGGACTTTGATCGACAGCTTGTTCGAGGTTGCTGATTCCTTTGTTATTGATTAGCTCTGGTTTAATGATTTCCATGGAGATAGGCACTTCTTCTATTTCTTGAGAACGACGTCCGGCAGTCACAACAACCGTTTTAATCTGGATGGATTCTGTAGCTAAGTATTTTGTGAATGAACTATCTTTTGTAACCTTCAGTGAGTCATCGACATAGCCCATCATTGAAAAATTTATTTGGATAGGATATTTTGTTGGAGTGACAATAAATTCACCGTTTGCATTTGTTTGAACCTTCTGTCCAGAAGTCAAAACAACCTTTGCACCTGCAATTGGATCTTGTGTTTTTTCATCTAAAATGACTCCTTTGATTTGTGAAAAAAGTACTAATGGAAAGCACAAAAAAGCTGTAAAAAATAGTTTTAACATGAAAATGATCGAATAATATTCCTTAACTTAAGGAAACGAAACTATAAAAAAAATGGAAACATTCAACGAAATATTCAAAATAGCTTTTGCAAATCTACACGGAATTGGACCCTCTCGAGGCGCTCAGTTAATATCGAAAATCGGGTCTGTCGAAGAGTTTTTTTCATTAAAACCCAAGGAACTATTTTTGAGAACTGGAATTGCAAAAACAATCCTACAAAATTTAAATCGGGACGAAGCAATGCGCGAGGCGGAACGACAACTTTCTTTCAATCAAAAACATGGAATTAAATCCCTTTTTTTCTTGGATTCTAACTATCCCAGGCGATTGAAGCAATGTCCAGATCAACCTATGATATTGTTTTCAAAGGGAAATTTTAACGTGAATAATGAAAAGATAGTTTCTATCGTTGGAACACGAAATCAAACGGATTATGGGAAATTTATCCTTGAAGAATTGATTGGTTCATTTTCCGGAATGAACATTACGGTGGTTAGTGGACTTGCCTATGGAGTGGATATTTCAGCTCACCGATTATGTCTAGAAAATTATATCACAACTTTGGGGGTTTTAGGACACGGATTAGATCGAATTTATCCTGCCAAACACAAAAATACGGCGCTCAAAATGCTTGATCAAGGAGGTTTGCTTACAGAATTTGGTATTGGAACAAACCCAGACCGTGAGAATTTCCCAATGCGAAATCGAATTGTAGCAGGTTTTGCAGACGCCACAATAGTAATTGAAAGTAAGCTCAAAGGTGGTTCGATAATTACCGCAGAATTGGCAAATGATTATAGTCGTGATGTTTTCGCGTTTCCGGGAGATGTAAATAGACCTTACTCAGAAGGTTGTAACAAGTTAATTCAACAAGAGAAGGCTCATTTAGTAACAAACGGAGTCGAATTTTTAAATTTTATGAATTGGAACATTAAGGAATCGAAGCCAAAACAGAAAGTTCTTTTTGAACATTTTGATGAACAAGAAAAAATGATTTTGGAAATTCTTTCAAATCAAAGTGATCTTCACATGGACGTTCTTTCCATTAGAACTGGTATAAGTGCTTCTAAAATGAATGTGCTATTATTTAATTTGGAAATGAAAAGCGCAGTTAAACACCTTTCGGGAAGGCGTTACAGACTTTCAACAAGCTTATAAATACGAGGGATAAAAATTATTAATCCAATCACAATTGAAAATAATGAGGCAATCAAAACAGCCCCTGCGGCAACATCTTTAATGATTTTTATTTTTGGATTTATGTTTGATTCCGTTAAGTCGCAAAGTTGCTCAATTGATGTGTTAATTGCTTCCAGACTCATAACGATCATTGAACAAACTAAAAGGACAATCCATTCGTATTTGGATAATTGGAAATAGAAAGCTGAGAATAAAACCAAAATGAAAACTGAAAATTGAATTTTAAAATTTCGTTCCTTCTTGATAAGATGAAAAATCCCTTGAAATGCAAAACCAAAACTTTTAAGTAGTGAATTCATTTTGAAATAATTATCAAAAATAAACTCTTTTGAAGGAATTTCTTTCGTGAAATCCCATTTAAGTTGTAATTTTGTTTCACGTTCATTTAAATAAACTTATAAAGAAAGGTGGAGGGACAGGCCCTTTGAAACCTTGGCAACCTAGCTAAATTTGAAAAGGTGCCAAATCCGATTTCGGTTATCAACCGGAAAAAGATAAGTTGACAGTTCACTGTTTCCCATTCTTTAAAGTTATAAAAACGATATATGAAAAGAAACATACAAGAACTTTTAAACGAGAGAATTCTTATTCTTGATGGTGCAATGGGCACAATGATTCAACGGCATAAATTGGAGGAATTTGATTTCCGGGATGGTGCATTTGAAAATCACGACAAGCCGCTTAAAGGAAATAATGATTTGCTTTCAATAACTCGACCAGAAATAATAAAAGACATCCATCGGCAATATTTTCAAGCGGGAGCAGACATCGTTGAAACAAATACGTTTTCCGGGACTTGGATAGCGCAAGCAGATTATGGTTTGGAATCAGCCGTTTACCGCATTAATTTCGACAGTGCCAAAATTGCCCGTGAGGTTGCAGATGAATTTACGGATAAACCCCGTTTTGTTGCTGGTTCAATTGGTCCAACAAATCGTACGGCTTCTATTTCACCTGATGTAAATGATCCAGGCTATCGCGCTATTTCGTTTGATGAATTAGTACATGCTTACTCAGAACAAGTTGAGGCGTTGATGGATGGGGGAGTTGACATTTTATTAGTAGAAACTATTTTTGATACACTTAACGCGAAAGCCGCTTTATTTGCTATTGATGAAGTATTTGAAAAGCGAGGTGAGAAATTGCCAATCATGGTTTCAGGAACTATTACAGATCAGAGTGGTCGAACGCTCACAGGTCAAACAACCGAAGCATTTTTGATTTCATTATCACATATGCCACTTTTAAGCATTGGATTAAATTGTGCGCTTGGGGCAAATTTAATGCGGCCTTATCTACAAATTTTGAATGACAAATCTCCATTCGCGGT
The DNA here is from genome assembly GCA_049239885.1 of Crocinitomicaceae bacterium. GTDB lineage: Bacteria > Bacteroidota > Bacteroidia > Flavobacteriales_D > Crocinitomicaceae > UBA952. The sequence continues at coordinate 16,469 of JBMLTP010000290.1, forward strand.
TAGCGCCCATCCAAACGCGGGACTTCCTAATGAATTCGGGAAATACGATGAAACAGCGGAACTAATGGCTGCTCAAATCAAAGAATTTTTGGATGAAGGACTGATCAATATAATTGGTGGATGCTGTGGCACAACGCCGGATCATATAAAAGCGATTGCGGAGCTTTCAAAAAATTACGCGCCTCGAAAAGTTTTGACTTCGATAGTTTAGTAGGTAGAAGTTAAAAGTATGAGTTGAGAGTTAAAAAGTAATAGATAAGTGTTGACCGAAAAAGTTGAGAGATAAAGATTTTATTCAACAACGTTTGAATCAAACTTTTTGAGTAAATTAAAGAGAAAAAGCACAATGAAAGACAGTATTTTAAAAACTAAAAGTTATAAAATGGCGCTTGATTCAGTGAACATTTGCAAATCTTTGTTTAAGAATCAAGAATATATTTTAAGTAAACAATTCGTTCGATCTTCGACCTCTGTCGGAGCAAATATTCGCGAGGCTCAATATGCTCAAAGCACTAAGGATTTTATTCATAAACTTTCTATTTCTTTAAAGGAATGCGATGAAACACTGTACTGGTTAGATTTACTTAAAGATTCGAATTATTTAACTAAATACGACTTTGAAACCTTATCTGAACAAGCTATAGAATTAAAAAGAATGCTAATAAGTAGCATAATTACCTCGAAAAACAAGTTAAAAACTAACAATTAAAAACACTTAACTATTCACTTTTAACTAAGATGACTTTAAAACTCTCCGGCCTCGAGCCACTAATAGTAACCCCAGAAAGTAATTTTGTAAATGTCGGTGAACGAACCAATGTGACTGGTTCAAAAGCCTTTTTGCGCATGATCAAGGAAGGTGATTTTGAAGCCGCTTTAGCTGTTGCCAGGGATCAAGTAGAAGGAGGTGCGCAGATCATCGATGTCAATATGGATGAAGGGATGATTGATGGAAAAGAAGCTATGGTGAAATTCCTGAATTTGATTGCTTCAGAACCGGACATCGCTCGAGTTCCTGTAATGATTGACAGTTCGAAATGGGAAATCATCGAAGCAGGCTTGAAATGCATTCAAGGAAAAGGGGTCGTGAATTCCATTTCATTGAAAGAAGGAGAAGAGAATTTCATTCGTCAGGCAAAAACAATCAAGCGTTATGGAGCTGCGGTTATCGTGATGGCATTTGATGAGCTTGGACAAGCGGATTCGTATGAGCGTAGAATAGAAATTTGTAAACGTTCCTATGATATATTAGTTGAAAAAGTGAATTTTCCAAATGAGGACATCATTTTTGACCCCAATATTTTTCCAGTCGCAACTGGGATGGAAGAACACAACAACAACGCACTTGACTTTTTCAGAGCTACCAAATGGATCCGTGAAAATTTACCTGGAGCGCATGTGAGTGGAGGTGTTTCAAATGTTTCTTTTTCTTTTCGGGGTAATAATAAAGTGCGTGAAGCCATGCATTCCGCATTTTTGTATCATGCAATTTCAAACGGAATGGATATGGGTATCGTTAACCCAACGATGCTTGAGGTATATTCGGATATTGAACCTGAATTATTAATCCATGTTGAAGATGTTCTGTTAAACCGAAGACCTGATGCAACCGAACGACTTTTGGAATTAGCAGAAACCGTAAAAGGCGATGGCAAGAAAAAAGAAGTTGATTTATCGTGGAGAAATGCATCTGTTCAAGGTCGCTTGAGTCATGCATTGGTAAAAGGTTTGGTTGAATTTATTGATGAAGACGTCGAAGAATGCCGTAAATTATATTCCCGACCAATTGAAGTGATTGAAGGCCCGCTTATGGATGGGATGAACATCGTTGGAGATTTATTTGGAAGCGGAAAAATGTTCTTGCCCCAAGTCGTAAAGTCTGCACGTGTAATGAAAAAGGCAGTGGCATATTTACTTCCATATATTGAGGAAGAAAAAGGCGGTAAATCTTCTTCAGCTGGAAAAATCCTTATGGCGACCGTTAAAGGTGATGTTCACGATATCGGAAAAAACATTGTTGGAGTCGTTTTGGGATGCAACAATTATGAAGTAATCGACATTGGTGTAATGGTTCCTGCAGAGAAAATCATTGAAACCGCGATTAAAGAAAACGTTGATGTCATTGGATTAAGTGGGTTGATTACACCTTCGCTCGACGAAATGGAGCATGTTGCCAAAGAAATGGAACGCGCCAATTTACAAATCCCCCTTTTAATTGGTGGTGCAACTACTTCCAAGGTTCATACAGCTGTAAAAATTGAAAAACATTACACCAAAGGACAAACTGTGCATGTGTTGGATGCATCGCGATCTGTGACAGTTGTTGAGAGCTTGCTTGGGTATAAAAAAGAACAATTCGTTGAAGATTTAAAACTTGAATATCAAAAACTGCGTGAACACCATGAGAAACATCGTGGAGCAAAGCAATTAATCAGTTTAAGTCAGGCACAAGCAAACAAATTTCAAATTGATTTCGACCAAAATGACATCACAACACCGAATTTTCTTGGTGTTCAAGAATTTAGAACTATTCCTCTCGAAAATTTGGTTCCATTTATCGATTGGACGCCCTTTTTTCAAACGTGGGAGCTCCATGGACGTTTCCCTAAAATTTTAGAAGATGAAATTGTCGGTTCTGAAGCAAAAAAACTGTATCAAGATGCACTGAATATGCTCAACGAAATGGTTTCTGAAAAATGGATTGAAGCGAGAGCAGTAATTGGCTTGTTTCCAGCAAATTCTGTCGGAGATGATATTGAGATTTATTCTGATGAACAACGAAGTCAAGTAATTGGAATTCAGCACACGCTAAGGCAACAAACGAAAAAAGTCAGTGGTCAACCGAATTTGGCACTTTCAGATTTTATTGCTCCTAAAGAAACAGGAATTAAAGATTACATAGGTGGTTTTGTTGTTACAACGGGAATTGGTTTAGAGAAGCATGTTGAGCGTTTCGAAAAAGATCATGATGATTACAACTCAATCATGGTGAAGGCACTTGCCGATCGTTTGGCAGAAGCCCTTGCGGAATACATGCATCGTGAGGTTCGAATAAATCATTGGGGATATTCGTCGAATGAAAATTTATCCAATGACGATTTGATTAAAGAATCATATCGAGGTATTCGACCTGCTCCCGGTTATCCAGCATGTCCTGACCATTTAGAAAAAATTGGACTTTTTAATCTTTTAAATGCTACCGAATTAACAGGTGTTTCTCTTACTGAAACCTTAGCAATGTTACCCGCTTCATCTGTTAGTGGTTGGTATTTTGGACATCCTGAAGCTAAATATTTTGGACTTGGAAAAATAAATGAAGAACAACTTGAAGATGTTGCCAAACGTAAAAAAATGAATGCCTCAGAATTAAAAAAATGGTACTCTAGTTTTTTGTATGATTAATCTGTAATGCATCTAATTTCTTTTTGACACGTCTTTTTTATATCTTTAGCAACTTTAAACAAGAAAATGTCAAAGTTATTTTTTTATATCTTTCTTTTATTTACCTCGACATTTTTATTCGGTCAGCTGCCTACAGCGAACTTTAGTGCATCTCCTTTAAGTGTTTGTCAAGGTCAACCAGTTACGTTCACAAATACCTCTTCAGCAAATGGAGGATCTGCAATAACGCAATATGCTTGGGACTTTGGAGATGGATTTAGTGATTCGATTCCAACTACAACTCACATTTACAATACCCCTGGTACTTACAGTGTAACATTAACCGTTACTAATGCGAATGGTCAAGCGGATTTTGAATTAAAACCAGCTTACATCGTTGTTAAACCAGCTCCAACTGCTTCATTCAGTGTAAATGGATTGGGATGTACTGTTCCGCTGACAGTTACCTTTGCAAATACAGGCAGCTCTGGAGCAAATTATTCCTATAACTGGAATTTTGGAAATACGCAAACTTCTACTGCGGCGAATCCTCCATCTCAAATTTATTCTTCTGCAGGCACATACAATGTGACATTAACGATTACAAATACTACTTCTCAATGCACTGCAACAGTCACACAACCATTGGTAGTTTCAAATTATCAAGCTGGAATGACCTTGCCAACGGTTGCTTGCGTTAATCAACAAGTGGATATTTTGGATAATTCAACAGCAGGGGCAAATACGTGGAATTGGAACATTTCTCCTTCCACTGGAAACTATGCCAGTGGCACAAGTAATACTTCCCAAAATCCATCTTTTATCTTTACTGCGCCAGGAACTTATACCATTCAATTAGCTTCTCAAAATACAGCCTCAGGATGTTCGGGAAGCACCTCGCAAACAATTACTGTTCAACCTACACCGGTTCCGACTTTCACAGCCACGCCATTAAGTAATTGCGCTCCCTCAAATGTAACCTTTACCAATACATCGGTAGGAGGAACTTCCTATGTTTGGACATTTGGTGATTTTGCTTCAGGAGCCGATAATAATTCTACTCAAACGTCTCCGTCTCACACCTATAATAACAATGGCACCTATGACGTAACGCTTACAATGACTACAGCTGCGGGATGTGTTGGGGTGACAACATTAAATGATTATATCACTGTTACTGATGTCGTTGCTGACTTTGAAGCAGATGTAACAGGAGGGTGTGTTCCTCTAACCGTTAATTTCAGTGATTTATCCGTTGATCCAAATCCTTCAAATCAAATAGTTTCGTGGTCTTGGAATTTTGCAGGGGGAACGCCAAGTTCGTTTAATGGTCAAAATCCACCACCTGTTACATATGGAATTGGTGTTTACGATGTTAGTCTAACAGTTACAACGCAATCAGGATGCATTGGAACAATAACTATGGATGATTATATCACTGTTGGCGATATTTTAGGGTTAAGTTTTAGCGTTGATACGACTATAAATTGTATAAAAACAGATTTCGAATTTACATCAACGGTTGTAACAAACCCAGCTAATCCAGATCCTTCTGAAATAACTTATTTTTGGGACTTTACCGATGGAACATCAACAGAGGATGACCCCACATACATGTTTACTTCGGATACTGGTTATTTCGATGTGATGTTAGTTGTAGATTTTAGAGGTTGTAAGGATACAATGGAGATTGATTCATTCATTTACATAAACGCCCCAATTGCCAAGTTTTCACCAGACCAAACGTTATATTGTAATCAAGGAAGCAGTATTTTGGTGCCATTCAATGATGATGCCACCCATGGAATACCTTCGGATGACATATTAATGATTTGGCAGTGGGGAGATGGAACACCTAATACCGTTCTCGACGATCCCCAGCTCGATAATGCCGATGCGGGTGACATATCGCATCAATATACAAATTATGGAAGTTATACGGTCCAGCAGGTCATTTATAATTACACAACAGGTTGTAGCGACAGCATAACCTCTAATGTGGACATTTCATTTGTGAATGCCAATTTTATCTATTCGAACGATTCCATTTGTCAGGGGGATTCTCTCGTAATGATTGATCAAAGTTCAACTTGGATGAATCCACCGACTCCGCATCCTTTGGAGGAATGGGAATTTAACATGGGGAATAACCCTCCTGGTATTGTTAATATGGGTGATACAGCTTATTACGCATATCAACAAGCTGGCTCTTTCAACATTACACTAACTGCGACAAACAGTGTGGGATGTTCTGGCACTACAACCTTACCAATTAATGTGCTTGCAGCTCCTTTCGGAATATTAGCCACTATTCCTGATCCTGCAGTGGGTTGTTCTCCGTTCCCCGTTGTATTGAATGGAAGCGGATTTCCACTTCCACCGTATAATATCCCTATCGATTCCCTTCAATATTCCTATTCGGATGATAATTCAAGTCAAATTGTTGCTGCTGGAACTCCAGGTAATCACACTTTTGTTGGAGAAGGCACCTTTTATGCGGAACTTGTTGCGATTGATGCATTTGGTTGTCGATCGGCACCAGCATCAATTCCAATAACCATAACCAGACCAAGTTCTTTCTTTGCAGTGGATAACGTAATTTGTAACGGAGACTCCATTTTAACTGATAACTCATCTACTGGAGAAGGTAACCTAACCTATGAATGGTTTTTAGATGATTTTTCATCGCCAATTTCTACAAACACAAATGCTGCGACAACTTTGGTTGAGACTGGAATTCCTTTTGGACAAACTACAGCTACTCATAATTTATATCTGGTTACGACTGATGGAAATGGCTGTAAGGACACCGTTGGAAATTTAATTAGCGTTGCCATTCCATGGGCTGTTCCAAATTATTCGTTCACCGGAGCAGCAATTGGCCCCAATGGTGAATATGTTTGTCCTCCTTTATTTGGATCCTATGTGGATTCTTCATTCTCATATGGAGCTATAACTGAATGGATTTGGAATTTTGGAAACGGAAACCAGTCGATACTTGAAAATCCGAGCAATACGTATGTTCTGCCTGGAACTTATGATTTGACATTATCCATTACCGATGAAAATGGATGTACTGCGGATACAACACTATTACAATACGTTACGATTGGCGGTCCTAATGGTGATCCGGATTGGTTACAACAAGTTGGACAATGTGCTCAAGGCGCTACATTTGTGATAACGAATCCAGTAAACGTATACAATACCGTTTGGGAAATGGGTGACAATACAACTTTGAACGATAGCGTAAACTTTTTCTATAATTATGACCAACCTGGAACTTATACACCAGGAGTAACATTGTATGATAGCAGTGGGTGTGAAGTGTTTTATCCGCTCGATCCAATAACGGTTTTGGATGATGGTTTAACAGCACTTTTTACTGCGACTCCAAATCCTGCTGATCAAGATGAGGTTATAACATTTGTAGATGCTTCTACTTCTCAACAGTCTTCTGTGATTTTATGGGAATGGGATTTTGGGCAGAATCAAACTATAGCCCTTACGGATACCAATCAGTATTATGCATATCCGGTTGCAGGGCCATATCAGGTAACATTAACTGTTACGGACGCATTAGGTTGTCAGGATGATTATACGTTAACAGTAAATATTAACGATCCAGAAATTTGGTTGCCAAATGTGATAACGGCAAATGGAGACGAAACAAATGATTTATTTACATTACCATTCGACGCGTTTAAAACTTTCAATGTTTTAATTCTTAACAGATGGGGTAATTTAATACACGAGGGTGTTAGAGATCCTGCAAACCCCTTGTTATTGTGGGATGGAACAACAGATTCAGGAGAAAAAGTGCTTGATGGAGTTTATTTCTATGAGTTTACGGGAGAAATGCTAGGTGGAACCATGGTAGATAAACACGGATTTGTAACCGTAATTGAATCAAAATAAATTTTCACTTCCTCCTTCTAATTCAAAAGCTTCATCAATGCATGTTGGATTTTCAGAGGCAGCCTTGAATGCTAATTCATCACAACGCTCGTTTTCAGGGTGGCCTGCATGGCCTTTTACCCAAACAAAGGACAAGTTAAATTTATCATGAAGTTGTAAATAACGCAACCACAAATCCTTATTTTTCTTCCCTTTAAATTGTTTTTGATTCCAAGACCAGACCCATCTTTGAGTAATTGAGTCTATTACGTATTTGGAATCCGAGTGAATGATAATTGGATATTTATTAGTATTTAGATTTTCTAAAGCCACACAAACGGCCATTAACTCCATACGATTATTGGTAGTTAATCGAAAACCCGCGGAGATTTCCTTTATTTTATCTCCGAACTTAAGAATAATCCCATAGCC
>JBMLTP010000291.1:0-16655 GCA_049239885.1 Crocinitomicaceae bacterium
AACACCATTGATGGGAGGTGTCCATGCGATTTATGTGTTTAGTTATAACCAAAAATCAACGAATGGCTTTTCGAATGGCTTTGATTTCCCAGCGTACAAACCTGCAATTGGGTCAACTTTAAATTCGGAGAGCAATACAGATAATTTCCTTCGAAACAAGTGGTTAGAAGTAGAAACCAATTCAACATCAGCGAAACGTGAATTATACGGAAGTTTAAGTTGGGTGGCTTATCCAATGTTGGAGCAAAATCAAACGTTACTATCGACAGATGTCACAATCAAACTACGAATCAATAAGGAATACAAGAACTTCGTTGGTTCAGGAGAGAATGGCGGGCGACCGATGTACTCTTGGTCAATGGATGAGATAGCAACTGAGCTTGGTGCAACGAATGCTTTGCAAGATGCGCTCGATATGATTAATGTAGTACCTAATCCGTATTACGCATTCTCTGAATACGAACGATCTCGTTTAGATACACGAGTAAAAATAACAAACCTACCTGAGAAATGTACCGTAAGTATTTATACGACAAGTGGAAAATTGGTAAGAACATTTAAAAAAGATAGTGAGGTTACTTCATTGGATTGGGATTTGACGAACAATAAGGCGATACCTGTCGCTGGCGATGTTTATCTCATTTATGTAGAAGTACCAGGAGTTGGAACAAAGGTGCTTAAGTTCTTCGGAGGAATGAGACAAGTTGATTTACAAGGTATTTAATAAGAATGTTTATGAAAACAATGAAAAATAAATTTTCGATAACACTTGCTTTATTCACAGCGATAAATGTCTTTGCTGGAAATGAGGATCGTGTTGGCTCTGCGGGAGCGTCTCATTTGTTGGTGAATCCTTGGGCGAGAAGTTCAGCCTTAGCAGATGCAGCATATGCCAATACAAATGGCCTTGAGGCGACCTATATGAATATTGCTGGTTTAGCTTTTACCGATAAAACTCAAATTAAATTCAATTATTCCAATTGGTTGGGAAGTGCAGGCATAGGTTTGAATTCAGCTGGTATTGCTCAGAGAGTTTCAGAATCAAGTGCAATTGCTGTAAGTGTTCAATCCATGAATTTTGGAGATATTCCAATTACAACGGTTGCCAACCCAGAAGGAAATATCGGTTTCTTTTCACCTCGAGCGAATGTATTCAATGTAGGTTATGCTAAAGCGTTTTCCAAAAGTATTTACGGAGGAATAAATTTTAAGGTAATCTCTCAAAGTATATCCAATTTACGTGCAAACGGTGTTGCTTTAGATGCTGGAATTCGTTATGTTGCTGGTGAAAATGATCAAATTAAGTTTGGTATCGCTTTGAAAAATGTTGGCCCTGTAATGCGTTTTAAAGGTGATGGATTGTCTCAACAAGTAACATATGTATCTACTGAATATATCGCTTCTTTAGAGCAAAGATCAGCTACTTTTGAATTGCCTTCACTACTATCAATTGGAGGATCTTACGATTTCATTTTCAATGAACAGAATAAGTTAAACGTAGCTTTGGGATTTACGGCTAATTCGTTTATGAATGATCAATATCGAATTGGTTTGGATTACACCATGACAAATGAAAATATGGCATTTAATTTCAGAGCAGGTTACGCTTACGAAAAAAACATTCTGAATGTCGAGAATAGGTCAAACGCTTTGGTGGGTCCTTCGGCAGGATTTTCCATTGATGCGTTAGTTGGTAAAAACAAAAGCGCCTTGGGTCTTGAGTATTGTGCAAGAATGGCAGGGGTATTCGGAATTATTCATACAGTAGGAGCAACGATTAGTTTAAAATAATATATTAAATTTGTAGAACAAGAGAGTCTTTAGGCTCTCTTGTTTGCGTTTTATAAAATTTGATTTATGTCACAAGTAAGTTATTACACACCTGAAGGTTTACAAAAATTAAAGGACGAATTACATGATTTAAAGACGGTTCAGAGACCATCCATTTCAGAACAAATAGCTGAGGCTAGGGACAAGGGCGATTTATCTGAAAATGCAGAATACGATGCCGCTAAAGAAGCTCAAGGAATATTAGAGATGAAGATATCAAAGCTTGAATCGATAATAGCAAGTGCACGATTAATTGATGAGAGTGGAATGGATTCTTCCAAAGTATATATTCTTTCGAAAGTAAAGTTGAAAAATCATTCCAATGGTTCAGAGATGAATTTGACTTTAGTTGCTGAAAATGAAGCAGATTTCAAATTACAAAAACTTTCGGTGAGTTCCCCTATTGGAAAGGGATTACTGGGAAAATCAAAGGGTGACCGTGTCGAAATAACAACTCCAGGTGGAGTGATCAATTTTGAGATTTTGGAAATAACACGTTGATGGCAACGATTTTCTCAAGTATAATTAATGGTGATATTCCTTGTTACAAAATTGATGAGGACGATGATTTTCTAGCATTTCTAGATATTAATCCTTTAGCATATGGTCATACCCTCGTTATTCCAAAAATTGAAATAGACTATTTGTTCGATCTTGAAGATGCCCTTTTAGGAAAAATGATGTTGTTCTCCAAATCTGTGGCAATTAAGTTAAAGAAAAACATGGAATGCAAAAGGATTGGAATAAGTGTTATCGGATTGGAAGTCCCTCATGCACACATTCACCTTATTCCTATAAATTCTATTTCAGATATGAATTTTTCCAAGCCAAAATTAATATTGTCTGAAGTTGAATTGAAAAGTATCCAATCGAAAATTTTAGGTCATTAATTATGAATTTCGGGAACTTTCGATTTATTTTCCTTTTGCTATCACTCACATTTACGAGGTTATTTGCTCAGAGCTCCGACCAACAATCAGCAATAAATCCAATGAAAATTTTATTTATTGGAAATAGCTATACGCATTACAACAGTATGCCGGAACTTTTTGAAAAACTGGCGCGCTCTAAAAAGATCAAGATAGATGTTTCCATGAATGCGAAGAGTAATCATACATTTAAAATGCATTGCCAAAGGCCGGAAATGTTTGAGGCAATACGTTCGCAGAAATGGGACTACGTGGTTGTGCAAGGATTTAGTCGCGAGTTAATGTATCAAAAGGAAGTTATTGATACTGCTTCGTTACCTTATTTCAAGCAAATTATTGATTCAGTGTATACTAATCATTCCTGCACGAATGTACTTCTTTACATGACTTGGGGCTATAAAAATGGGTTTATAAGTGGAATTGATACATTGAGTTATGAAGATATGTCGGCTCGTGTTCAGCGAGGTTATGAATATCTCTCAGAGTTATATAACTTAAGCATTGTCCCAATTGGTCAAGTTTGGAAATCCTTTCGTAAAAATAATCCAGAAATCGATATATATCAGGAAGATGGGCAACACCCTAATTTGATTGGCTCATATTTGATTGCTTCCGGCTTCTATTCATCTATTTTTAAGTCTAGCCCACTTAGTGGTTATTTTCCGAAAATAGATACTGCAATTGCGGTTAAAATTCAAAATACCGCATTTAAGTATGTCAGTAAGAATCTAGATACTTTTCTGTTGAATAAGAATTCATTAGACTTTAATTATGAGAGGACTAAAAAAGGAGAATATTTTATAAATGCAACGGCAAACTTTCCGGAAGCAGATTCACTTCATTGGATTATAGATAAAAAGATTGTTTCTAAAAAAACAAATATTCAATATAAGTTTAAAAAAGAGGGGACATACTACGTCAAATTGTTAGTATTTGATAAGTGTGGTGTCCGGGAAATTTATAGAAAAGCAATATTTAAGTCTCCACCGCCGCCTAAACCAAAGAAAAAGTCAAAGCCAAAAAACAATTCTAAAACGAATCGAAAAATTTAGAACTTGTAAACCGCAGCCCAAAATTTGCTAATTGGTTCCAGTATGAAACGAAGTTTTTCTTTAATTAAATCAATGTACTGAATCAGAAGTGCATGAAATCCAATAAATGAAACAGCACCGAAGAATGCTTGCCATGGATTAAGTGGATTATATTTTTGATTGAAAAAATCATTAATTCCAATTACGATAACACTGCCGTATAAAACCATAAAGTGAATAATGAAAATGGTTAACGTGTTTTGCCCCATCTTTAAGAATAAATTATTCTTTCTATTTCCGAATAAAATATTAATCAGTAAAAGGATACTGAGAATCAATAGAGACATGCCGACTCGCTCGTATAACCAATCAATTGAATAAAGCTTTGGAAAAGTATTGAATAATAAATATTTATTGATGAAGTTTAAAATTGGATTTGAAAAAAAGAAAATGGAAATACCGGAAATGAAAAGTGTTAATTGAAATTTGTACGTAAGGACATTATTTTTAAATCGATATAACATTGTTCCAATAAATGCCCCATACATCGTAAACCCCAAATTCGGGATAATTGGAAAAATTGAAAATTTTGATTCATTTCGAAAAATGTTCTGAATGAACTGTGGAGCATTTTGTGGCCAAGGAATTGGGAGTTTTTGCATCGGAATATACAAGGTAAATAGCAGCGTACCTACTGTAAGGTAAAAAAGCCAAATTGGTATAAATTTCAATACACGGGATAATCCGTAACATGAGAGAATAATAAAGATTCCGATAGCGATGCATTGCAATACATGAAAAGAATAAATTTGAAGCAGATAGCCCCAAAAGAGCAGTTCAATAATTCGTTTGAATCCTTTTTTTACGCGAATATTCTTGAAAAATGTTTCTTTTTCGTTTCCTAATAATAGATATACAAAGACAACACCCGTAATGGTTAAAAACATTGGTGAAGTAAAACCTCGAATGTATTCCCAAATGTCAAAAACGATATAATTCCAATCCGCAAAACGTTGAATGTCTGTTGGTCTTCTAAATTGCCTACCAAGTGTTGTATCTACAAAATGACCTTCCAACATCAAAATGATCGCGATACTTCTCGCCATATCAATGAATTGAAGACGCGATTTTACTTGTTTTATAGGTTGTGATTCCGTCATTTATTTGTGACTTCAGTTGTGATAAATAATTCAAGCTTGTTGTCGAAACCTGAAACATCTAATTGGAAGGAACGTCTTTGGAATCCTTTCATACCGCTTGTATTGAGTTTGAAACTAATTATTGAATTTCCATAGGCTTCAATGGTCAATTTATTGGTATTCAGAGTAAGATTTGGATCAGAATTATTGATTTTATAGGTTACAGTTGAATTCGATCTATTGAATACGGTGAAACTACCTGAAATGGAGTTTGCTTTTTGTATAACCCCTGCATTGTAAACATAATCTTTTGCGTAAAGAGGAAACGTTTCTTTATTTTTCTCAAAAGTCACCTCTTCAATATGCAATTTCCGCTCTATACCGGCTTCTTTTGAGTATACAGATTCATTTTGTTTATCGACTTTATCACTCGTTGTTTGGTCCGCATTGAATTCTCCAAATGGAATAAATTCTAAAATAAGTTTACCGCCATTTTTAGCAGTCCCATTCAAGTAAGGTTTGAACTCACCATGATTGTACTCATTGAAATAGTTAACCAATGATGAAATTCTCCTTTTTGTTAAGTTTACGTTGTAATTGGTTTTAGCCAACGGACTCGCAAAACCTTTAATTGAAACCACAATTTTGGAACCCTGAGAAAGTTCTTGAAGCAAAAGACCAGTAAATTCAATTAAGTCATTAGCTCCATTATCAACCTCGTTTTTGAAGAATTCATCTAAATCACGTTTTTTCTTTTCAGCAGAAGCTGTATTCAATCCTTTAACGACTTCTCGTTTATACAACTCGTAATTCTTCTTGTATAAATTATAGGTTGTTAGGTAGTTTTGTTTAGTAGAAGTTGCCCACGAGTCTTCATCAGGTTCATCATTTCTAAAATACAAGCGAACCGGCAACTTCTTTTTAATAAGAGTGATAATAGTAGATGAATCAATTTTTATTGGCGGTTCAATTTTCGGAATCTTTATTGGGTATTTAGCAAAAATATCACTGCAACAAGTTGGGTTTTTGGCATACTTTGTACCAATTCGATTAGATGAAACATAAATAGTGTCACGGTGAGAGAAAAAATACTGATCATTTGCAGGGCTATTTATCGGTATACCTGCATTTTCTACTTTTTTAAATGGAAACTCAGTATAAAATACGTCTTGTCCTCCAAATCCGTAATGCCAAGATGATGAAAAGTAGAGTTTATTTGTAATGCTATCGTGCCATGGAGTAATTTCATTTTCTACTGTATTGATATCTGCAATATTTTGAACGTTTTCAGCTTTTACACCATTCATTTGTGCCATCCATATATCCAAACCGCCTTTAGTTCCTGTTTTGTCCGAAGCGAAAAATAGTACCTCTTTTCCATCAAACTTTGATATAGAGGGCATCGTTGAATTTTTTCCAGGCTCATTAATTTCTTTTCCTAACGTATCAATCTTTGACCATTTCCCATTTTCATAGTTTGCATAGACTATTCTGCATTTGTAATTGTATCCTTCATCGTCACATAAACTATAATAAAAACGCTTTCCATCAAGCGAAAAAGTTCCATTCCCAGAATTTATTTTTTGATTGAATAGTTCTTGTACACGTTGGTTTTCTTTAAAATCCCCGTTTTCAATTTTAGAAAGGAAAAGATGCGTTTTATACGTTTGACTGTAAACTTCTTCTGTTGTGTTAATCGAATCAGCTCTTAAGGATGAAAAAATAAGTTGATTGTCACGAATAGTGTGTCCAAATTCAGCGTTAACACTATTAACCGTTTCAGGCAATGATTCCATCGGCTTAAGCGTATCTGAAAAATTTTTTAGTGCCCAAGTTGTTGCATCTATTTCTTGGACGGCTTTTTTGAATAAGTAACCAGTTTTATCTTTTTCGTATTCGCGTTTTGCTTGCTTAAACGTTTCTAGGGCTTTTACATATTTACCATTTTGTTTTTGCATTAGTCCAAGCTGAATCAAGCATGAAGGGTAGGTTATTATACCATCACGATTAAAAACGATGGCATAATAATCTTCTGCTACCACATAATTTTTGTAGGCACGTTGAACCTCCGCATATTTCCATTGAATGTCAAGATTTGTAGAATCCTGTTTGAGCGCCTTCTGATAATACTCAATTGCATAGTAGTAATCGCCTTTTTTAAACTGTTTGTCAGCGAACTCAACTAGTTTTTTAGTTTTAACTTGTCCGATTGAAAAGGTTGAAGAAAGAACGACGAAAAGAACTAGATAAAATCTGGGCATACCCGGTGTAAGATATTTTTCGGTTTGAATTTACGTATGATATATCGAACAGCGATTTCAAGACCTCCTCGATAATTACTTGCGGGAACTAATTTTGAAAAATTGACATCGTAACTTATTCCAACAAATAAATCCTTGTAATCATATCCCAAACTAAGGTAACCAGCATCTTTGGTTCTATACCAGGCTCCGGCATAGAAGGCACGATAAACGCCTTTTGAGGACTTTAAATAATATTTTCCAGAGGAACCCAAAATCATTTCACGGTAAACACCTTGCTGCGAATATTGAACACTTGGTATCAAATCCCAATTTTCATTCAGCATAAAGGTCCCTTTAACAAATCCATTGTATCTGATGTCACGTTTGATTTCCAAATTATAAAAACCTTGATTTGGTTGATTTAAATTATAAGCACCTAAACCAGCCGTGAGTTTAACTCTATTCGATTGCCGCCATTCATAAATAAATCCTGTACCTAGCGAGAAATTAGTCTTTCGATCGGTCTGATAATTCTCATTCGTTGGTAAACTTTGATCGAAATAATATCCATTGTATTGATTGTCAAAATAGAGGTTTTTCCAATTCAGCTGTCTATGATTCATACCGAAATTTATTCCCGGTCGAATTACATGAGCGGAGTCTTTTGTGAGTTTAAATGCTCTTGAAATATTTCCTTGCGTTTCAATTGTTTTGAAAGTCCCATCACCGGCTTGATCGTGAAACATCAATATACCAAATCCCCATTTTTTCACTTTGGCATCTGCGGACATTGAAAACGTATTGTACGGTATTGTAACACTTCTCCATTGATCTCGAAAATTGCCTATGAATCGATAATCTCCGTCAAAATTGCCCGTGTTACCTGGATTCTGAAAAAGTTGATTATCATTGAATTGAGACCAATGTATATCTTGCCCGTAACCCAAATGAAGGGAAATAAAATAAATTCCGACCAGTAAAAGTTTTCGCAAAGAAATCATTTTTAGACAGCTAAGTTACGAAATTCAAGCAAAACAAAAAACTATGGATTTGACAAGGATACAGGTATGATTTTACCATTCATAAAGTCACCATTTATTTCTGCAAAGTTCACTATGAATTTTGCCATTTCTTTTGGTTCCAATGGCGCTTTGTATCCCGGGAATGCTTCTTCCAACATTTCAGTTTGAACTGCTCCTAGGCACAAACAATTCATCTTTATTTGCGTGTTTTTATATTCTTCTGCAAAAAGTTCTGTAAAACTACAAAGTGCCGCTTTAGAAGTAGAATATGCCACAAGTCCAGCAAATTTCATTGATCCCTGAAATCCGCCCATAGAACTAATATTTATAATGTGGGACTTTTCAATATTCATTTTCGGAACAAAATATTGCACTGTTTCCATTACGCCAATAACGTTTACTTGATAAGAATGGCTAAAATCTTCATGCGTAATTGTTTCGAAAGGTTTGTTTACCAAATAGCCAGCATTATTGATTAAAACATCAATTTTATCAATGTTTTCAAATATTTCAGCTAGTTGTCCAGCAATAGGACTGGCCAAATCGAAAGCACCACAAACAACATTTGGAAATTCCTTGAAATTTGAGATTAATCGTTCTTTATTTCTTGCTAATGCAAAAACTTTATAGTTTGAATTAGAAGCAAATAATTCAACAACAGATTTGCCAATCCCGCGGCTCGCACCGACAACAACAATAGTTTTACTCATCGTAACTTACCGTTAGTTTTTCCGAATTTGGTTGTGCTTGACAAGTCAAAATGTAACCTTGATTTACCTCTTCATCTGTTAACGAATAGTTGACCCGCATAGTCGCTTTGCCCTCTAAAACTTTCGCTTTGCACGAACAACAAACACCTCCACGGCACGAATAGGGTGCATCCATTCCATTTTTCTCTACTAAGTCGAGAATGGTTGCATTTCCGGGTTTCATTTCAAAGGTTAGTTGTTCGTGGTCTAAAATGATAGTCACCTCACTTGTTCCTTTGAAATCTACTTCTGGGCTTTTTTCAACAGCAGTTGGAGCTGTAAATAATTCAAATTTTATTTTCTTATCGTTGACTCCGAATAATTTCAACGTATCTTTTACATCGTGAATCATTCCCTCGGGTCCACAAATAAAGAAAGCATCTGCTTTCAGAATGTTTAGGTCAGATTTAATTATTTCTGTGAAATTTGCTTTGTCAATTCGACCTTTGTGAAATCCTTCAGCACCTTCTTGGCTTAAAAATCCTGTGAATTGGACATTTGACATTGATTGAATTTCCGATAAAAAAATGGCGTCCGATTTTGATCGATTCCCAAAAAACAGATGAACCTGACCGTTATTTAACGCTTTAGAAATCGACATAATTGGTGTGATTCCACTTCCTGCAGCTATCGCAACAATATTTTTATATTCGGAATTCAAGGTAAAATTTCCTTCAGGAGCAGCGACGTGAAGTATGTCTCCAACTTTCAGTTCTTGATTGAACCAATTTGAAACAACTCCATTTTCAATACCCTTTATTGCAACCGATAAGGATTCATTAGGTCCTGAGCAAATGGAATATGACCTCCGAAGTTTTTTTCCTTTGATTTCAATTTCAAAGTTTAAATACTGACCAGGAATAAACTGAAAATGTTCTTTCAATTCAGAAGAAACATCCAATGAAACCATCACAGAATTTTCATTCAATCTTTTTATCTCGGAAACTTTCAATTCATGAAATCCATGCTTTGATGTTTCTTTCTCTTTTTTCTTGAAAATATCAAATAAACCCATTTTTAAAATTTATTCATCGAACGATACAACCACTTTTTCAGAAGTTGGATGCGCTTGACAGGTTAAAATGTATCCGGATTCGACTTCCTCCGGGGTTAATGCGTAATTGATTACCATTCGAACGGTGCCTTCCATCACTTTTGCTTTACATGTGCAACAAACCCCACCCTTGCAGGCATAAGGTAAATCTCCACCTGCTTTTTGAGCCGCATCGAGTATTGTCATTCCGTTAGAATCCAAATTAAATTCAAATGACTCATCATCCAAAATAACTTGGACCTTTGACTCAAATGAAGGTAATTCGGCTACTTCAGCCTCTTTCTTTTTACTTGCAACATTCCCACTTGTAAACAGTTCAAAATGAACTTTCGAAGAATCGACGCCAAGTTCTGTTAGAGCTTCTTTAACGCCTAGAATCATTTGTTCAGGGCCGCAAATAAAAGCTTCATCAACTGAAATGTTTTTTAGGAATGCATTATATAAATCAATGGTTTTCGTTCTGTCAATTCTCCCTTTTTGAAGTTTATTCCCTAAACTTTCTCTTGAAAAGACATGAACCACACTTAAACGAGTTAAGTTACGATTTTTTAAGTCTTCAAGTTCTTCTCGAAAAATCACATCATTGAATCCCTTATTACCATAAAATAAGGTAATGATGCTATTCGGTTCACTATTCAAAATTTCTTTGGCGATGGAAAGAATAGGAGTCACACCGCTACCCGCTGCGAAAAGTGCATAGGATTTTTTGTGGTTTACGTCATTTTTCAACGCAAAATTCCCCATTGGAGTCATCGCATCCATCACATCTCCCGCATTCAAGTTCCCGTTAGCGAAAGTTGAGAATTTTCCATTTTCAACTTGTTTTATGGCAACTCGCCATTCATTTTCGAACGGAGCGGAACACAATGAATAAGATCGTCGAACTTCCTCTCCGTCAATCGTAGTTTTTAAAGTTAAATATTGTCCTGCAAGAAATTGGTAATGCGATTTTAAATCGTTCGGAACATCGAAGGCAATCGAAACACAATCCGCCGTTTCTTTTCGAACATCCGATATTTTTAATGAATGAAAACGTGGTGTCATTTACAGTTTTTTGGCGGTCAAAGATAAACAAATGAACACGATTTATGTTGTTAAAGTCGTATTCTTTTATGATAATCGTCATATTTGAAATGAGCTTGAATTTGTTATATTTGTGAAATAATCTTTATCGCATGAAAGAATTATCTATCTCAGAACTTGAAGCGCGGTTTCAAGATAAAATTGATCGAGAGATTAAGATTGAACCGAATGATTGGATGCCGGATGCATACAGAAAGACCTTGATCCGTCAAATCTCTCAACATGCACATTCGGAAATTGTTGGAATGTTGCCCGAAGGAAATTGGATTACTCGTGCTCCAAACCTCAGAAGAAAAGCCGTTTTATTGGCAAAAGTTCAGGATGAAGCCGGTCACGGATTGTATTTATATAGTGCAACGGAAACATTAGGTGCTGATCGTGAAGCAACAATTGACGATATGCACAATGGCAAAGCAAAATATTCTTCCATATTCAATTATCCCGCGCTCACTTGGGCAGATATTGGTGCAATTGGTTGGTTGGTTGATGGAGCGGCAATTTTGAATCAAGTTGCTCTTTGCAGAGCTTCATATGGACCTTATGCTCGAGCAATGGTTAAAATTTGTAAGGAAGAATCTTTCCATCAAAGACAAGGTTATGAGTCATTGATGGTATTAGCAAACGGTTCTACAGAACAAAAAGAGATGGCTCAAGATGCTCTAAATCGTTTTTGGTGGCCGTCATTGATGATGTTTGGTCCGAGCGATGCCGATTCTCCTCATTCAGCTCAATCCATGAAATGGAAAATCAAGCGTTTCTCGAATGATGAATTGAGACAAAATTTCGTAGATGCTACCGTGCCACAAGCTGAAATCTTAGGATTGAAAATTCCAGATGAAAATTTGAAATGGAACGAAGAACGAGGTCATTATGATTTTTCACCGATCAATTGGGATGAATTTTACCAAGTTTTAGCTGGAAATGGTCCATGTAACAAAGAGCGAATTGAGGCAAGAAGAAAAGCGAAAGAAGAAGGAGCTTGGGTTCGAGAGGCGGCGAATGCCTTTGCTTCGAAACGCGCAATGAGAAAATCAGCATAATAAATATTTAAAATAGTTCATATGTCAGCAACTGAATGGCCACTTTGGGAGGTTTTTATTCGAAGCAAGCAAGGTTTAAGTCATAAACACGTGGGTAGCCTGAGAGCTGCAGACGCAACAATGGCATTGGAAAATGCCAGAGACGTTTACACAAGAAGATCTGAGGGAATTAGTATATGGGTGGTTGAATCAAATTATGTTCATGCCAACGATCCAGCGGATTCTGATGAATTTTTTGAACCATCTGATACGAAAATATACCGCCATCCAACTTTTTACGACGTTCCGGATGGAGTAAAACACATGTAATTATGACGAACGAAGCACTATTTCGTTATCTATTAAGATTAGGAGATGATAGCCTTATTCTTGGTCAGCGACTTGGGGAATTGTGTGGACATGGTCCTATTCTCGAGGAAGATATTGCATTAACGAACATTGCCTTAGATTTAATCGGACAGGCGACAAGCATCTTAAATTATGCAGGTGAAGTTGAAGGAGCGGGAAGAGATGGAGATAAACTAGCTTTTTTACGATTCGAGCGGGAATACACTAATTTACTCTTGCTTGAGCAGCCCAATGGAGATTTCGCGGATACGATCATGCGTCAGTTTTTATTCGATGCATATAGAAAACCCTTGTTTGAGCGTTTGATAAATTCCAAAGATGCTCAGCTATCCGCTATTGCTGAAAAGTCTTTGAAAGAAACAAAATACCATTTGAGACATACATCTGAATGGGTCATTCGCCTTGGTGACGGAACAGAAGAGTCACACGAGCGAATTCAAAAAGCGTTGGATAACCTTTGGCGTTACGCTGATGAAATTTTCTATACTGATGCAGTGGATGTAGAATTAACAAGTTCTGGAATTTTACCTGATTTAGCAGATTTACGTTCCATTTGGGAGCAAACTGTAAATTCTGTTTTCACGGAGGCCACAATTTCGATTCCAACAAATAATTGGAAATTTGAAGGAGGCAGAAAAGGACGTCATTCGGAGCACATGGGTTATATTTTATCCGATTTACAATACATGCAGCGCGCCTATCCAAATATGGAATGGTAACCAAAGATCAAATATGGGAATGGTTGGAAGAAGTCAGTGACCCTGAGATTCCAGTTCTTTCTGTTGTTGATTTAGGAGTTGTTCGCGATGCCTCTTTCGAAGATGATTCTTGGGTAATAACCATTACGCCAACATACAGTGGTTGTCCTGCCATGCAAGTCATGGAGGCAGATATCAAGTCTAAGTTGAAAGAAAAAGGAATAGAGGATGTAAAAGTTCGAACGGTTCTATCTCCAGCTTGGACAACAGATTGGTTATCGGATAAAGGCAAATTTAAACTTCGTGAATATGGAATTGCGCCTCCTGAAAATGAAGTTGATAAAAGTGTATTATTTGCGGCACCAACCATAGTTCCTTGTCCAAAATGCAATTCGAGAAATACAAGAATGGTAAGTCAATTTGGTAGTACCGCCTGTAAAGCTCATTATCAGTGCAATGAATGCCAAGAGCCTTTTGATTATTTTAAGTGTTTGAAGTAATTTAGATGACAAATGACTGAATGACAGAATGATGAATGACTGTTGCTTTAATAGCTATTTAGCTAGCAAATAAAACTATTCGTAAAATCTTCGTTTTTGTCTCTTATTTCTTACTTTTATTGATAGAAGGACTTTAGGATATTAAGACTTTTTCGCAGTTATTCCGTTTGCAACTAATACAAATCAAACCAAAATATAATAAGTCAGAAGTATTAAATCCAATACAATACTAGTCGTTGCGGAAATCATAATCCAGCGCATTGGTGCGACAGCGAGCAAAAAACTTAAGGTTATCATAGTTGGGATTAACACTGCTATTAAAGCTAGCGTATTTTCAATTGCACCCATTCCGACTGTAAGTCCACCTAGACATCCAACGATTAAAATGATTGCGGAAATGAATCCAAAACGATTGAACTCCATTTCATTAGTGGCAGTTGTTTCCATTGTTCTCTTTTTTCTTCAAAGATCAGAAGGAAGTTATCGAAGAAAAATGATTATAGGCTCAAAAATAACTGATAATAATTCGGGTAAAAAACTGATTTATGTCAATTTATTCTACTTCTTCGAAATCATCGAAGTCATCCGATTTTCGTTTTTGCTTTCCAGAATTAATGGATGTTTGTATATCAATAAATGGTTGACCAGATAAAATATAAATTACAGCATTTACCATTTTAATTATCATTCCCACAAGAAAGAAAAACCCAATTACTTTGAAGATGAATCCGATTAGAACCGTTGTTTCAAGATCAATGATACTTTCTCGAAACCAATTTGCAACTCCGTTTGAAGCATATTGTGGAAAATAAATAAATGAAATGAAAAGTATAATTGCCGCAGTAATCAAAGCTATTTCGGCTCGTATGTTAAATCCTTCATTAAATGATTCATTACCAAATGAACCCATTAATCTGATTTGCTTTTGTTTTTGTTGAAATTTCCCAATAAAATACATGAGTAGGATTATTGCAGATGGCAACAGATTTTTTAACGTCACATCCTGCTGGTTTATGTCTAAGCAAAATAGAAAAGTGACATTGACTAGAAATAAATATTTTATTGATTTTATGAGATAAACTTCAACAATAGTTCTCGTTCTACCTCCAACAAGCATTTTTAGAATTAAGTCGATGAAAAACCACAGGAATCCATAAATGGAAAAGAGAACTCCCAAACGAAAGATGAGGTTGATTAATTCCATTTATTTTGGTTGAAGTAAATATTCTTTTGGCGCAGCTGGTGCAGTGTTGGGGTTAAAGTCAAATGAAATAATTCTTCCTTCCAATCGTCTGTTTTGTTGGTGTAGTTGTTCAAACATGTTTAAATCAGTGTTTTTATATGTTTCTATGTATGCCTCTGTTAATGTTATGTATTGATTAGTTGAAGGATCAATAAATCGCACAGGCTCGGTTTCCCCTGTGCCAATTGGAATCATTCTTCTTGGGTCAATTCCTTGTTTTTCAACTAAATAGGTATAAACTGCTTTAGCTCGGTTTTCAGATAGTTTCATATTTGATTTTTCATCTCCTCTTGAGTCGGTATGGGAGATCAACTCGATTATCATTCCGGGATTTTTAGTTAATAACTCGGCAATTAAATTGAGTGAATCTAAATCTTTTGTACTAGATAACTTCCAAGAATCAAATTCGAATCGAACTTCAGGTAAGCGAAAATAGGCTCTTAGTTCAGGTTGCGGTTCCGTTAATTCAATTTGTCTGGTGACTTTCTGTCCCGATGCATCGACTATTTCTACTTCATAAATTCCTTTTCGTAATTTAAAAAGATCTTCTACGAAACCTCCATTAGACCATTTAAATTTGTATGGTGCAGTTCCCGAAACAACTATTAAATCGATTTCTCCATCGGTTCCATTGAATTTTGAGACATCTTTTTTTGTAACATTGATAGATAAAATCGGAGTAGGTTTTTCTTCAGCGAAATAAATGTCCGCATCTGAAGCTCCGCGGTTACTAGACCAAAATAGTTGTTTACCCTTTCGAAAGAGATATGCATCAAAATCAGGAGAGTTAATCACATTTCCCATATTTATTGGATTGCTCCAATTAATTGCGCTTCCATTTCGTGTAGAATAGTATATATCATAATTGCCAAGACCTTCTAACCCGTTACTCGCAAAATAGAGTGTGTCACCGTTTTCTGATAGAAAAGGAGAGATTTCATTTTTAGCAGTATTTATTTCCAATCTTTCTGGTTTTGACCAGGAGCCTGAGGACTTTTCTGAAAGATATATATCCATTCCGCTTCCACTATTTTTCATCTTTGCAGAAATGATAATGGATTTTTGGTCTCCGGATATCGAGAAACCGAAGGATGAACTCTCAAAATCAGTTAAAGGAAGCTCCAATGAAACGGATTTTTTCCAATTACCATTTTGATCTTGCGTTGAATAGGCAATTCCTTTTAATTGATTCGTTTTCCCACCATAAGAATTCAAAAGGTAGGCAATTTTACCATCGTTTGAAAAAGATAGAAGTCCATTGTGAAATTCATTGTTGAAGTCTGAAACATTTTCAGCTTGACTCCATTCTCCTTTATCATTTTTCGCAGATTTCCAAATATCTTGATCGTTAACGCCACCTTGATTATCTTGATCAAATGTTCTAACATAATAGATTTCATTCCCGTTTGAAGATAAAATTGGCGCACTTTCTTCGGCTGAGCTATTTATTGTTATGGGTAATCTTTTTGGTTCAGAAAAAGGGTTTATCTGACTCCAATAATTGAAGTTGATGAATACTATTAAAGCAACTAGTGTGTTTAATTTCATTTTTTAAAAACGATAGCGTAAGATTAACTCGTGCCCTCCATTACTCGCGTATCTTACCTTATTAATTGAAAAATCTACCGAGTAACCGAGTCGAAATTTATCATTTATATTAAATCCTCCGGTTACACCAATCGCCGATTTGTGACGATAAACCAAACCTCCAAATAAATTCTCGTCAAAGTTCGCGACTATCGATAG
>JBMLTP010000291.1:16665-16902 GCA_049239885.1 Crocinitomicaceae bacterium
CTCATTTTTTTAAGAAGTAAAGTTGTATTTATGGAAATAGTTTGTCCGATTGAATGGTTGTAACCTGTTGATAAAAATAAATGTGGCGTAGGTTGAAAATTGACTTGACTTGTCCCTAGTTCAATTAAATCACCTGTAATATTATTTACTGCTGCAGCAATAAAGAAGTCGGCGTAATGAATAGCTCCACCTAAACCTAAATTGAGTCTTAAATTATTGGTTCTTCCACTTATAAAC